>JAJDTF010000146.1 GCA_022827265.1 Acidimicrobiia bacterium | reverse complement strand
TGGATGCGGTCGGTGTTCCACCAGTGGACCCAGCCGAGGGTGGCGAGCTCGACGTCGTCGATCGTGCGCCAGGGGCCTTGGCGGGGGCTTCGGATCAGCTCGGTCTTGAACAGCGCGTTGACGGCTTCGGCGAGGGCGTTGTCATATGAGTCGCCGACCGAGCCGACCGAGGGCACCGCGCCGAGGTCGTCGAGGCGTTCGCTGTAGCGGATGCTGGTGAACTGGCTGCCGGCGTCGGCGTGGGCGATGAGTCCTTCGAGGCGTGCGCCTCGGGTCCAGCGGGCCATCTCCAAAGCGTCGAGGACCATCTGTGTGCGCATGTGGCCGGCGACCCGCCAGCCCACGATGCGGCGGCTGAACGCGTCGGTGACGAGGCACACGTAGGCCACCCCGGACCAGGTGGCGACCTGGGTGAGGTCCGCGACCCACAGCCGGTTGGGCGCCTCGGCGGCGAAGACGCGCTCGACCAGGTCGGCGGGCCGAGCCGCTGTGGGGTCCGGGCGGGTGGTGCGCACCTTCTTTGTCCGCTTGACGCCACCGATCCCGAGCAGCTTCATGAGCCGGGCGACCTGATCGCGGCCGATGTCATGGCCCGCCCGCCGGGCGGCGATCCACAGCTTGCGCGCCCCGCAGACCGAGTAGTTGGCCTCCCACAGCGCCAGCAGCACCGGCATCAGCATCGCGTCCCGCAACGCCCGCGCCGAGGGCGGACGGCGCTTCGCTGACCAATACGTGGACGGAGCCACCTGCAACGCAGCGCAGACGGGCTCGACTCCGAACTCGGCACGGTTCTGGTCAATGAACCCCACGATCATCGCTGTCGGCGGTCGAGCCCCTTACCCGAAAAAAACCGCCGCCCGCTGGAGGATCTCATTCGCCCGCCGCAGCTCACGGTTCTCCTGACCCAGCCGCCGAAGCTCCTCGCTCTCCGCCGAAGTCACCCCAGCACGCGTCCCGGCGTCGATCTCGGCCTGGGCCACCCAGCGGCGCACCGACTCCACCCCATAGCCCAGCTGACGCGCCACACGCGACACCGTCCCCGCCGTGGTGCCCAGCTCCGCACGCAAGGCCAGCACCATGCGCACCGCTTGGTCCTTCTGCTCAGGCGAATACCGCCTCGACGTCGCCGCCGGACGAATCTCTGCATCCATGGATCCCATGCTTGCTCCAATCTCTGGAGCCTGCGCAAAACCCAGGGTGAATCACACCCCGCACCCACCCAACCCGGCGCAGCACACAACCCAGCCCCAGCCGAGCACCGCCCCACCCCCGCACGCCCCCCAGCACACCAAACCCCGCCACCGAACCCCACAACCCCAGCACCAACCAACACAACACCCGCCAACCCACCCCACCGGTGGATCCGGGCTAGGCGCCGTAGTCGGGGTCGCGGCGTTCGGCGAAGGCCCGCAGGCCCTCTTTCGCGTCGGGAGAGGCGAAGGCTGAGCGGGTGTATTCCTGGTAGAGCCGCAGGCCGTCGGCCAGCGACATCTCCCGGCCGCGCAGCGCCATCTCCTTGGTCATGCGAATCGCGGCAGGGCCGTTGGCGGCGATCTGGTCGGCGATGCCGCGGGCAGTTGCCCGCAGGTCTTCGGGAGCAGTCATCTCGCTGACCAGCCCGATGCGCAGCGCCTCGGCAGCGTCGATGAACGATCCGGTCAGCAGCAGCCGCATCGCATCCGACGAGCCGATCAGGCCGGGCAGCCGCAGCGCGCCGTAGCCGTGCAGGATCGCCCAGCGCACTTCCGGACAGCCGAACTGAGCGGTCTCGTCGCAGACCCGGATGTCGCAGAACAGCGCCAGCTCGAGGCCGCCCGCCAGGCAATAGCCCTGGATCGCGGCGATCGTGGGCTTGGCGGTTTCGAGCCCGATGTCGAACCGGTCTGGCCGCCACGGCATCCATGCGGCTCGATCCGCGAACTCGCCGAGATCGTGCCCGGACGTGAACGCCCGGCCGGTCCCGGTCACGATCGTGCAGCGCACCGCAGGGTCAGCGTCGGACGCGAGCAGTGCTTCGCCGATGCCGTGGTACATCTCGTCGGTCATCGCGTTGAGCTTGTCGGGTCGGTTCAGCGTGATCGTCGCCACGTGCCCGTCAACTTCGTAGGTCACTTCGTCCATGGCCAGCCCCTTTCACCCTCTGGTTGCGAAATGCTTGCACGACGAGCGAGCGGGTGCCCACGGATTCCTGAACACCTGCAACAACGCCAGTGGTGCGGCGAGCGAATACGGCGATACGTTGCGCTGCGAGACATGACCCGCCAGACGGCTTCGCGACTGCGAGCCGGCCAAGGACCTGAGCCAACCGATGACCGTCACACTGCATGACATCGTGAAATCCAAGGGGTACGTGGTGGCCGACGGCGCGATGGGCACGCAGCTGTTCGCCGCCGGATTGTCAGCGGGTTGGTCGCCTGAGGAATGGAATCTCAGCCACCCCGAGGAGATCCGGGCCGTCCACCGGGGCTACCTGCAGGCTGGCGCCGATTTGATCGTGACGAACAGCTTCGGCGGCAACTGTTTCCGGCAGTCACTGCACGGCTTCGAGCGGCAGGTGCGCGAGCTCAACATTGCCGCTGCGCAGATCGGTCGGGCCGAAGCCGACGCTGAGACGCAGCAGTCGGACCGGCCGGTGCTGGTCGCCGGCTCGATGGGCCCGACGGGCGAGCTGCTCGCGCCGCTCGGCGACATGAGCGTCGAAGCCTGCGAAGACGCCTTCGCCGAGCAGGCTGCTGCGCTCGATGCTGGCGGGGTCGATCTGCTGTGGATCGAGACGATGAGCGCGCTCGGCGAAGTCGAGGCTGCCGTGCGCGCAGCACATCGGGTGAGCGATCTGCCGGTCGCGGTCACCATGAGCTTCGACACCGCCGGCTGCACGATGATGGGCGTCACCGGCAACGAGTTGGCCGACCGGCTGGGGCCCCTGGAAGTCGCCGCCATCGGTGCCAACTGCGGCAACAACGTGCCCGACACCGAAGCAGCGGTGCTCGCCATTGCCCAAGTCGCTCCCGACACTCCGGTCATCTCCAAGCCGAACGCAGGTGTGCCGGTGTGGCACGGTCACTCGCTCGCCTACGACGGCACCCCAGAACTGCTTGCCGCTCACTCGCACCGGGTTCACGCCGCCGGCGTGAGCGTGATCGGCACCTGCTGCGGCAGCACTCCCGAGCACACCGCCAAGATCGTGGCCGTGCTGGCCGGCGAGGAACCCGCCCCCATCGTCGCCGCAGAGCCAAACCCTCGCGAGACGCTCGATGAGCGACTCGTCCGGCGGCGTCCTCGCCGACGCCGGCACCGCCCTTGACCGCGACCGGATTGGGGCAGACCGGTTCGATGGCCGCGGGTGCGCTCAGCCGCGGCCACTGCAGACCATGACATCGAACGGCGATCTCGAACTGACCGACCCGTGGCAGGCCATCGAGGCCTGCTACGACGCCGGCTGGACCGACGGCCTGCCGGTGGTGCCGCCCACTGAGGCGCTGGTGGACGCCATGGTGGCCGGCGGTGCGTGGGACGCAGACCACGTCCTGTTGCGCGAACCCGCACGCGGCCTGGAGGTCACTGCACGCAAGGCTGCTGCCAACGCCGTGATGGCCGGGTGCCTGCCCGAGTACTTCCCGGTTGTGGGTGCGGCTCTCGCCGCCATCGGCGACCCGGCCTT
Organism: Acidimicrobiia bacterium; assembly: GCA_022827265.1. GTDB lineage: Bacteria > Actinomycetota > Acidimicrobiia > Acidimicrobiales > Poriferisodalaceae > Poriferisodalis. Next base: position 61,139 of record JAJDTF010000146.1, on the reverse strand, counting down.
CGAGCTGCATGCCGTGTCGGCCAGCACCGGCGGCGCAGCCATCCTCATCGTGGTCAACGGTCCGATCCGTAACGAGATCGGCATCCACTACAAGGAGAACCTGTTCGGCCCAGGCTTCCGGGCCAACGCCACGGTCGGCCGCGCGGTGCGCCTCGTGCTGCGCAACTGCCTCGCGGCCATTCCCGGCAAGCTCGACAAGAGCACCCAGGGCTGGGCCGGCAAGTACGCGATGTGCTTCGGAGAGGACGAGGCGACCAGCCCGTGGGAGCCCTACCACGTGTCGCTGGGTTACTCGCCCGGCCAGAGCACGGTCACCGTCATGGCTGCCGAGTCGGGCCACAACGTGCTGAACCACGCATCGCCCGATCCCGAGGGTCTGTTGGGCACGTTTGCCGACACGATGTCAGCGTTCGGCTCACTTAGCTCTGGTCGGTCGCTGGTGGTGTTTGCGCCCGAGCACGCCCGCAAGCTCGGGGCGGCCGGCTGGAGCCGGGCGCAGGTGCAGGAGTACCTGTTCGCTCACGCCACTCGCACGTACGCCGAGGTGAAGCGCGGCGGCAAGGTCGAAGCGGCCGGCAATGTCACCGGCTTCCACCCGACGCAATGGATGGAGACCGACCCGCAGGTTCAGCCCGGCGATGAGGACATCTCAGTTCCCCGCGGGACGTGCCCTGACGACATCGCGCTCATGGTCGGCGGCGGCGATGCCGGCGGCCACTCCTCGTTCTTCCCCACCTGGAGCCGCGATCGCAGCGTCCCGCTCATCACCCAGGAGATACTCACGCCATGACCGTCACCCTGGTGGACCCGACGCTGCGAGTGGCCAACGCGGGGGCCACCCTCGCGCCGCGGGCCGACTCGCTGGACGGTGCCGTCATCGGTTTGGTGAGCAACGGCAAGACACACGCCCCCGCGATCCTCCAACGGGTTGCCCAGAACCTCATCGAGGCCCACGGGGCGAGCGACACCGTGCTGATGCTCAAGCCCACCGCCAACCTGCCAGCCGCTCCCGAGGAAGTCGAGGCGCTGGCCGCCGACGTGACGGCGATCATCGCCGCCATCGGCGATTGAGGCAGCTGCTCGTCGAGCAGTGTGCTCGACGCCGTGCACTCCGAGGAGCTGGGTGTGCCCGCCGCGGCCATCCTGACCGAGCCGTTCGCCGCCACCGGCGAGGCAATCGCCGAACTGCGGGGCTTCGCCGGCTACCCGTTCGCCACCGTGCCCCACCCCATCGGCAGCCTGACTTCGGCTGAGGCAATGGCTGTCGCCGATGAGGTGACCCCCACCGTGCTAGCCCTGCTCACTGCCGGCGGCACCAAACCGACCCGCAACGACGGACGAATCGGCACCGATGTCCAACTGGCGCGCGCTGGTGAACAGGTCAGCGCCGACGCGTCGAGAGCGCCGGCAACCGACTCCGCGGTCGCCGGCGTCGTAGAGGAGTTGGCCGCTGTCCTGCGCGCCGACCGTGCCGACCTCACTGCGTCGGTCGCCGGACGCCACATCACACTCGGCCTCCACATTCCCGACGAAGCCTGCGCCGAATGTGTCCTGCCCGCCACGATGCTCGTGCCCATGTTCCAGCACCGCTTCGACGCCGAACTCGGTCCCGGCTGGACGATCACGCTCGACGACCCTTGAGAGCCTGAGCACAGCAATCCGTAAACGTCTGACGCGCCCGAACCCGCCATTTCCGCGTCCGATCTAGGGTGAGTCCATGAACGGTCAGCTGCTTGCTGGAACCACCAAGGGCGTCTTCGTCATCGACGGCGAGGGAGCCACACAGACGCTCGAAGCACGTCACGTCCGCGACCTCGTCGATATCGACGGCCGCGTGTTCGCCGGGTCGGCCGGCGGCCTGTTCACCAGCCCCGACGGGGGCATGACTTGGGCCGGGCCGCAGCTCGCCGGGCGCGAGGTGTGGCAGATCCGAGCCGCCAGCGACGGCCGGCTGTTTGCCAGCACCGAGCCGGCCGGCCTGTTCCGCAGCGACGACGGCGGGGCAACGTGGGACGAGATCACGGCATTCGCCGCGCTCCCCGAAGCGGAACGCTGGTGCGTGCCGGTCGAGCCTCCCCTGCCAGGACGGGCACGTGCGCTTGTCATCGACGAGCACGATCCCGCCCGCATCTGGGTCGGCGTCGAGGTCGGCGGCGTGGCCCGCTCTACCGACGGGGGCGAGAGCTGGACGGTCGACCTGCCCGGCGACAATCCAGACATCCACATGATGTTCGCCCACCCCGCCGAGCCCGGGGTGCTGTTCATCAGCACCGGCTACGGCCGCTTTGACGGTGTCGCCGAAGAGCTCGAAGGCAACGCCGGGGTGTTCCGCTCCCGCGACTACGGCGAGACATGGGAGTACGCTTGGAACGGCGTCGTGCCGCGCTACTCGCGCCCGCTGTGCATCGACCGCCGCGATCCCTACAGCGTCACCGTCGCCAGTGTCCCCACGGCCTTCTCGCATTACAAGGACGAGGGCGGCGCCCACGCGGCCCTCTACAGGTCTGACGACCACGGCCAGTCGTGGCGGTCGCTCTGCGACGACGCGCACTCGCCGTCGCCGGTCAATTTCCACGGCCTCGTGCCCGACCCGGACAACGTGGGCAGGGTGCTGGTCGGCACCGACGCCGGCAAGGTATGGCAGGTGTCCGACGATGCCCAGTGGACCGAGCTCGGGTCCGGCCTCCCGCTCGTCTGGTCGCTGGCGGTGGTCTGACGCGACCCAGGAGGCCACGAGCAGGCCGACGTCAGCGACGCCGGAGACGGAGCGCATGCAAGACCGCTACGGACTCGAACTCAGCACTGCCTCCGCCGAGGCCCGTGATGCCTATGTCGAGGGCATCGATCGGATGCTGTCGGCCGAGGCTGGGGTCGAAGAGTGCCTGTCGGCGGCGATTGCGGCAGACCCGGGCTTCGCCCTTCCTCATGCTGCGCTGGCTCGTCAGCACCAGCTCTACGTGCGGCCTGCCGAAGCTCGTGCCTCAGTGGAAGTTGCTGTCGAGCTGGGCCACGCGGCCACCGCGAGGGAACAGCAGCACGTCGAGATCGTCAGACTGCTGGTTGGCGGCAATGTGCCCCAAGGCCTCGAGCTCATCCGCCAGCACGTCATCGACTACCCGCGGGATGCGTTCGCCCTGGCACCCGCCTGCGGCGTGTTCGGTGCGATCGGCTTCAGCGGACGCATCGGCCGCGAAGCCGAGCTGCTCGCCTTCCTCGAGCCGCTCGCCCCGCACTACGGCGACGACTGGTGGTTTGCCACCGTGCACGCCTTCGCCCTCATCGAGACCGGCCGGTGGGACCAGGGCCGGCAGCTCGCCGAGCGTGCGCTCGAACAGCGCCCGAGCACTCCCCACGGTGCCCACACGCTGGTGCACGCGCTCTTCGAAGCGGGCGCTGACGACGAAGCGGTCGATTTCCTCGACGGGTGGCTCCCCGCATCTGATCGGGCGAGCGTGCTGCACTGCCACATCTGGTGGCACTACGCGCTGGTGCTCATGGCAGTCAGCCGCCATGACGATGCCTGGCAGGCCTTCCGTCACAACTGCCTGCCTGGCACCACGACCAGCCCGCCGATCACCGTGTTCTCCGACTCGTCGTCGTTCATGTGGCGCTCGGAGCTGGCAGGGCAACCTCGTGATCGCGCCGTCTGGCAGCAGGTTCGAGAGTTCTACGAGGAGCGGTTCCCGCAGCCCATCGTGTTCGTCGATGCCCATGCCGGGCTCAGCTACGCCGTCCTCGGAGAGACCGAACAGCTCCAGGCGTGCATCACCCAGCTGCAGGAGCTCGGCGAGGCGGGCCGCCTGTCGGCGGGAACCACCGGAGCGACCCTGGCTCACGCCTACGGCGCCTTCGTCGATGAGAAGTGGTCGACAGTCATCGATGTCCTCGAGCCGCTGATCCCCCAGGTCGTCCGCATCGGCGGCAGCCGGGCCCAGCGCGACCTGATGACCAACACATTGCTTGCGGCCTATGTCAAAGCCGGCCGCATTGACGAGGCACGAGCATTCTGTGCACAGGTCGTCGACCGCCGACCCACGCGCCCAGTAGCTGGTTTCGAATTGTGCTGATCAACGACGGTGAGCTCGCCGCTCGCCGCCAATCAGAACCCGTGCCAGCCGTCGAGTGCTGCCGATTGATCAATCCACACTGACATCTTCGCGGCGTCGAACTGGCCCTCGGGAATGTCCACCCAGCGCGAATCGGGATCCTTGCCCGAGCCGGGCGGCTCAGGAACAAGCAACGCGCCATTGAGGAACGTCACCTTGACATACCGGGTGAATGCATGGCAGCTCGCGAACCACCCGCTCCCCTCGACGCCGTAGAACGGCGAGTTCCACCGCACCGCCTTGCGAACGTCGGGCACGACATGCTCGATCAGTTCATCCAGCTGGCGAGCGATGTCACCCTTCCAGCCCGGCATCGCCTCGACAAAGGCCTGCACCGGGGAATCGCCGTCGCCCTTGGGAATCTGCGGGTTGCCGCCTGCGAGCAACTTCGGCTGCTGCGAGCTAGCCATCGTGGAGCTGACGGGACTCGAACCCGTGACCCCCTGCTTGCAAAGCAGGTGCTCTTGCCATCTGAGCTACAGCCCCAAGAAGCGAGGGTCACCGAGGGTACCGGCCAGCGCGCTGCGCGAATCCGGGCAAGGTCAGCGGGACGGGCGGGGCAAGCTGGCGCAAGGCAGGCTTGGGGCTGGTGGCCGTCACATCGAATCTGAGACCTCCGGGTGAACCGGAGGACGCGTCGGCCCCGTGGTCGATTGCGGCTGCGGCGTTTGCCGCCAACTTCGTGACCTTCGGGATCCTCTTCTCGTTCGGGGTGTTCCTGACACCCATCGCGGATGACCTCGGCACGACGACCGGGCCCGTGGCCGCCCTGTTCTCGACCGCCGTCTGCACCTACTACGCCGGCGGCGCCATCGGCGGTCGCATAGGGGACCGCTACGGCGCCCGACTGCTGGTAGGGGTCGCAGCGGTGGCGATGTCGGCGGGTCTTCTGCTGACTGCCTGGTCGAATGCGCTGTGGCAGACCTACGCCGCGTTCGGGGTTTTGGTCGGGCTCGCCACGGGTTTCTGCTACCCGTCGATGATCGGCCTGATCGGTCGCAGCTTCAGCGAGCGACGGCGCCCCGCGGCGATGGGCTTCCTGCTGGCCGGCGTGGGAGCCGGGACGCTGGTCATGCCGCTGGCGAGTCATGTGATGATCTCGAGGCTGGGCTGGCGCCAGACCTACGCCGTCCTGGCTGCTGTGGCCCTCATCGCCATCGGCTGGGCTGCCACGCGCGGCGACCGGGTGAGCTTGCCCACGGCAGGCCTCGTTCGTGTCACCCGGCTGGTGCGCTCGCGCCGATTCCTGCTGTTCTTTGCAGCAGTCGTGGCAATCGGGCCGGGCTTCTACGCGCCGGTCGCGTTCTACAACGACTACGCGGTCGACCGTGGTGTCGCGCCGGCATTGGCCGCGGCACTGATCGGCATCTCGGGCGCGACGAGCGTCCTGGCCCGCCTCGCCTGCGGCGCACTGGGCCACCGCGCCGACCCGATGTGGCTGTGCCGGGCGGCGTTCGCAGCTATGACCGCAGCTCTGGCGATCTGGTGGATTTCCGACGGGAACCCCGCAGTGCTGATCGCCAGTGCCGTTGCGCACGGCGTCGGCTGGGCGGTGTGGGTGACCGCCACACCGTCGGTGCTGGCCGACTGGTACGGAGTGGAGAACCTGGGCGGCGTGATCGGCATCCACTACACGGGTCTCGGCGTCGGCGCGCTCGCCGGTCCGGCAGTCTGCGGCTTCATCGTCGACGCTGCCGGATTCGGGCCAGCGATTGCGCTGGTAACACTCACCAGCTTGGCGGCGCTCGGCCTGTTGATGCTGCCGATGCGCGATACGGTCGACGCAGGATCGCCGTAGGGCGGGCGCGGAGTGGGCCGCCGCGTTCCGGCGTTCCGCTCTGGCTCCCCAGTCCCATGTGATCGGGCTCACGGGCCGCTCGGCCCCGGGCTCAGGCTCATAGGCTCCACCGGGTGAGCAGCATCTGGCAGGTCGCGCGCGGACTGAAGGCGTCGTACCGCGACTCGGATCTTCGACACCGGGTGGACCAGCTGAATGGGCGGCTCGACGAGACGCATGCGCCGAGCGACGGCCCGAGCCACCACGCCGAGACAGCGACGGAGTACTACGACATCTGCAGCCACCTCATGATCTACGGCTGGAGTGAATCGCTCCATTTCGCACCGCTGACTCCCCAGGAGAGCTTGCAGGACTCCCAGCTCAAGCATCAGCGCCTGATGATCGACAAGCTGGACTTGCGCGAGGGCATGTCGGTCATCGATGTGGGGTGCGGGATCGGCGGGCCGATGCGAACCGTGGTGCGTGAAGCAGGAGTCACGGTCACGGGCATCAACAGCAGCGAAGTCCAACTCGCCAGGGCGAGGGAGCTGACCGCCCAAGCAGGCCTCAGCGACATGATCGATTACGTGGAGACCAGCTTCATGGACATGGGTGCCATCGAAGACGGCACGTATGACCGGGCGTACGCGATCGAGTCGACCTGCCATGCGCCGGAAAAGGTGGGCGCCTTCACCGAGATCGCGCGCGTGCTGAAGCCGGGCGCCCTGCTGTGGGGCCAGGAAATGTGCCTGACCGACACGTTCGACGCTGACAATGCAATACACCAACAGATCAAGCGAGAACTCATGCGCGGGATCGCGCTCAAGCAGATCGCGACATTCGCAGAGGTCAACCTGGCGCTCGATTCAGCGGGATTCGAAGTCATCGAAGGTGCGGACCTCGGAACCGCAGAAGCCGGCTCCACAACCCCGTGGTATCAGCCGATGGAGGCGCGCAGCGGTACAGGCCGCAACACCCCGCGGGGGACACCTCTGGGCCGGCGGCTCGCGATCGGGGCGGCACGCTTCGCTGAAACGCTGAGGATTCTGCCCAGAGGCACCTCTCTGATCGCCAAGCTGCTGGATCGCACCGCTCACGCCTACGTCGCAGGCGGCAAGACCGGCATCTACACGCCGCTGTACTGCTTCGTAGCCCGCAAGCGGCCCTGAGAGCCTCACCGTCAAGCCAACGGCGGCACTCGGGTACGTCTGCTAGGAAACCCCGCATGAACATGCCTGCTATCTCGCTGGCGGCCGTGCGCGGTCGCCGTGAACGCACCCTCGAAATCGCCGCGGAGATAGAACAGCGCGGCTTCAGCGGCATCTACTGCCCCTCCATGGGCGATCCGGTGGCGCTGTGCCAGGCGATTGCCCATGTCACCAACGAGATCCACTTCGGCACCTCGGTGCAGCCGATCTACTTCCGCAACCCGGTCGACATGGCCTCCACCGCGGCCTTCATCCACGAGATCTCCGGCGGCCGGTTCTGGCTGGGCATCGGCGTGACGCACGGCCCGGTGCACGAACGCCTCGGCCTCACACCCGGCAAGCCGCTCGCCGACATCCGCGAGTACATCGCTGCCATGGAGGCCGCTTCGGCACAGCACGGCGATCTCCCGCCGATCGTGCTGGCCACGCTGCGCCAGCGCATGGCCGAGCTGTCGGCCGAGATCAGCTCAGGAGCGGTGTGGGCCAATGCGAGCTGCAACGACTTCCAGAACTCCGTGGCGCACCTCGGCGAGGCGGCGAGCCGTGACGACTTCTTCGTGGGGAACATGATCCCGACGGTCATCGATGACGACCGCGCCGCCGGAGCAGCGCGGAACCGCAAGACGCTGGCCGGCTACGTGTCGCTGCCGAATTACCGGAACTACTGGAAGCAAGCCGGCTGGGTCGACGAGATGGAAGCGGCTGAGACGGCGATCGCCGCGGGCGACTCCGAGGCGTTGAACCGGGCGATGACCGATGACTGGCTGTCGAATGCAACGCTGTACGGCTCGGCCAGCGAGGTCCGCGACGGTGTCGAGGCGTGGTTCGATTCCGGCTGCAAGACGCCGATCCTGGTGCCGTCGAGCACCAGCGGTGGTCAGCTCAAGGCGCTCGAGGAACTCTTCGACACGTTCGCCTAGAGGCGCAGGGGCGGCAGGATCCTCTGCTCCCGCGATCCAACAGGTCGCAACGTCGCAGAGTCTCCTGCCGCCCCTGCGCCATGGCATCTGTGTCTCTCCGTTGATCCTCGGGAACGTCAAGCGGCGCGCCGTTACGCTCCGGGCATGCAAATCGAGCTGTTCGGATTCGACACCACGCCTGAGCGTTTCGAGGCCAGCCTGCGCGATGCCACAGCGCAAGGTTTCGGCCGCTACTGGACCCCGCAGATCTTCGGCCACGATGCGCTGACCACCATCGCGGTGGCCACCCAGAATGTGCCCGACATCCGCGTGGGGACTGCCGTGGTGCCGACCTACCCGCGACACCCGATGATGCTGGCACAGCAGGCGCTCACAGTCCAAGCGATCATCGGCAACCGCCTCGACCTGGGCATCGGACCGTCACACAAGCCGGTCGTCGAGGGCATGTGGGGCTACTCGTTCGAACGCCCGATTGCCCACATGCGCGACTACCTCACGATCCTCACCACACTGCTCGCCGACCGGCGAGTGTCGCACGGCGGCGATGCGGTGACCGGGCGCGGCGAGATCACTCCCCCACCCGCCGAAGCTCCGCCGGTATTCGTTGCGGCCCTCGGCAGCCAGATGCTGCGACTCACCGGACGGATGGCCGACGGCACCTTCACGTGGATGACCGGGCCGGTGACGCTCGGCACCCACACCGCTCCGACGATCAACGAGGCAGCGACCGAAGCCGGGCGGCCTGCGCCACAGGTCGTGGCGGGCTTTCCGGTCTGCGTGACTGATGATGTGGCGACGGCGAGGGAACGGGCTGCCAAGGATCTCGTGGTGTACGGCACCCTGCCGAGCTACCGGGCGATGCTGGACCGTGAGGGATACGACGGTCCCGAGGACATCGCCATCATCGGCAGCGCTGCCGAAGTCAGCGACCGTATCGGTGCCCTGGCCGATCACGGCGTCACGTCATGCGCCGCCATGGCGTTCGGGACGCTTGACGAGCAGGCCGCTACCCGCGAGACCCTGATCGGCTTGCTCAGCTGACGGCCTGGCGGGAGTGATCGGCGATCAGCAGCCGGTCTCAGCGATCTCCGCATCTGCGTCAGCAGGCTCGGGTTCAACGCGACCTTCAGCGGCATCGAGGCCGCGACGCAGGCCCACCAGCACGGCAATCAGTGCTGCGAGGCCGACCACGATGCTGGTCCACACGTTGATCCGCACGCCCCACAGCTCGTTGGCCGTGTCGATGCGCAGCAGCTCGATCCACAGCCGCCCGACGGTGTAGCCGAGCACATACACCGCAAACAGGTAGCCCGTGCGCAGGCGCGGGAGCGCCTTGGGGACGATCCACACGAGCGTGGCCGCCAGGCACAGATTCCACAGGGCTTCGTACGCGAACGTCGGGTGAAAAGTGTCTTCGAGCCCGTAGCCGGCGGCCCGATGCACCTCGTCGATCTCGAGCCCCCACGCCAAGTTCGTGGGCCGGCCGTACAGCTCCTGGTTGAACCAGTTCCCCAAGCGGCCGATGGCCTGGGCCACCGCGAGCGCGGGCGCCAGCGCGTCGAGCATCGCTCCGGTGCTGTGCCCGCCACGGCGCAGCATCCACACCGCCACCAGCACGCCGGCCGAGATGCCGCCCCAGATGCCCAGGCCGCCCTGCCAGATCTTCAGCACGTCGCCGAGATTGTCTTGATACCGATCGAAGTCGGTGATGACGTGATACAGCCGGGCACCGATCAAGCCGGCGGGTACCGCCCAGATCGCGATCGTCCCAACCAAGTCGTTGGCGCTAGCTCTGTACGCGTCGTCTCGGTCTGCAATGGCCCGACGCCAGCGGCGGGAGGTGATCCACAGTGCCACCAGCACCGACACGCCGATGGCAACGCCATAGGCTCGAATGTCGAGCGGACCGAGCGAGATGTAGCTCCGCGACGGGCTGGGAATCGACGCCAGGAGCCCGCTCACGTCATGGCTGCGGCCATTGGCTCGACCGGCAGGAGCAGGAGATCACACGCCATGGATGCCACAGGGTACGCAGAGTTCCGAGCCGCAGAGGGCGCGCGACTCAACGAAATCGCCGCAGATGCCGAATGCTCGCCGGACATGTGGGCCAGACGTGTCCCCAGCTGCAGCGACTGGACCCTCGAAGCGCTCATCGAGCACTGCGCCACGGTCTGGACATTCGTGCGCGGCAGCATCACCGCAGGAGCGCGCGTCGAGCCATCCGCCATCGCCAAGCCTCCCGGCTCCGTGTCGCAGTGGCACGCGGACGCATTCGATGCACTCACCGGTCTCATGACCGGGCGCCCGCCGGACGCCGCCGCCTGGACGTGGGACCCCGAACAACAGTCCATGAGCTTCTGGTGGCGACGCATGGCACACGAATGCACGATGCACCGGTGGGACGCCGAAGCTGCCCTGGGCATCACGCCGGCGCCGATAGCACCCGACCTCGCGGTCGACGGTGTCGACGAGCTCTTCGACGTCTACGTGCGCCTGAGACGACCCGACGCGTTCGCCGGCAACGGCGAGACCGTGCACCTGCACGCCACCGATGCGCACGGAGAGTGGGTCGTCACCCGCACACCCGACGGGATGCAGGTCGAGCGTGCGCATGCAAAGTCCGACGTAGCCGCACGAGGCCCGGCGCAGGACCTCCTGCTGTTCGTGTGGGGCCGCATCGGCCCCGAACAGCTCGAGACGTTCGGCCGAACAGACCTGCTCCACGAATGGCAGCGGGACGTGCGCTTCTGACCGAGTGCCTGCAGCGGAGGCGGCAAGCGCCTCCGCTCCCAGCGCTACAGGCGCGCGCCCTCGTAGGCGGCGGCGCGGACGCCTCGCTCGGCCAGCTCGGCAAGCCACGGCAACGGGTCGTCGAGCATTCCCAGCCCCCACGCTCCGGTGGGCAATTCGTCGGCTAGCGCCCAGCCGGCAGCGGTCGCTGCCACCGCGGCAGCAGCCGCGCTCGGATGGTCGATCACGCCGAGCACATCGGTGCAATGGCGGCCGTCTCGCACGCCGCGCAGCTCCACTCGCACCCCGCCCGGCCCGCCTTCGGGGTGGGGCGGCCGCAGCATCGGCAGCATGGCCGTGAGGCGATCGCGCCGCGTGCCCGCCACCCGGGCGGTCACCCGTTCGACATCACTGAACGCCGGCACCAGCAACAGCGCATCCGCCAGTGCCGCCCGGTAACAGTCGTGGGCGCCGAGCGGGTCAGGGAACCACACGAGCTCCCGGCCCGATCCGCCGCGCCGGCGGCGCCATTGCCCATCGCGCCAATCCACCGAGGTGCCGGTTCTGGCACGGTGCAGCTGGCGCTGGCATGCCGGACCTCCGGTGCCGACCCGGGCGATGTGCACCTCGGTGACCACATCGAATCGAGCCGCGCCGTGGCGCGCCAAGAGGCAGCTGTACCCCGGCGAGAAACCCGCACCGACCACGACGGACCGCTTGGCGTTCATGGCTCGCTTGTTCATTTCGAGCAATTGTTCGACGTCGGTCACAGCACCCGACAGCGACACCACGTGTGAGTGACGCTCGAGGGCCTTAGTGGCCAGCGCGGCGTGGCCGCCGCTCGGCAGGCTGAGCACCACCACGTCCGCTTCAGGCAAAGCGCCGGGTTCGAGCACCTCCACGTCGACATCGAGCAGCTGGGCAGCGAGGCCGCGCAGGCGAGCAGTGTGGCGCGATCCGAGCACGAGACGATCGACGTCGGGCCGTGAGGCCAGCTGTCGGGCGATTCGCTGCCCCACCGCGCCTGCACCGATGACCGCGACGGTGCTCACGAGATCGGACTCATGTGTTCAGCGATCACCGCAGGTCAGGTCCGGCCAGCTCACGCCAACTGCCTTCACGGCGAGGGATGTCCTGCGACGAACGCAGCCGCAGAACGACCGTGACCAGCCCACCCACGACGACGGCGAGCAACGCTCGGCGAAGAAAGCTCACTGAGCTTCCCGATCTTGTTCCCCGTCCTCACGCAATACGGGCTCACGGGCCGCTCGGGTCCCGGGCTTGGCCGCTGGAAGCATGCAGCGTGCTTGTGGGGCTAGATGGAATCGAACCAACGACCTCACCCTTATCAGGGGTGCGCTCTAACCGACTGAGCTATAGCCCCGCGGAGCCGCACACACTACAGCCCAGTCGTCAATGTGTGCGCCCGCTGCGGAGGCGGCTGATGTGACATCAGCGCATGTCGACGCAGGACTAGCGGGCGGGCGGGCGGCGCTCGTCTTCGAGCACCGTGACCCGGACGCCCCCGGTCAGATCGCTGATCAGGTTGAACATGATCGCCATCACCACGTTGAAGGCCACGCCGACTGTGGCGACGATGAGACCGATGATCCGGGCACGCCCGAAGATCACCATGCCATCGATGGTCCAGCTCTCATAGGAGCCGACTTCGGTGATGAACGATTCCACCTTGTCGACGAGACCTGAGCGCTGAGCCGCGTTCCACAGCAGCACGCCCGCCGCCAGCACCGCGACATACAGGCAGGCGTACAGCAGCACCGACACTTTGAACACCGACCAGGGATCGATGTGACGCAGGATCCGGTGAGTTCGCCGTACCCGGGCCCGACGCTGGCTCAACCACGCCCAGCGCACCGCTGGGGCTTCCTCGGAAGGTGCCAAGGTCGAGGGGGGTGGGGCCATCGCTGGCTGGCCGACCGCGCCAGGAGGCGCCGGAGCCTGGCCCGACGCCGCATGGGGCGGCACCATCTGCCCCGGCGGCGGAGCCTGATGCTGCGACGGGGGTATGGGGGGCGGCATGGATGCCCCGGGCGACGGGTTCTGTGCGGCCGGCGTGCGGTCACGGCGCCGACGGGTGCTGCTCGCTGGGGTAATGCCCAGCGCCTCGGCGAAGAGTTCGTCGGTAGGAGTCGGCCCGCCCGGCTCCGGCGACGGCGGCTCCCCGCCCGATGTCGCATCGGCCACGCTCCGCAGTGTAGGAGTCAGCCCGCAGGACCCCCGGTTGCCGCGAAGATGCCCAAGACATCGAGCCATGGCTTCGCTGCTTGGCTCAAGCTCCGGCATCGACCAGCGACAACGGTGCCGCAGCAGCAGCCGAGGCCCGCTGGCCGTCGAGTTCCACGATCACCTCGACGTGTGCCGCTGCATCGTCGACGCGCACCTCGAAGCCCACCAGCGTCCCACCGGCATCGCTGACAGCGTTGCGTGCGGCGGCATCGTCGGGCAGCACGCCGTGCCGGATCGCTTCGACGTCAGCGGATGCCAGCGTCGCGAGCGCAGCCGAGTCGGCGGCAGCTTGCGCGCGTGAACTCGCCACTGCGGCCTGACCCCACCGAGCCACGAGGCCCAAGCCCACGATCAACGCCAGCGCCAGCAACGCCACCGGCAGGGCTGCCTGCCCGCGCTGGGTCCGAGCCCAGATCGTTCGCCCCGCACACATCGGCATCAGCCGAAACTATGACGCCGAGCCCTCCAAACCCGAAGGATTTTCGCGCGATGCAAGGTGATAACTTGCGGTTGTGGAGCCGGAGGGACTCGAACCCTCGACGTAGGATGACAAGCCCGGACGCCCTGGCACCTGCCAGCGGCCCCACAGAAACTCGGCAGAGCCTCGGCCTCTTCGGAAGCCGGGGCTCTGTCATGTCCCAAGCCGTCGCTGAAACTACGTCGCGGTACTTGTCTCGCCCAAAGGACTTTCTCGAGGGGGATTATGTAGGAAAGTTGCGTAGCGGTCTACCGTTCGATATAATGACGGCATGAGCACAACCGCTGTCAACCCCGCTAAGGCACCCGGCAAGCACTACCGGCAGGGAATCTCGCTGATCGAACTGTTCGAGATGTTCCCCGACGAAGCGGCTGCACGTGTGTGGCTGGAAGCCGAGATATGGCCGAACGGTCGCGTGTGCGGGCACTGCGGCTCCAAGCAGACCTCCGAGGTCACTCACAAGTCGATGCCGTACCGGTGCCGTGACTGCAAGCAGTACTTCTCCGTCAAGACCGGCACCGCGTTGGCGTCGTCGAAGGTGCCGCTGCGCAAGTGGGCCATCGCGATCTATCTCGAACTGTCATCGCTGAAAGGCGTGTCGAGCATGAAGCTGCATCGTGACCTGAAGGTGACTCAGAAGACGGCGTGGTTCATGCTGCACCGCATCCGCACGGCGTTCGCTCCCGACCGTGCTGAGCAGTTCAGCGGCCCCGTAGAGGCCGATGAGACGTTCGTGGGCGGCAAAGCGAAGAACATGCACGCGGTGGACCGCGAGCGTCGGATCAGCGGCAGGGGCGGCGTCGATAAGACGGCGGTTGTCGGGGTGAAGGATCGCGACAGCAACCGCGTCGCCGCTGTAGTGATTGACAGCGTGAACGCTGCCACGTTGCGCCCGTTCGTCGAAGATCACACTGCCGAGACAGCGACGGTCTACACGGACGGCGAACCGGCCTACCGCGGGATGGCTCGGGAGCATGAGACGGTCGCCCATTCGGTCGGGGAGTTCGTACGCGGGCAAGCCCACACGAACGGCATCGAGAGCTTCTGGGCGATGCTGAAGCGCGGCTACCAAGGCGTCTATCACCACTTCTCCGCGAAGCATTTGCAGCGCTATATCGACGAGTTCGCGGGCCGTCACAACCTGCGCGAACTCGACACTGTGGATCAGATGGGGATGGTGGCCCGCGGTTTGATCGGGCAGCGCATCCGCTATGTGGACCTCGTAGCCAGCTTCCCCGCTGGCACTGTGAGCGTGCCGGACGGCGAGCCGTGGTAGCCCCGAACTGGGCGAACAAGACCGTGTTCACCGGCGACAACCTGCACATCATGCGCGGCATGAACTCGGGCACCGTCGATCTGATCTACCTCGATCCGCCGTTCAACTCGAAGCGTGACTACGCCGCGCCTATCGGTTCGCAGGCCGCCGGTGCTGAGTTCTCGGATACGTGGACGCTGCGAGACGTGGACGCCGAGTGGATCAACCTCATAGAGGACAAGCACCCCGCTCTGCATCGGGTGCTGCTGGCGGCAATGACGGACAGCGACAAGTCCTACCTCGCCTATATGGCTGCGCGGCTGCTCGAAGCCCATCGTGTGCTCGGCGCGGCTGGGTCGCTGTTCCTGCACTGCGATCCCACCATGAGCCACTACCTCAAGCTGCTCTTGGACGCGATCTTCGGCCGCGGCCGGTGCCGCAATGAGATCGTCTGGTGCTACACCGGCCCCGGCAGCCCGAAGATGCGCCAGTTCAACCGCAAGCACGACACGATCTTCTGGTTCGCCAAAGGCGACGAATGGACGTTCAACCGCGACGACGTGCGAGTCCCGCACAAGCAACTGAACACGAACAAGCAGGGCGCGGCGATAGCCGAAGCGCTCACTCCTGAGGCACGGGCCGAGTATCTCGCCAGGGGCAAGGTGCCTGAGACGTGGTGGACTGACTTCTCGCCCGTTGGCCGCATCGCCTCCGAGCGGGTCGGCTATCCGACGCAGAAGCCGCTCAAGCTGCTGTCGCGCATCATCAAAGCCGCTACCCCCCCCCCGCGGCGTTGTGTTCGATCCGTTCTGCGGCTGCGCGACCGCGATGGTCGCCGCCGAAGACCTCGGCCGCAAGTGGGTCGGCATCGACTTGTCACCGAAGGCAGCGCAGCTTGTCGTGCAGCGCATCGAAGGGCGACAGGGAATGTTCCGCGACATCATCGCCCGCACCGACATACCGCAGCGCACCGACCTCGGGAAGCTGCCCGCCCACAACTGCCGCGAGAACCGCGAAGCCCTGTACGGCGCGCAAGGCGGACATTGCGCGGGATGCCGTGAGCACTTCCTCCCCCAGAACCTCACGGTGGATCACATCATCGCCCGTTCGAAGGGCGGCACCGATCACATCGGGAATCTGCAACTGCTGTGCGGCCATTGCAACAGCGTGAAAGGGGATCGTGGCATGGAATATCTGCGCACGAAGCTGGAGCTGTCAGCATGACCAAGAAGCGTGACAAGCGGCGCACGAAGCATCCGTGGTTGCCGCCTCCGGTGCGGCAGATTGATCCTGACGCGACACCTGAGCAGGTAGCTAGGGCGTTGCTGCGCAAGACCCCACGCGCCCGCGCACGTTAGGCGCGCGTTCGTTCCGCTACCGTGGCTGCCATGCGGTCACTGTTGCGCTTCTTCGGATTTGTCAAGCATCAGCAGCGCGATCCGGTCCAGTTCGCTGCGAATGTTGCCGGGAGTGAACCCCAACCCCGTGAGATCGCTGCCGAGAGCTTCTTGGATGTCCTGCGCAACCTCGCGGACGATTTCGCGGACGAGATCGGGCGGGATCGTTTTCGCGACTTGTTGCAGCACTGCTTGAGTGATGAGCATTCGCCGCAGCGTGGTCATAGCGAACTCGGCTAGGGAAACCCCGCCGAACTCGATGTTGTCGTTCACGCGTGGGGACGTTAGGCGCGCACGCTAGGCGCGCGTTCGTTCGGCTACCATTCCGACCGTGAACGACGGTTCAGATCGGTTTGATGTCCACGAAGAACCCGTCGCCGCAGACGGGGCAGATGCCGTCGCTGGCAGAGACAAACGTTTCGCAGTTCAAGCAGAATGGGTGCCAGTCATTCTCGGCGGCTGGGCGCGGCTCTCGGAAATCGTGGCGATGCCGGACCATGAGCGCGCAGCGTTGCAACGTCTTGCCCAACTCGGGTGAGTCTCCCGGCGCGACCTGTAGCGCTGTCATCGTCTCTTGCAGCAAGCTCGCTTCAAGACGTTCGGCTTGGTCGTCGTCGAGCAGATCGACGGCGAGTTTGAAAGCGCGCCTAGTGGCTGACAGTTCCCATTTCACGCGTTGGAGGTTACCGCCGCCTACGCAACTTTCCTACATAATCCCCTTCTCGAGGTCCACCGTCAACTTCGCCGGCAGCACCAACCTCCGCTTCGGGGTCATGGTCGGCGTCGGGAATCTCCGGCAGTTCGACCAGTGCGATCGCCACGACCTGCTCGCCGTCGTCGAGCGCCATTCCTCGCACGCCGCCCGCGGGGCGATCCTGCTCGGATATCTCCCCGACGGGCGTGCGAATGAGCACACCGCTGGAGGAGACCAACAGCACCTCATCTTCTGCCTCAACCAGACGAGCTCCCACCACATGGGCTTCGGCCTCAGGCAGCTTGACGGCGATCACGCCAAGACCCCCTCGCTTCTTGCGCGGGAATCTCGCAGCGGACGTGCGCTTTGCGGCGCCGGCGCTGGTCACCACGAGCAAGTACCGATCGTCGTCGGCTGACAGCGCATCGGCTGACGCCACCACATCGCCCTCGCGCAAACGCATGGCGCGAACGCCGGCCGCGTTGCGGCCCATCGATCGCACGTCATCCTCGGTGAACCGCATGGCTTGGCCGGCCCGCGACACCACCAGCACGTCGTCGTCGCCGGACGTCTCGAGCACGCGCACGAGCTCATCGCCGTCCCGCAGGCTCAGTGCGATCAGACCGTTGGCGCGGATGTTCTCGTATGCGCTCAGCGGTGTCTTCTTCGCGAGCCCGTTGCGGGTCACGAACATCAGGTACCGATCCGAGGGGAATTCACGGGCTTCCACAACGGCCTCGACTCGTTCATCGGCCGCGAGCTGCAGCAGGTTCACCAGTGCCGTACCGCGGGCCGTGCGGTTGGTGAGCGGCACTTGGTACGCCTTCAGCCGGTGCACCCGGCCCCGGTTGGTGAAGCACAGCAGCCAGGCGTGTGCCGTCGTCAGCAGCACCCGCACCACCGCATCGTCGTCCTTGAGCCGCGCACCCAGTACGCCCCGGCCGCCCCGCCCCTGCGTCCGGAACATATCGGGCGACGTTGCCTTCACGTAGCCCTCACGTGTCAGCGTCACCACCAATGGCTCGTCCTCGATGAGGTCTTCGGCGTCCATCTCGCCGGGGTCGGTGACGATCTCCGTGCGACGCGGCGTCTGATGCTCGTCACGCAATGCGCTCAGCTCGTCGATGATGACCTGCCGCAGCCGGCCGTCGTCGCCCAGGATGGCCTCCAGTTCGGCGATCGTCTGCGTCAGCTCGGCCAGCTCGTCGCTCAGCCGTGTGCGCCCCAGCCGGGTCAGGCGGCTGAGTTGCATGTCGAGAATGTGATTGGCCTGCTCCGCGCTGAACGACATCGGCTCGTCGCAGAGCCGCACCAGTGCCGCGGCGCGGTCGTCGCTGGCGCGGATCAGGGCGATGATCTCGTCGATCAGGTCGAGCGCGCGCAGCAGGCCTTCCACGATGTGCGCTCTCGCCCGGGCTTCGTCCAGTCGGTGCTGGCTGCGCCGCGTCACCACCTCGATCTGGTGGTCGACATACGCGACCAAGGCATCTCTGAGATTGAGCGTGCGGGGCACCCCGTCGACCAGCGCCACCATGTTCACCGCAAAGCTGGACTGCAGCGGCGTGTGCTTCCACAGGTTGTTGAGCACCACGTTCGCCGGCGCCGACGGTCGCAGCTCGATGACGAACCGCATCTCACCCCGTGCAGACTCGTTGCGCAGCGTGGTGATGCCCTCGATGACCTTGCGGTTCACCGCATCGGCGATCTTGCGCTCGATGTTCTCGATGGAGGTCTGGTACGGGATCTCGGTGACCACGATGCTCGGCCGCTTGCCGGTCTCGATGATCTCGGCTCGGGCCCGCAGCTTCACTGAGCCGCGTCCGGTTGCCATGGCGTCACGGGCGCCAGCCCGGCCGAGCATCCGCCCTCCGGTCGGGAAGTCGGGCCCGTGCACGAACTCCATCAAATCCTCGACAGTGGCGTCAGGATTCCCGATGAGGTGAATCGTGGCGTCGATGATCTCGCCGAGGTTGTGCGTGGGGATGTTGGTGGCCATGCCCACCGCGATGCCTTGGCTGCCATTGACGAGCAGGTTCGGGAACCGCGACGGCATCACCATCGGTTCGGTGCGGGAGCCGTCGAAGTTCGCAGCGAAGTCGACCGTCTGCTCATCGATGCTCTCGGCCATCGTCATGGCCAGGTCGGTCAGGCGGCACTCGGTATAGCGGTAGGCAGCCGGCGGGTCCGACGGCGAGCCGAAGTTGCCATGCGGATCGATCAAGGTGTTGGCCAAGCTGAACGACTGGCCCATCCGCACGAGCGCGTCGTAGATGGATCCGTCGCCGTGAGGGTGGTAGTTGGCGATCACATCGCCGACCACCGTGGCGCATTTCTTGTGAGGACGGTCCGGGCGCAGGCCGGTGTCGAACATCGACCACAAGATCCGGCGGTGCACCGGCTTCAAGCCGTCACGCGCGTCGGGCAGCGCCCGCGAGGTGATGACCGACATGGCGTAATCGAGGAAGGACTGCTCCATCTCAGTCTGGATCTCGACATCCACTACGCCAATGGCGTCGCCTGCAAGCGAGGCATCGCTGGCGCCGCTCTCGTCAGGCGAGCCAGGGCCGGTGTCGGGTTCGGGTTCGCCGTCGCTCATGGCGCTTCCAGCCGGATCCGTCTGCCTGCCACGATCAGACGTCGAGGAAGCGAACGTCGCTGGCGTTGTCCTGGATGAAGCCCCGGCGGGCCTCCACGTCGTCACCCATGAGGACGCTGAAGATGCGGTCAGCTGTGACCGCCTCTTCGAGCGAGACGCGCAGCAAGGTCCGTCGAGCCGGATCCATGGTGGTCTCCCAGAGCTCGGCAGCATCCATCTCGCCGAGACCCTTGAGGCGTTGGAACTCGTTGCGGTGGTTGGGCCGGCCTGACAGGAACGCGTCCTTGGCCCGGTCGTCCTTGAGATACACCGTCTCAGTGCCGACTTTGGTGGAGTACAGCGGCGGCTGGGCGATGTAGACATAACCGCCCGAGAGCAGCTTGCGCATCCGATGAAAGAAGAACGTCAGCAGCAGCGTCCGGATATGGCTGCCGTCGACATCGGCATCGCACAGCAAGATCACCTTGTGGTAGCGGATCTTGGCGTCGTCGAATCCGTTCTCGCCGGTCGCGCCATCGACGCCGGCACCGATCGCTGAGATCAGCGCGCTGATCTCGTTGTTGTCAAAGATGCGCTCGGGACGGCTTCGCTGAACGTTGAGGATCTTTCCCCGGATAGGCAAGATCGCCATAGTCGCGGGGTCGCGCGCCTCCTTGGCCGATCCGCCGGCCGAGTCGCCTTCCACGATGTACAGCTCGGCCTCTTCAGGGTCGCCTGAGGAGCAGTCGGTGAGCTTGCCGGGCAGGCCAGCGCCCCCCAGGGCAGACTTGCGCACCGTATTGCGCGCCTTCTGCGCGGCGATGCGTGCCCGGCGAGCGTCGATGGCCTTGCCGGTGACCAGCTTGGCCTCGGTCGGATGTTCTTCGAGCCATTCGCTGAGCCCGCTGTAGGCGGCCTTCTGAACGAGGCTGCGCATAGCGGTGTTGCCCAGCTTTGCCTTGGTCTGACCTTCGAACTGGGGTGCTTCCAAGCGGACGCTCACCACCGCGGTGAGGCCCTCGCGAATGTCATCGCCCTGGAGATTGTCGTCGTCGGGGCGCAGCATCTTGCGATCACGGGCGTAGTTGTTCATCGCGGACGTCAGTGCCGAGCGGAATCCCTCGGCATGCATGCCGCCCTCGACCGTGTTGATGCCGTTGGCGAAGCTGTGGATGCCGTCGGTGTTGAAGCCGGTGTTCCACTGGAAGGCGATCTCCACCTCGTCGCCGTCCTCGGCTGCCGAGAGGAATCCAACCTCGTCGAACAGCGCTTCGGACGATTCGTTGAGATGCCGGACAAAATCGCGGATGCCACCTGGGTAACAGAACTCGTGGCGGACCGGCTCAGGCCGCCGCTCGTCGGTGAAGCCGATGCGCAGGCCGGCGTTGAGAAACGCCATCATCTGCAGCCGCTCGGTCAGGGTCTGGGCCCGGAACTCGACGTGATCGAACACCGTCGGATCGGGCTTGAACACAATGGTGGTGCCGGTGCTGCCCTCGGGCGACGGGCCGGTGTCGGTCAGTTCGCCGACCGGTTCGCCGCCGTCGCAGAACTGCAGCTTCCAGCGCCGCCCGTCCCGGTCGATGACGGCCTCGAGTTCGGACGACAGAGCGTTCACTACGGACACACCGACACCATGCAGCCCGCCGGACACCTTGTACCCGGCGCCGCCGAACTTGCCGCCGGCATGCAGCACGGTCAGGACAACTTCGGCGGCCGACTTGTCGGGGTACTGCGGATGGGCCTCGACGGGGATGCCGCGGCCGTCGTCGGTGACGCTGCACCTACCGTCTGCCCGCAAGGCGACTTCGATGGAGCTGCAGTGCCCTGCCATTGCCTCGTCGACGGCATTGTCCACCACCTCGTAGACGAGGTGGTGCAGGCCGCCAGGGCCGGTCGAACCGATGAACATCCCGGGACGTTCACGGACCGGCTCGAGACCCTCGAGCACCGTGATTGCATCGGCGTTGTAGTCCCCGGCGACGGGGGTGCCAGCGCCGACTGTGCCCACCATGCCGTCGCCAGTGCCTGCCGACGGGGGTGCCAGAGTCGTGTCAGTCACAGTGCAGCCAGTCTACCGGACGGCGACCGATTCTCGGTGTAGCAGCAGCCGTTTCGGTACCAGCAAAACCGCAGGTCAGAGACGTTTTTTGTGTCCAGCGTCAGGATGGACGCGGAGGTGCAACTCAGAGATGGTGACCGCACCCGAATCGGCGCTCAGCGCGGCCAGAATCCGGCTGGAGTGGTAGCGCAATTCGGTGGCCCAGGCAGGATCATCCACGACGACTGTCAGCCGGCCGGCCTCGAGCCTCTCGGGCTGCGCGTGGGCCGCGATGGCCCCGCCGACGGCCTCAGCCCAGCGCTCGTTGAGGTCGATCGCACGGCCCCGCGAACCGAAGCCCGCAGTGACTGCCTTGAGCGAGTCGCCGATCGACCGCGGCTCGCGGCCACCTGATGCGCGGCGGCGTCTGGTCATCTCGAGACCACCTCGCCGTCGTGGATGTGAACTTGGCTGTGGGCTTCGATGCCGGGTGGCACGTGACCGGTAGCCGAGGTGATCACGGTCTGCGCGGTGGGCAGACAGCCCACCAGACGTTGGGCCCGGCCTTCGTCGAGTTCAGAGAACACATCGTCGAGCAGCACCATCGGCTCGATCCCGATGGTCTGCGCCGTGTACCGGTGCTGGGCCAGTCGCAGCGCCAAGGCAATGCTGCGCTGTTCCCCTTGTGACGCATGAGTGCGCGCCGGCAGGCCGTCCAGGCAGATCACCATGTCGTCCCGGTGCGGGCCCATGGTGGTGGTACCGCGTCGCAGGTCGTCCGGCCGTGCCTGCGCCAGTGCGATCGCAAGGCCGTTCTCACGCCACTCGGCGGCATAGGACAGGCTCAGACTCGCATCGCATCCGGCGAGCTGGCAATACGCGCCTTGAGCCGGAGACACCAGCGCCATGCACAGGGCGTCGCGCTGCTGTGCGATGGCTTCGCCGATCTCCGCCAGCTGCGTGTCCCAGACATCGAGCGTCGCGAGAGCCTCGTCGTCGGGGCGGTGACCGGCCTGTTTCAGAAGGTTGTTGCGCTGTCGCAGCACTCGCTCGAAATCGAGCCGCATTGCCCGGTACTCACGGCCAGTGTTGGTCAGCACGTTGTCGAGCAGCTCGCGACGCACCGACGGCCCACCCGCCGCGATCGACAGGTCGGCCGGGCAGAACACCACGGTGCTGACCACCTCAGCGAGATCGCGCAGAGACCGGACTCGCTGGCCGTTCACCTGCGCCCGGGATCTGCCGGCCGCGATCTCCATCTCCACCAGGTGCGTCCGGCGCGCTCGCCGGATCTCGGCACGCACGAAGGCCCGGTCGCAGCCACTGCGCACCAGTGTCTCCACGCTCGCCCCGCGGAACGAACCCGAGCCATCCAGCAACGCGACGGCTTCCAGCAGGTTGGTCTTGCCGTGCCCGTTGGGCCCGACTACGAGCGTGCGCTCTGCATCAAGCGACAGTCTCGTGGACCGGTGATTCCGGAAGTTCTCGATGCTCAGCCAAGCAATGATCACGACACCCGAACGGGCATCAGCAGATACAGGAATTCTCCCTGTCCGGGCGTCCGCAGCACAGCGGGCTTCAGTGCATCGAGGCGCACCAGCTCGACAGTGTCGCCGCCGGCCGCGTCGAGTCCCTCGATGAGGTAGTCGGGATTGAAGGCGACCGTAGTCTGCTCCCCCTCATAGGTAGCGTCGACTTCCTCGCTCGCGCTGCCGACGTCTTGGCTGATGACCGTCAGCTCGATGCTGTCAGGACGCAATTCCATCCGCAGCGGCGCGTTGGTGTCGCGGGCCAGCAAGCGGAGCCGGCGTGCTCCGTCAAGCAACGCGGCACGGTCCACCTCCAGCCGATTGTCATGAGAATCAGGAATCAGCGGCTCATAGCTGGGGAAGTCTCCCGCGATGAGACGGCAGGTCACCTGAGCCGACTGGACATCGTCGCTGACTTCGAATGCGACTTCCCGCTCGCCGAGCCGCATGGTCACGTCTTTGCTGGCATCGAGGATCCGGCCAAGCTCGTCAAGGGCCCGAGACGGCACGAGCACTTGCTGCCCCGGGCCGAGCACCTGCGCCTCGGGCAGGTCCCGTAGGGCAAGTCGGTACGAGTCGGTGGCCACCAGCCGCAAGCCGTCGCCGCGCGCCGCCATGAGGACTCCGGTCAGGATCGGCCGAGCATCGTCAGAGCTTGCTGCGCGGACCACTTGGCGAAAGGCCTGTGCCAAGTCGCCGGCCGGCACGGTGACATCATCCCCGGTCGGCTGCGGCAAGGTGGGGAAATCGGCGGTCGGCAGCGTCCGTACGGAGAATTGCGCTCGTGCGCTGGTGATCTGCACCTCGTCGTCATCAATCTGAAGGTCCACTTCGCCCGGCGGCAACGCTCGGGCAATGTCAGTCAGCAGCCGCGCCGGCACCACGGTCTCACCCTCAGTTTCCACTGGCGTGCGCAGATGCGTACGCACAGTGAGATCGAGATCGGTGCCCGTGACCGTGAGCCCCTCGCTGTCGGCGCGCAGGTGCAGCCCGGTCAGCACGAACAAGCCGCCTCCGCGCACATTGACGCCTCGACTCGCCAACGTCAGCTGGTCGACGAGTGCATCTCGTTCAATGCGCAGTTTCACGGGCAGTTCTCCTTGGCCGTCCAAGACCGATAAGACAGGCCATCCTCCATGAGAAGGTTGAGACTTATTCGGTAGTGGTAGTAGGGGCTGTGAATTGTGGATGACTGACCGTTGTCGCAGATCAGCGCAACGCAGCCTGTCAACAGTCTTGCCTGCGCGTCCACAGCTTCACCTTCCCTTTTCTGCGTAGTCGGTATGAGCGTGGAAAAGCGCGACTTTTCCCGAGGTCTGTCGAGAGCTTTTCCACTCATTGTCCACAGCGTGTGGAGACACCATAGATCCAGTCACCAGCCGTACAAGGGACAGCACTCGGCGGATCAGCGTCAAGCAGCCCGGACGCGTGCTATCAGCTGGGCAACCTGGTCGTACACCTTGCGCTCAGCGGGCAGCAGGCTGTTGATCTTCTTGACGGCATGCATGACGGTCGTGTGGTCGCGCCCGCCGAAGACGCTGGCAATCGCTGGGTAGCTCAGATCAGTGAGTTCCCGCATCACGTACATGCTGATCTGGCGGGCGTTGACCAAGCCTTGCTGCCGGCGCTGGCTGGTGAGCTCGCTCACGTCGTAGCCGAACATGTCCGCAGTCATGTTCAGAATCCGGTCGGTCGTGATGGGTGCCTCCTGCGGTTCACGAACATCGCTGAGAATCTGCTGTGCCATCTCCAACGTGACATGACTCCGGGTGAGGCTGGCATACGCGGTGACGCGCACCAGTGCGCCCTCGAGCTCGCGGATGTTGTTGGTGATGAGGTGCGCGATGTGTTCCAGCACTTCATCGGGCACATGGCCGTGCTCGGTCTTCTTCCGCAGGATGGCCACGCGGGTTTCGAGATCAGGCGGCTGGATATCGGTGATGAGGCCCCATTCGAAGCGGCTGCGCAGCCGATCCGACAGCGTGGAGATGCTGCGTGGTGGGCGGTCAGATGAGATCACGATCTGGCGGCCGGCGACATGCAGCGAGTTGAACGTGTGGAACAGCTCCTCCTGCAGGCCTTCCTTGCCCTCCATGAACTGGATGTCGTCGAGCAGCAGCACGTCGAGCTCGCGATAGCGCCGCTTGAACGCCGGCGTCGTGTTGGTGCGGATCGCTTCGATGAACTCGGAGAGGAAGGTCTCCGTAGAGACGTACCGGACACGATGCTCGGGCAGGGTGGCACCGAGGAAGTTCACGATGGCCTGCAGCAGATGGGTCTTGCCGAGGCCGGTGCCGCCGTGAATGAACAGGGGGTTGTAGGCAATGCCGGGGGTCTCGGCGACCGCGAGCGCTGCGGCCTGTGCAAACCGGTTGCTGCTGCCGGTGACAAAGCTCTCGAAGGTGTAGCGGGGATTGGTGATGTCGACGCCCGGCACTCGGCGCTGCGTTGCGCTGGCATCGGACGCCGGTGCCGCTGTGAATGCACTGTCGGCAGGGGCCGGCGCGTTGGCGGAACCGGTCGCGGGGTGCCAAGCCTCGTCATCGCCCGGGCTCGAAGCGTCACCGTCGGACGTTGCATCCACGTCGTGCGGATCTGCATCTGCGCCGTTGGCGCTGTCCAGATCGCCCAGCTCAGGTCGGGTTTCGATCTCGTAGGTTTGAGGGCGAACAGGCAGTTGCTCGAAGGCGGCGTGGAGCATCGGGATGTACCGACGCTGGATGCGATCGCGGATCATGTTGCTTGGTGCGATCAATACGGCCAGCTCGCCGTCGATGTGCAGTGCCTGCAGGTGACGGAAGTAGCCCAGCCAGAGCGCGTCGGACACCGTGGCCCGCAGGATGTCACGGCACTGCGACCACAGCTCATCGGTGTTCGCGCGGGCGCCCTCGGGCAGTCGACGCGCCATGTCTGGAGTCACCTGGGCCAACGCCGGCGATTGGGATTCTGGCGATGGGGAGGTGTGGTGATGATCCTCAGGTTCGTGTGCTGCGGCACCTGCCTGCGGAGAACTCACCACAACAACCTCGTTCGCCTCTGTCCGTCGTGCGCCCGCGGAACCTGTCGTTCGCCTGCGAGCCACCAAGCGGTACCCGGTGGTCGGAACCTATGGCTGCGCTGTCGCTGCTGCAAGCGCGTCTTTGCGTGCCTGCGCGGTGCAGGAGTTGACGGGGACGCAACAGTTCAGCGACAGACTCATAACGCCCGCAAAACACGCGGATGACAGGGAAATCTGCTGTCTTGGCGACGAGCGTCGTGGTCGGAATCAGGCACCTGCGGTACGGCTCTGTGCACGGGCGGCGCGCGTCTTCGCGCGCGCGCCGCCCGTGCGCAGCCTCGCCTGCGAGCTCGCCTCTGCGCGCATCGGAAGGGATCGGCACCCGTAGGCTGTCCATGCTCTCGGGTCGACACCCGGGCACGCTCCGGCCGCGGCACCGCATCTCGCGGACCTGCCCGCGGCCTGAACCTCCAGGAGGCTGCAGCGTGAAGCGCACGTATCAACCCCATAACCGCAGACGGGCCCGCCGCCATGGCTTCCGCCATCGCATGTCCACCCGTGCGGGCCGGGCGATTGTGAACGCTCGGCGACGCAAGGGTCGGCAACGGCTGAGCGCCTGATCGATTCGTGCCGCAGCAGGGCCGACTTCGCAGCACTGCGCCGCGGTCGTCGATTCGACAGCGAGCTGCTGTGGATGACGTTCGCGGCCGACCGCCATCTGGGAAGGCCGCGCGTGGCGTTCGCGCTCAGCCGCCACCGGGGAACGGCAGTGCAGCGCAATCGAGTTCGACGTCGTTTGAGAGCGGTCTTTCGCGAGTTCGCAACCGACCTGGCGCCTGGCCGCTACCTCGTCGGTACGCGAGCGGCAGCGTCGGCGGTGACCTACCAGCGCGCTCGAGCCGAGCTGATGCGGTTGCTGCTGGCCGCGGAAGCCATGAGCAACCAGGGGAACAACCGGCTATGACTTCGGGGCCGCTCGCTCGGCCGATGATCGCCGCGGTCAAGCTCTATCGAGCACTCCCCCGCTCACGGCTGCCTTCGTGCCGCTTCGATCCGACGTGCTCGCAGTATGCGCTGGACGCCCTGCGCACATGGGGAGCGGCACGCGGCGGCTGGCTGGCACTCCGTCGCATCTGCCGCTGCCATCCCTGGGGCGGCTGGGGCTACGACCCGGTGCCGGAGACCGGTCATCAATTCCGTCGAGATCACCGTGCGGTTGGGGCGACGGGACGCTTGGAGCGCTGATGTTCGACTGGGCTGATCCGATATTCGACGGCATCGCCGCCGTAATGGCGTGGTTCTACTCGTTGGTGCCCGACTACACCTTCGCCATCTGCATGCTGACCCTGGCGATCATGCTGCTGTTCACCCCGCTGACCCTGCGGGGCGCTCGCTCGATGACCAAGATGCAGGCACTGCAGCCGGAGATGACGGCGCTGCGCAAGCGGCATGGCAGCGACCGCCAGAAGCTCAATGAAGAAATGATGAAGCTGTACCAGTCTCACGGGGTGAGCCCCCTGGGCGGGTGCTTGCCGAACTTGGTGCAGATACCGATCTTCATCGTGCTCTACCGGGTCATCTGGAACCTGCGCATACCCGACGACAATCCCGTCGACAATCCATTCCCCCGGAATCTGAGTACTGATTCGCGGATGTACGAGGACATCGTCGCGGCTGGCGGCGAGATGCGGTCCTTGGGCATGGATCTGTCGAAGGTGGCGAAGGACGTGGTTCAGGCCAACTTCGTCGACGGACTGCCGTACTTAGGGCTCATAGCGGTCACCTTCTTGCTGGCGTGGCTTCAGCAGCGCCAAATGGCAAGGCGGCGCGGCAACGCGGCGATGCCGAATCGCCAGATGGAAATCATGATGAAGTACCTGCCGTTCATGCTGCCGGTCTTCAGCTTCTTCGTGCCGGCGGCGCTGGTGCCCTACTTCATCGTGTCCAGCATGTACCGGATGCTGACCCAGGCCTTCATTCATGCCACGATGAAACCGCCGCAGCCGCTCGTGAGTGCCGATTCCGCCGACGACCTCATCGAGGCCGAGGAGGTCCCGGAACCAGAGCCGCCACGCCAAGTGCCGAATCAGCGCTCACGCAAGGCGCTTGACGCTGACGCGGAGCGCCGCGCAGAGCGTGAGCGTCGCCGCGCAGAACGCCGCGAGAGCTCACAGAATTCGTCGGGCGAAGGTCCACCGGCGTCTGCGCCACCGGAACCTTCTGAGTCTCCCACCATCCGCCGGACTCGCTCATCGGAAGAACGAGTTGTCGATGCGCGCAAGCGAGCACGTCGCAGCGCTGGCTCCTCGAGTCGGAATGAGGACCGGCATCAGACTCGCGAGCGCGGCCGCCGGCGGGGGCGTGCCGAACCAGAACCACAATCGAAGCCCATCCAGAGTCGTCGTACTTCAGGCGACGGCAAGACCCGCAATCGCCGCAAGCGATGAACGCGCCGGCAACTGTTGTGGAGAGTTAGGCGCTGCGTCGTGGAGTGGATCGTGGTGACCGGCGACACCGTTGCGGAGGCGCGTGATCGTGGCCTCGATGCGCTCTCCATCGCCGCCGAGGATGCAGACATCGAGATCGTGGCTGAGCCGGGCCGCTCGCACTGGGGGTTTCGACGCCAGCCCGCTCGCGTTCGCATGCGAGTGCGTCCGACCGAGCCGCCGCCGCGAGTGGGCGACCAACGTCGAGACCGCCGCAGATCCCGCCGACGCTCCGGTGGTGGCAAGAGCGGTGCTCACCGCCGGCAGGGTTCCGGACAAGGTCAGCACAGTGGCGGCAGATCTCCGCGCCGTCGTTCCCGTTCAGGTCGTCGATAGCCCAGAACCGCTCAACTCGTCAACGAGTGCCGCTGCTCCACGACTTTGAGTTTGAACCGCTTGTTCGGCGACATTGATGGAAACGGGCTGATCTTCAGCTTGTAGTTCGACGGCGAGACCTCGAAGGTGAAGTAGTGCGCGAGCATCAACAGGCTCAGCAGCATCTGCAACTCCACCATATGAGAGCCAAGGCAGCTATGGGTGCCGAGACCGAACGGTGCATACCCTGGCGTTCGATGCTCGCCGCGTGAAGGCAGGTAGCGATCGATGTCGAATGTGAACGGATCCGGAAAAACCTCGCTCATGTAGTGCGGTGCCGTCGTAGCAATGAACACCTTGGAGCCGACCGGCAATTCGTAGTCTTCAACGACGCATGCGTTCATTACTGTCCGAATCGACATCGGCACCGTGGGCCACAATCGCAAGCACTCCATGATGAAACGTCGAGTGACATCGATAGCGGGCGAACTCAAATCATCTGGTGATGGATCTCCGTTGCCGAACAGAGCATCAGCCTCTGCTTGGATCTGCTCGTACAAATGCGGTTGAGAGACCATCGCATGCAAGATGAAGCTGAGCTCATCTCCCGCGTACATCCCAGCGAGTACTGGTGCCGAGAAAGTAAAGCTGAGATTCGACTCGGGTACGAAAATCGGATCGCTGGTGTGCAGGCTGAGTACGTCGTCGGCGAGATCGCGAGGGCAACCAGCCCTCTGCGCGGCAGTGTGAGATTCCAGCACGCGCTCGTACAGAATGTCGACAACCTTCTTCTTGCGCTTCATGCGTGGCGTATGGAGCATGAAGTTGGGTAAGACGTTGACGACTTGGGTCATGAGCACCCGGGACTTATAGGCGATGAGGTCATCGATGACATCATCTGCCTCGATGCTCGCGAGGAACGGAGTGATCTGAGCACCGGAGAAGCCGCGACACATCGATACGGCTCCAAATGTGTCCCCGACACTCCACTTGCTGACGTACGTTCGAGCGTGCTGATATACCGATTCGAGCTGCTGTTCGAACCGCGCGCGGCCGTAGCCAGCGCGCAGCGACTTGCGCATGCGGAAATGATCTGTACCATCCAGCGCAGGCAGCAATCCGGAGGCGTGATACGCAGTTTCGAGACCTCGGAGATAATCGCTCGACCTGAGGTGCATACGACCGTGCCGATGAACCCAGCGATTGACGCGATGGCCTGATAGGAACGTGATCTCCTGCCCGGAGAACAGGGGGCTGAGCCTGAATACTGAACCAAATTCTTCAGTCAATTGTGCATAGACAGCCGGGATGTTCCCGCGAAGGAAATGACGATTGAGCAGCAGTTTGTTGAGCGGCAGCTTGGGTACCGATTTCGTCAGCGCAGAGCTTCTGAAGAGTGAGGCCACCAAGTTGTGCGCGACGGCGTCCGCGATGGCCCTGCCGATCAGGTCCATCTGGCAGATGAGCTGGACCCGCTCCTCCGCTTCGTCGTCGAGCTCGAAAATGAAGCGCAGAACATCGCAGGTGTGGGCGAGACCGATGATGATGACATCTCTCGGGCTGGGAATCTCGCCGAGCAAGATCGATCTGCCAATGCGCGTCTTGATGAATTGGGCAGCCGAGTCGTCTTCCTCGCTGGCAAAGAAATCGCTGTGTCGGGCCGCTGCCGTCAAGCTCCAGAATTCGCCGTCGTGATGCTCGAGGATCCCAAGTCTGACCAGTTGCTCCAGTGCCAAGTCGAGCATCATCTCCGCGCGAGGCGCGAGGCGCTCCACCCAGTACTGGGCGTTGTGTTGATCGGGCTCGCTCGCGATCTGCTGGAGGGCGAGGTCCAAGATCGGCTTGCCGGTCGACGTGGGGTCCAGCAGGATCAGCGACTCCATGTCGGTGTCAATGCGCGCCTGCAGCGAGAGTTCGGCCAGCGCCGCACCGGCCATGGCGCAATTCAAGTGCCAACCGGGAACCTGGTGGAAGTACCCGCTCTCTTCGCTGAGCAGCACCAAGAGGAGTTCCTCAGTCAGGTCGAGCGGCTGCGCAGCGGTGACCTTCGTCGACGCTGTCGATGCAATAGTCAAGTAACACTCCTGATCACACGGGGCACGGTGGTCAGCCCAGCGTTCGGGAAGATCACTTCAAGTGTACGGATAGTTGCTGGTGCGGAGTGCAGCACCGGCACTTCCCGGAGGCGCCGATCATCCGGTCTAGCCTGCCGGAATCGCTTCGGATGGAGAGCGCGGCGGGATGGCCAGACCCCAGCAGGCAGCAAACGTTAGTTCGCTTCCGCCATTTCCGGAAGGCTGGTTTTTCATCGCGACGCGCGACGCCGTCCAGAAGGCGGGATTGATTCAACGCACCTGGATGGGCGAGAAGATCGTCATCTGGTCTGATCCGGCCGGCGAAATCTGCATGGCGAAATCGGTATGTCCCCATCTGGGCTCCGATCTGGGACCTGAGGCTGGGGCAAGGGTCGTGGGCGGGAGACTCGTGTGCCCGTTTCATGGATTCGAATTCGACACGAGCGGGCAGTGCGCGGCCACCCCGTCCGGGGCGCCCGCCCGATCCGCGAAGCTGGACCTTTTCGAAACCCGTGAGGTCGAAGGTCTCATCTTCGGTTGGTGGGGCCTCGGTGGGCGACCCTCGCAGTGGCAGTTGCCCGACGTTCCTCGATCCGGCGACGACTGGACTGACTTGCAGATCCGGACCATTCGCTTCGCCGGCCATCCGCAGGAAACCAGCGAGAATTCGGTGGACATTGCGCACCTGAGCTATATCCACGGCTACCACAATGTCACCAACGAAACGCCGGTGTTGATCGACGGACCACGACTTGAGAGCCGGTTCGGTTTCTCGACGACCCGGAAGATTGCCAAGTTCGGCAAGCTGACCATGGACGTGTCGGCTATCGCTCACGTCATCGGGCTGGGTTACTCATTCGTCGAATTCCAGGAGCACTCCATCGGCATCGATGCCCGGCTGTGGGTATTGGCGGCACCAGTCGACGGCACGCTCATTGACCTGTCCATCGTGTCGAGGATGCGCGCACTGCACAAACCCAAGCGACCGATCGCCGGCCTGAAGTTCTTGCCGACACGGATGCGAGCGCCGATCGTGAACAAGTTCATTGCGGACCTGCAGATCCGGGACGTTCAACAGGATGTCGTCATCTGGAGTCGCAAGCACTACGTGCCACGCCCCCGAGTCGTTCGCACTGATGGCGAGATCATGAAGTACCGGGAGTACTGCGCACAGTTCTACCCCGGCGAGCGTCATTGCGAGTCGTCCCGACTCTGAGCTTCTCGGTCGGTCGCAATGGGTGTCACGAATCTCATGGGTTCCGCGGCGGCAGACCCGTAGGCTGACCGCTGGCCACGTCGTGCGAGCAATCCACGAGCAGCATCCGTGGACTGATGCCCCCCGGCGCGCAGCAGACCCAACGCATGCGTGCCCGACCAGAGGTGATGAAGATGACAGAAGAGACGACGACAGCCGAACAGCAAGTCATGGTGCAGGAGTTCTTGGATGGCTTGGTACATGCGTTCGGTATCGAGGCGCAGGCGCTGCCAGTCGCAGCAGACGATGACAGCTTCGAGATCAATCTCGAGGGTGAGAACGAGGCGCTGGGGTTGCTGATCGGGCCGCGCGGCCGTCATGTCGTTGCACTCCAGGAGGTCGCGAAGACCATGCTGCAGCGCAGGCTGCCAGGTGTGCGCCGCGCGCGAGTACGGGTTGATGTGGGCGGCTACCGGCAGCGCCGCCGCGAGGCGCTTGAGGCGTACGTACGCGAGCTCGCTGGCGCCGTGGTGGAACGCGGAACGGAACGCGGACTCGAGCCGATGAATGCAGCTGACCGCAAGGTTGTGCACGACACTGTCAACGAGATCGCCGGCGTCGACACGATCTCGGTGGGCGACGAACCCCGCCGGCGCGTTGTGCTGGTACCGTCAAGCCCGAGCGACGCTCCCAGTCCGAGCGACGAGGCGTAGTCCGCCCGATCGATCAGAAAAGCGGTCGCTTCCGGATCTGCTTCCAGGTTCGGGGGTAGGCCGGATCGGTGGTCGTCAGGCACTCCAGCTCCGCGAACGTCGGCGCGCCTGCGGTTCTCCGCACGAATCGCATCCCGAGCTGAGCGAGAGCATCGTTTGGCCAGCGCGCCTCACCACATCTGGGCGGCTCGCTGACCACAAGCCTGCCGCCCGCACGCAGCAGGCCGGCACTGCACTCTGCGACCGCGGCCGGCTGACCGAACGCCCGGCTCACGACGCCGTCATAGACATGGCGATGCTGGGGGAGGTGAGCGAGTTCGGCGGCATCACCGAGCGCGATCGTGACACGATCAGCGAGCGTGAGGTCTTGAACAGCAGTTTTGAGAAAGTCGGTCCGTCGGTGGGACCGATCCAAGAGCACGAACTCGACGCTGGGCTGCTCCAGGGCCATCATAAGTCCGGGCACTCCCCCACCGCTCCCGAGATCGCACCAGCGTTGGCCGGGCATCGGTCGCGCCGCCGTGTGGTGGGCTCGCGCGTGCTCCACATGGGCCAAGAGGTCACCCGGGCCCAGAAAACCCTGTTGTTGGCCGCGTCTCAGCACGGCAACGAGGCGTTCGTCTGCCGTCGTCATGATGCCGGGAACCGTATCCGACGAACGATGCACATCAGCAGGCCGCGCCGGTCGGGCCCCAGCGCCCCGCTCTTGTTCGCTGTCGCTCACGGGCCGCTCGGGCCCCTGGCATGTTTCACGTGAAACATTGCCGCCCGCGCAGCGGGTTCACGACTGGCCTACGCTGATCCTCAGGCGTCAATGAACGGAGACTGCATGGGCCGGATCATTGCGGTGACGAACCAGAAAGGCGGCGTCGGCAAGACAACGACGGCCGTCAATCTGTGTGCGGCACTTGCCGACTCTGACCAGAAGACGCTGCTTGTCGACATGGATCCGCAAGGCAATGCCGCTACTGGTGCCGGCATCGACCCGCGTGCCATGGACACTTCGATGTACCAGGTAGTGCTCGGTTCGGCAGAGATGGTCGACTGCATCCAGCCGACTGGCATCAAGAATTTCGACGTGGCGCCAGCACGGTTAGAGATGTCTGGTGCAGAGATAGAACTGGTGTATGCCTTCAGTCGCGAGTTGAAACTCCGGCACGCTCTCGCCCCGGTCGCTGACGACTACGACTACATCTTCATCGACTGCCCGCCGTCGCTTGGACTCTTGACCGTCAATGCGTTGAGCGCGGCGGTCGAGATCCTCGTGCCTGTCCAGTGCGAGTACTACGCGCTCGAGGGACTGGGCCAATTGCTTCACAATGTGGAGATGGTGCGTCAGGGCCTGAATCCCGCCCTCGTCATCAGTGCCATCGTCATGGTGATGTACGACGCCAGGACACGGCTTGCGGCAGAGGTGGTCTCTGACGTACGGCGGCACTTCGGTGATCGGGTGTGCCGGGTGGTGATCCCCCGGACGGTGCGGCTGTCCGAGGCGCCGAGCGTGGGGCAACCGGTGACGGTGTACGCGCCCAACAGCCGTGGTGCCGTGGCCTACCGAGAGCTGGCCCGGGAGATTCACGAGCGCGGCGGGCAGATGAGGGCAGACAGCGCCCGCCTAGCTCATGATCCCGGTTCGAATGAGGACCCCGAACAGGCGCAGTCAGAGCCGGCCGGCATCTCGCCCATCAGTCGTGAAGGAGCCCCCACATGAACGCTCAAAGAGGACTCGGGCGAGGGCTTGGCGCGCTCATCCCCACCGGCCAATCGGTCTATCGCGAGGTGCCGGTCTCGGCCGTCGAAGTCAATCCGCTCCAACCCCGCCAGCATTTCGACAGTGCAGCACTGGAGGCTCTGGCCGATTCGATTCGCCAGATCGGGGTCTTGCAGCCGATCGTCGTGCGCGAGACCGGCATCGTCGGGCGCTTCGAGATCATCGCCGGCGAGCGCCGCTGGCGGGCGGCGGGCATCGTCGGCTTGGACACGATTCCGGTCGTCGTGCGCGCTGCGGACGACGAGTCCAGCCTGACCCACGCTCTGATCGAGAACGTTCACCGGGCAGATCTCAATCCCTTGGAAGAGGCAGCTGCGTTCCGGCAGCTCATCGACGATTTTGACGTCACACACGATGAGCTCGGACGTCGTATGGGTCGCAGCCGAGCGGCGGTCACCAATTCGCTCAGGCTCTTGTCGCTGCCGGTGAGTGCGCAGCGCTACCTGCTGGACGGAGAACTCTCGGCTGGGCACGCTCGAGCCCTGCTCGGCTGCGATGATCCCATCGAGCTCGAACTGCTCGCCGAGCGGGCAGTCGATGAAGGCTGGTCAGTGCGCACAGTGGAGGAGGAAGTCCGATCCCTCGGCGCGCTGTCAGAACGCGAGTCGAAGCCGGATCAGTTCATCGACGAGCCCGCTGCGCAGGTCCCTGCCGCCGAGGATCGCCCGGCAGCGGTGTTGGAGGTCGAGTCCGCCCTGGCCGCCGCCCTCACCACTGCCGTCGAGGTGCAACTCGGCCGTCAGGGGGGCCAGATTGTCATCAGATTCGCCGATATGGAGGATCTCGGCCGGCTTTATGAGACGCTGACCGGCAACTTTCAAGTGGCCCTCGAAGGTTGAGAGGTGCTTGCCGGCGGGCTCAGGCTTCGGATGACAGAGGCGCTGGCGCCGAGATTCGTAGCCTCAATCTGAACTTGTTGTCCACTAGTTGTGGACAACATGGGGAGAAGCTTGCGTCGAGGTCAGGCCGCGGGCTGATCAGCGAGCAGATCGCGGGTCGACTGGGCAACAACGTCGGCAACTTCCCGGCTTCGTTCGAGCAAAGCGTCAATGCGTTCGAACCTGCACAGCACAGCGGGCATGGCACTCTCACGCAGCATCGGGAGTCCCATGCCATTCGTTTCAACGGAACCGAATATTGGTTCCAATCTGTCCGCGATGTCAGCCGCGAGCTTCTGGCCGGCGCGGCTCACGAAGTGATGACCCTGGAAATAGCTGACCGAGGGCGCGGCCGGCTTGACCTCGAAGCCGATGTAGACAGCTGCACCGAATCGGTTGACCTGCGCGGCTTGTGTCGACCAATCAGGATGGTGAACGGTCAGCACCTCGGCGCCGTCGCGCCCGATCTCGCGCCGCACCGACGCGGTGACGGGCTCGAGGCCGCCGGCTTCGCCCACGGCGATGCGCCGCCCGATCAACTGGCCGCCGGCGGATTCCAAGCGCTGTCGCTCGGTGATGTGGGCGACGACCGATGCGTCGCCGAGCGGCCGGACGAGCTGCTGCAGTGTCTGCAGGGTTCGGCCACCGCAGACGCCATCGCCGCCCAGGCTCATATTCGTCTGGAAATCGGCGAGAGCAGCAGCGGTCAGCGGGCCCCAGATCCCGTCGATGCGCCCGACCGAGAAGCCCAGCGTGCTGAGCATCCGCTGCACCTCGGCGACGTCATCGCCCCGCAGGTGTGGGGTGCGCAGGTACAGGAAGCGGTCTCCCAGCCGCTGGCCCGCCTCGATCAACAGTCCCCATGTCTCGGGGCCGCAAATGCCGTCAACGTCGATTGAACGCTGGGTCTGGAATGCCCTGACCGACTCGGCAGTCGCAGAGTCGAAGATGCCGGTGATCGGACCGCGCCAGTGGCCGGTCGCGGTCAGACGGTGCTGGAGGTCTCGAACGTGCGGACCCGCCGCGCCGACGCCGAACGGTCGGATCAGAGGAACTCGCCGATCTCAGCCAGCAGGGCGCTCTTCGGCTTGGCGCCGACGAGACGCTTGGCCGGTTCGCCGTCTCGGAACATGATGAGCGTCGGAATGCTCATCACCTGGTAGCGCATGGCCAAGTCGGGACTCTCGTCGACATTGACCTTGGCGACGCGGATGCTGTCGTGCTCGGTGGCGATCTCTTCGAGAATGGGGGCGATCATCTTGCACGGTCCGCACCATTCGGCCCAGAAATCCACCAGCACAGGGCTGTCAGCACTCCCGACCGTCTCGTCGAACGTGCTGTCGTCCAAGGTGGAAATACCTTCGGCCATCGCTGGCTCCTCATCTCGCGGTTGTCGCGAGGCTACCGCTGCGGTCTGGTCCGACGGCGGTCAGTGACCTTGGGCCTCGAGCCAGCGCTCGGCGTCGATGGCAGCTTGGCAGCCGGAGCCGGCGGCTGTCACTGCTTGGCGGTAGTAGTCATCTTGAACGTCGCCGCAGGCGAAAACGCCCTCGATGTTCGTGCGAGCGCTGCCAGGCTCGGTCAGGAGATAGCCGTTTGGCTTGCGGTCGAGCCAATCCGCGAACAGCTCAGTGTTCGGTCGATGCCCGATCGCGATGAACAGGCCTGAGATGTCGAGCGGCGAACGCTGCTTCGTCTGCGTGTCCTCGAGCATGACGCCCTCGAGGCGCTCGTTGCCCAGGATCTCGACCACCTGCCGATTCCACAAGAACTCGATCCGCTCGTTGGCCAATGCTCGATCCTGCATGATCTTCGAAGCGCGCAACTCGTCGCGTCGATGCACGACGTACACCCTTGCGGCAAAACGCGTCAGGAAGGTGGCCTCTTCAAGTGCGCTGTCGCCGCCGCCTACCACTGCGATCTCCTGACCCCGGAAGAAGAAGCCGTCACAGGTGGCACAGGTGGATACGCCGTGGCCGATGAGACGCTCCTCGTTGGGAAGGTCGAGCAACAAGCTCTGTGCCCCGGTGGACACGATCACTGTTCGGCTGCGATAGCAGGTATCGCCAACCCAGATAGAGAACGGTTGTTCGCTAAAGTCGACCTTGGTGGCCTTCGCGGTGAGGAATTCGGCACCGAAACGCTCTGCTTGACCCCGAAAGCTGGCCATCAGGTCAGGTCCTAGGACGCCATCGGGGAATCCGGGATAGTTCTCGACATCGGTGGTCAGCATGAGCTGCCCACCCGGCTGGTCGCTGGTGGAGGACGGCTCGCCCTCGATCACGAGTGGCCGCAAGCTTGCACGAGCGGTGTAGATCGCAGCGGTAAGACCAGCCGGGCCGCTCCCGACGATGATGACGTCGCGCGGAGCTGCCTCATGAGATCCAGCACTGCTGCTCATGTTTCCCTCGCCACACGCGGTCGCCGCTTGGACCACGCCCATGCTCCGGCGCCGCCGAATATGCCGCCGACGATCAGGTGCGCAGACCACACGTCGCCCGGCACTGCGATATCGAGCGCCCTGATCGCCGCAATGGCCACCAGCACCACGACACCGATCGCCGCGGTGACGATGACCAGGCCGTACACCAGCGCTCGCGCAGCTGTGATCAGCGGTCCGCTCGTCCGAGCACGCAGCGCGTCGACGGCATCGGTGAACCGGGCGACGGCAGCGTCGATGCTGTCGTCGGGCGTCTCGCCGGAGCCCCTCGAGCGCTTCGAGATCATCGGCGGAAGCCTAGAGGCTGAGCCAGAGGCGAAGCCGTGGCCTGAGCGGCCCGTGAGCGGAGCGAACAAGAGCGGGAGGCACAGGGCGAAGCCGTGGCCTGAGCTGAGCGAAAGAAGTGTTGCGGTCGCTGCTAGGGGGATACGGCGTCGGTGCTGGAGGGTGCTTCGGCCCCGCTGATCGTGGTGGCGGCCTCGATCCGGGAAACGGTGACCCGATGCCCGCCGTTGGGCAACTCGTCACCGAGATCGGTGATCCATACGAGCAGGGCAGCGGCCTCTGCAGATGGCACCTCCAGCGTCGTCGAACCCGTGATGTCCTGCCCTGTCGCGACCGGGCTTCCCCAATCGATCAGCGTGCGATTGCGCTCGCTCGATGCATACAGCTCGAAGGACCACCCGACGGTGGGGGAATCGATCACCAGGCGCTCGACCGAGTGTGGCTCGTCGCCGTACAGCACGACGATCAGCCCGACGCCGTCTTTGAGCCCGCCGAAATCTCGGGTGTTGTAACGCGCCGTGCTCCAGCCGGTGCTCGGATCACCGTCGTTGATGAAGATGAGGCGTTCAGGATGTTCGATCCGGTCGTCGCCGGCTGGATCGAAGTCGGTGATGGACTCCAGCAGTATCGGTACGTGACGAACTTGGGTCGTCGTCGGTGCTGTCGGTGCCGTCTGCGGCGCGGCGGTCACAGCGGTCGCAGTCGCCGACGGCACCACCGTGACGGCCGGCGGCGTACCAGCGTCCGGGACCGCGGTCACGGGCGGCGGTGATGTATCCGTGGCGGGTTCGGACGGCTGCCCGATGACCACCGCGACCCCGACGAGCGTGGCGGCGGCGGCCACCAGAACGCCGACGGGTGCCAGCCAGTGCCGTTCTGCCTGCCACACCGACCTGCGATCGGCACCGGTGCCGCCGGCCGCCGGCAGCTCGTCCACGACCGAACGCAGTGCGAGCAGCATCGATGGGACATCGGGCCACGGATCAGACGCGCTGATAGCCCTTGCGAGCACCGGCGCAACGACATCGGGCACGACAGGGTCGAGTTCCCAGGTGCCATCGGGCCGCCGCTGCGGTGCGGCTCCGACAATGAGTCGGTGCGCGAGTACTGCAATCGAAGCCAGATCGGCGCGCCGCGTCGCGGGAATGGTGACGGCATCGTCGGTGGGCGGGCCGTTGAGAATGACCCAGCCCACCTCAGCGCGCCACCCGATGTAGGTGGCATCGACGCCACCGTGGGCGAAGCCCGCGCTGTGCAGAACAGCCAGCGCCTCGGTCACCGCGATGACAACACGGATTGCTTCGGTCGCTGCCAGGCGCCTGGTGTCTCCATTGAGTGCCGCGAGCTCGTCAGTGAGCATCCTGGTGGGCAGTTGCTCGGTGACGATCGCAAAATGGTCCGCTTCGTCGTACGTGTCGAGGATGTGCAGCAGGCCGTGGTGCTCCACACGCGCCAGTGCCTTGGCCTGCAGGCGCAGGCGGTGACCTATCTCGCTTTCGGCGGTTGCTCGGCGGATCGTGACCGGTCGATTGAGCGTGCGATCCAATCCGGACCACGTCTCGACCGCGCCCGGCTGCAGCAGTTCGTGCCGCTCGTACCGTTCGTTCGAGCCGGTGTCGGTCACTCCTTCGTGATGAAGACCACGCCGATGGTGCCGACACCTGCGTGCGCTCCGACAACGGGACCGATCAGCATCACCCTGGGCTCAGTGTCGGTGAGCGGCGCGATCCGCGCCACAAAATCGTCGACGTCGTCGCAGTCCGCATGCATCACCGCGATCACCGAGATGTTCGGACCCTCTGCTGCCACCAGGTCGACCAGGTGCGCGAGCGCGCGTGTTCGTGTTCGTTGCTTGCCCGCTGGCTCGACGCGGCCGTCAGTGACGGTGATCAGAGGCTTGATCGACAGCACGGAACCCAGCAGCGATTGCGCAGCGCCGATGCGGCCGCCCTTGCGCAGATTCTCCAACGTGTCCAGAGCGGCGTGAACGCGGACTCGCTGCGCGGACGCCCGTACGGCGTCGGCAATCTGCGATCCATCGGCGCCGGTGGCGGCAAGTTCCGCGGCAGCGATGACCAGCAGCCCGAGGCCGGCACTGACCGTCCGGCTGTCCACCACATGGCAGGTGAGCCCGCTCGGGGGTTCACCTGCCGCCTGTTGAGCGGCTTCGATCGTTGCCGAAAGATCCCCGCTCAGCGTGATCACCACGACTTCGCTCGCGCCGGCGTCAGCGGCGCGCTGGTATGCCTGCGCGAAAGCGCCGGGGGAGGGCGCGGCGGTGGATGGAAGCTCCTCGCTGGTCCGGCAGCGCACCCAGAAGTCGGCCGTGCTGAGCTCGACACGATCGGTGAACGACTGCATGCCGAACCGGATCTCCAATGGAACCACCGTGATGCCGAGGTCTGTGACGACCTCTTCGCTGAGGTCACAGGAACTGTCGGTGATGATGTGCACTGGGGCTTGCGCTGTCATTGCGGCGGGCTTCCTTCGTTGTCGTCGGTGGGGGATTCGTCGGTGCCGGTATCTGCGTGCGTGGTGTCGTGCGTGCGCTGCGCGCGCGTTGGCACCACGCGGGACAGTTGCGAAGTTAGTGCTCGGGCCGCGGGCAGCCGGAGCGCCAGTCCGCAGCCAAGGTGAAGCCCTGCCATGGTCACGCCGGCAACCGCGACCCGCAGCACGGAGGGCACTGGCGCCAGCACCAGCGTGACCCCCAGACCGACAACGAATGTCACGACTGCTGGCACCAGGTGACGCGCAATCGCGCCCCCGAACAGCCGCCCCGCCGGCCAGTCGGCGCCCGTCGGCATGCCAGCGCGCGCGGGACGGCGCTGCATGACTGCTCGGCGCAGCAATCCCAGTTCGACCCAGGCGCCCACCGCCGCACCGAGCGCCAGGCCTACCGCGCCCAGACGAGCGGGCAGCGCGGGATCTGAGCGGATCCCCGCATCCAGCAGTGACCATGTGGACTCCAGCGAGAACAGGTCGATGTCGCCGAATCCAGTGAGCCCGCCCTCGAGCACGAGCACCCGATCCAGCGGCAGCATCAGTGCCGCGCCGACCGCCAGCGAGACAGCCAGCCGGATCGCTGCGATGGTGGCCGCCGTGCGTGTGTCACGCGCTGCGAACAGGACGTTCTGGCACAGCCTCGACGCCACGAGCGGCACCAGTCCAAGCGAGTAGGCACCGAGTACCAATGCGATCAAGGTGATGTCGTCGTCTGCGATCGCGGTGCGCAGCCCGGCGAGATTGAACACTGAATCGGCGAGCGGTCCGCCGGCCGCGAAGTAGATCGCCATCACGCCGGAGACACCGAAGGCGGTCGCGCACAGGCGGGCAGACGTGCGCTCGGCAATCGTGGCCGGTTCCCGGATCCGACTCAGCTCGGTCAGCTCAGCGGCGGCGATGCTGGTGCCGATCAGGCTCAGCGGCAGCAGGTACAGCGTCTGTGCAGCGGCCATCGCTGCCGCGGCTCCCACGCTGAGCAGTGAGGCCAGCGCCAGATCCAGGAAGGCTGAGATCTGCAGTACCCCGCGACCGGCCACCGCAGGGCCGAATCGCTTGATGACCCCGGCGGCTTGCGGCTCCCGCCAACCGAAGTTCAGGGAGATCCGCGGGTCGGCCCGCCAGACACCTCGCAACTGCACGAGCACTTGGGCCGCTGCGCCCGCACTCACGCCCCAGGCCAATGCCGTCGCGCGATCGGCGCCCGCCACCCCCCATGCGAGCACGCCGACCAACACGGCGATCTGGGTCGCGTTCCACACCACTGGTGCCACATAGGACAGGAAGAAGCGACGGTGGCTGTTGAGCACTCCCAGACACCATGCACTGAGTACCGCCAACGCCGTGCCGCACACCGTGATGCGCACGAGCGTGACCGTGAGCTCGAACCGTTCGCCCACAAATCCCCAGGCGATGAGGCGCACCAAGGGCCGTGCGGCAAAGATGCTGATCAGTGCAGCGGTCGCGGTGACCGCGACCAGGAACGTGGCAATGGCGCCGGCCAATCGACCCGCTGCGCGCTCATCGCGCTCGGTCAGCGAGCTGTAGGCAGGAACGAATGCTCCCGACAGGGCACCTTCGCCGAGCAGGTTCTGGAGGAAATTCGGGATGCGCATCGCAGCAGCGAAGGCATCGCCGATGGTGCCGATCCCGAGAACGTTGGTGACGAGCGCTGTGCGAGCGAGACCTGACAGGCGTGAGATGCCGATGCCGGCTGCGGCCGCTGCGGCGCCCTGCTGTCGGCGCATGGTCGCGCCCGATCGCTGCCCGCTCAGCCGGCGAGCCGCAATTCCACTTGTTCGCGGGCCTCGTCCTCGGTGACATCCATGCTGATGGACAGCTCTGAGACGAGAATCTGGCGGGATTTCTCCAGCATCGACTTCTCGCCGGCCGAGAGGCCTTTGGCGTTCTCGCGCAGTGCGAGGTTCCGGACTACTTCGGCGACTTGATAGATGTCGCCGGACTTCAGCTTCTCCTGGTGGTTCTTGAACCGCCGGCTCCAGTTGGCCGGCTCGCGGACGTCCTTCTTGGCGAGCAGCTCGAAGAGATCCTCGACGTCATCGGTGTCGATCGGCGGCCGCATGCCGACCTCGTCGACCATGTCGGCGGGCACCTTCACCGTCAGGTCGCCGTGGGCGGTCTTGAGCACCAGGTACTCGCGGGCCTCGCCGAATTCGTCTCGCTCCTCGCGGGCCATGATCTCCGCTGCGCCGTGGTGGGGGTAGATCACGCGGTCGCCAAGCTCAAACTTCATCGTCACCTACTGAATTCGCCGATCAGGACTCATCGGAGGATGCCAGAAACTCTCACTGCTGCCACCGGGCCGCCGCAGCTGCAGCCGCGCGCCAGATCAGCCGGCGCCGAGCGGGTACTTCCGGATGAGGTGATTCCAGCCGCACTCCGGGCACACCTCGAGCTCGTAGGCCATGAAGTTGCCGTTGCGCCGGGCGACCCGCTGGAGTTCGGCGTCCGAGAGCACGCACTTGCCCCCGCTGCCCATGCGCGGGCCGAAGACGTAGCCGACGATCCGCAAGTCGCCGTCGGGGCACAGCGGGCAGCGTCGGCCGAGCGGCGGGGCGGCGTTGCGAGCGGCTCGCAGCAGGTCAGGGTGGGCATCGCATGCCTCGGCACGTGACACCACGCCC
This sequence comes from Acidimicrobiia bacterium, assembly GCA_022827265.1. Taxonomy (GTDB): domain Bacteria; phylum Actinomycetota; class Acidimicrobiia; order Acidimicrobiales; family Poriferisodalaceae; genus Poriferisodalis. Next base: position 17,879 of record JAJDTF010000146.1, on the reverse strand, counting down.
GCTTCCACATCTGCGAGCAGGCGTCGCCGCCTGAGCCGGTAGTCGACCGATCCGGGAACAGCCGGGGCAGGGTCGGGTGCGATGCGAGGCTGGGGCGCCACGCGGCTCACGCTAGTGCGCGGGCTCAAATGCGCTCGGCCCCTCGTGCGTGAGCCCGCTGCGGAGACGGCAGGACCCTCTGCGACCAGCGATCCGGCAGGTCGCAACGTCGCCGAGTTTCCTGCCGCCTCCTGCGCTATCGCATCTGTGCCCGTGGGTCAGCGCTTCGAACGCTCCTGGTCTTGGTGCCACGCCACGAGCAGAGTGCGCGCCTGTTCAGCATCGAGTGGGCCGTGCTCGATCTGCTGGGTTCGCAGCCATTCCAGGGCGTCGCCGACTGCCGGGCCTGAGGTTCCGAGCAGCTCCATGACGCGATGACCGTCGATCGGCAGGCGGCGGAGGCCCGTACCTTCGGCTGCTCGAAGTTCGGCCAGTCGGGCGGTGAATGGCTCGCGCAGCTCGTGGCCCCACGCAGCCAAGCTGGCGGTTGCGGCGTTCAGTTCCGGCTCGTAATCAGCGATCAGTCGCCGTGCGGCCGTTCGCCAAGCTGCGTCGTGGGCCGATGCGCTTGCGGCTGTGGCCTCAACTGCTCGGGAGGCCCGGAGGATCGCGGTGACCTTCTTGCGCGTCGTGGTGTCGCAGCGCAGCGAGGACAGGCATCGGGTTGCGGCGGCTTCGTCGCACACGGGTCCCAGCAGGATCGCCCAGCGCAGGGCGACCGGATCGCCGAGTTGAGCTACGTCGTCCAGCGCGGCAGCGGGCACCGCGGCATCTGCATGCCGCCAGGGCGGCAGGAGATCTCCCAGCAGGCCCGTGCCGTCCAAGAAGCGGACACCGGCGGAGGGCTGAGGCAGTGCGAGCAGCTTCGTGAGCTCGGCCTCGATGCGTTCGCGCGACACGATGGCCAGCCGCGGGCGCGAGCTGCGCACCGCCGCGACGAGTTCCGGCGCAGCGATGAGCGAGAGCTGCGCACTGAACCGGGCCGCTCGCAGCATCCGCAGCGGATCGTCGGCGAACAAGCCCTCTGGCGGCGATGGCGTGCGCAGTACACCGTCCGCCAGATCTGTCAGGCCATCGAACGGGTCGAGCAGAGCCCAGCCCGGGAGTTCGATCGCCATGGCGTTGACGGTGAAGTCGCGACGGCTCAGATCCGTAGCGACATCGTCGGAGAAGCGCACGTGCGGCTTGCGCGAGCTGCTGTCGTAGGACTCGGCCCGATGGGTCGTGATCTCCACGGTTGTGCTGCCTCGCCGTGCGCCGATCGTGCCGAAGCGCTTCCCCTGATCCCAGACGGTGTCTGCCCAGCCGGCCGCGAGCTCCGTTATCCGATCCGGGATGGCGTCAGTGGTGATGTCGATGTCGCCGGTCAGGCCGTGACCGAGCAGCGCATCGCGGACGAGCCCGCCGACGAGGAAGAACCGATGTCCCGCGCGGGCGAACGCTGCCGCCAGCGGTTCGATGCGCTCCAGGAGCTCTCGCCGGTCGTCGTCACTCAGCACGTGTGCGCCCGGCTGTGGCCCCCGGACCGGGGTCGATCCCGCGGGGTTCGATGTCACCGCGTCGAGCGTACAAATCGGTCGCAACCGCCGAGTCCCGGACCCAGAGGCGAAGCCGTGGCCCGAGCGGCCCGTGAGCGCCGGCGAACAAGAGCGGGATACGACAGGTGCGACAACGAGCAGTCTCACATGTCCGCGCGGCTTCTCGATAGCCAGCGAATTCGCGGTATTCTGCGCCGGATGCCCGCTCGCCAGCGCTGGGCTCGATGGCTCCTGTGGCTTGTGCTGGCGTTGGCGATTGCAGCCGGCACCGGAAGCCGGCTGCTGGACGGTCTCCCCTCGCCACCGCAGCACGCGTCGGTGGTGCCGAGCGTGCTCTATGACCGCTTCGGGACGCCGATTGCCGAGATCGGCCCCAGCGTCCCCCATGCATCGCTGGGCCTCGAGGACATGGCGCCTGCGCTCGTCGATGCCCTGATTGCAGTGCTGGACCCGAGCTTCCTGGAGCGTGACGGCGTCGATGCCGGGGCGTACACCGCGGCGCTGCGGCGACTGTGGGGGGAACCGGATCCGGCGCGTGAGGGGATCATGCGCAGGTATCTCGAGACTGTCCACGATCCTCACGACGGCGCTGTGAGCGAGGCTCGCCTGCTGCTGGCAGAACTCAGGCTGGGTCGCCAGCTCAGCCGGCCCGAGATTCTCGAGCGCTTCGCCAACATTGCGTACCTGGGTCGTGGTGCCTATGGCGTTCATGCCGCGGCCAACGCTTGGTACGGCATCCCCGCATCGGATCTCACCGTCACCCAGGCGGCGTACATCGCGGCGCTCGTCGACGCTCCCTGGGGCATCGATGCAGCGTCGGGTCCTGCCGACGATCGGTACCGGTCGGCCCGGCAAGATCGCGACCGGGTGCTGGTGACCATGTACGAGCACGGCATGCTCACATCCGACGAATTGGCAAGAGGGCGATCTCAGCCGGTCGCTGCCGGCGTCCGTCCCGCGGCCGCTCTCGGCGTGGGCGCGGTCGGCCCGGACGCCCCGCACCACGGCGCCCTCGACGCCGCGGCGGGCGGGTTCGTCCGGATGCTCGTCGCTGAGGCGGGCCTGACGGCCGCGGTAGGGCAGGCGTACGTCCAGCTCGTCGAGCGGTACGGCATTCATCGAGTGGTGACCGGCGGGCTGCACGTCACCACGAGCGTCGACGTGCCCGCCCAGCGCGCCGCGGTACGAGCCGTTCGCGCCCAGCTCGACAGCACGGCCAGCTCTGCGGCCGGCGCCGAAGTGGCGGTGCTGGACCGCAGCGGCGATGTGCGTGTGCTGGTGAGTGCCGTCAGCGCCCTGACGGCAGGCGACGTGGACGTCGAAGCCGGGTTGCGGCCGCGGCCGCTCGGCGATCTGCTCGGTCCGGCCGCAGGCGTCGTGGGGGCGTGGACCGCCGATGATGTCGACGACGAGACCACCGTCGGCACCGTCTCGCTGGCTGGCGATGTGTCGCAGGTTGCGGCGGCGTTCAGCGTCATCGCCACCGGCGGGGAGAGGCGCACTTCGCGGATCGTGCTCGAAGCGAGCGACACCCCGCCGAGCCGGTCGCTGCCCGACCGCGACACGGATCGATGGCCGATGGAACGCACCATGGTTCCCGCATCGACGTCGATCGCTGTGCTGCGTGCCGGCATGGACTCGCTCACGCTGCCGTCCGGTGCACCGGCGCTCGGCCGAGCCGCAGTCTCGCCGGGCACCGGTGACGCATGGTTCGCCGGATGGACCACGCACTACACCGCCGCGGTACGGATCACTTCGATGCCCCCAACAACCGGGATCGACCTGGCACCGGTGGCCGGCGAGCTGTTCGGGGCGGTGCTGGACCCCCTGCAGCATCCGCCCTAGAGGCTGAGCAGCCGGCGACGCGGCGGCAATTCAGGGTGTGATCGGCGAGCTTCGCGCCTAGCGTTGCGAGCGCACCACGGGCATTTGCGTGCCCGTCCAGCCACAGGCGTCAGCGACGCTTGCAGCGAGCCTGCTCATTGGGGCCGGGTTCGCAGGGTGGGTGCAAGAACATATCCCTGCCCCGCAAGGGGCCCCGCCCCGGCGGGTCCACAGGAGGTCGCCCCCAATTGCGCGCGTACGAGCTGATGGTCATCTGCGATGGTGACCTGGAGAACGCTGAAGCCCGCAAGGCCATGGACGAAGTCCAAGGCCGCATTTCAGAGATCGGCGAGGTGGCCTCGTTCGATTTCTGGGGTTTGCGTGATTTTGCGTACGAGATCAACCACAAGACACGCGGTTACTACTCGGTGATCGAGTTGCGGGCCGAGCCCGGAGCGATGGATCCAGTTGAGCGGTACCTGCGGATCGCGGACGACGTCGTCCGCCACAAGCTCATCCGACTCCCCGACGATGAAGCGCAACGGCGCGGATTGCTCGACGAGGGGTCGACCAACAGCCACTAAGCGGAGGCGTCATGGCTGACAACACCATCACCGTGGTGGGCAATCTCACCCGCGATCCTGAACTTCGATTCACCCAGACCGGCCGCGCCCGGGCAGTGCTCGGCGTAGCCGTGAACCGGCGGTGGATGAACCGCCAGACGAACGACTGGGAGGAGCAAGTCAGCTTCTTCAACGTCGTCTGCTGGGCCGAACTTGCCGAGAACGTCAGCGAATCGCTGGCCAAGGGCAACCGCGTGGTCGTCACCGGGCGGCTCGAGCAGCGCAGCTGGGAGACACCAGACGGCGACCAGCGCAGCGTTGTGGAGATCGTTGCCGACGAGATTGCGCCATCACTGCGCTGGGCGACTGCCGAGATCACCCGGATCCCGCGAGGCCCGGCCGGCGACGGGGGCGGATCCCGCGAGCGCCGCGGCGGCGGCAGCTGGGAGTCCGGCGACAGCGCACCACAGCAGTCACCTGAGGAGGAACCGTTCTAATGCCACCACGCAAGCGAACCGGTCGGGCCCGCGCGAAGGATCTTCGGAGCCGCCCGCGCCGGCGCAAGGTCAGCCCGCTCACCACAGCCGGGGTGTCCTACGTCGACTACAAGGACGTCGAACTGCTCAGGTCGTTTGTCTCCGAGCGAGCCAAGATCCGGGCTCAGCGCGTCTCGGGGAACAATCGCCAGCAGCAGCGCGAGGTGGCGCGAGCGATCAAGACAGCCCGGGAGATGGCTTTGATCGAGTACGCGCGCCGGCCGATGACGCAGCGTCGCGGTGACAAGCGACGCGGCCAGCGGCCGGGCGACGACCGCCGCCCGCCTGTTGATCGAGCAGATGGCCCGCCGGGCGACGAGCGGGAACACCGCGACGACGTGGTCGACGAGCATCTCGACGAGGTCGTTTCCCCAGCACCGGCTGCGGTGGCGGGGGAGCAGGCATGAAGGTCGTGCTGCGCAGCGATGTCGACGGGGTCGGCACTGCCGGATCGGTGATCGACGTGGCCGACGGGTTCGCCCGGAACCACCTGATACCGCGCGGGCTGGCCCTGCGAGCGACCGACGGCACCGTCAGCCAGGCGGCGGCCATGGCCCGAGCACGGTCCGCGCGTGATCTGCGCGAGCGCGAGACAGCCGAGCGTGTCGCCACCGAACTGGTCGCCGACGGTGTGACCATTGCTGCCCGGGCTGGCTCGGGGACGCATCTCTACGGATCGGTCACGACCGCGGAGATCGCTGCGGCGATGACGGCCCGGACGGGCGCCGACGTCGATCGGCGCAAGCTGACGATCGAGGCGCCGATCCGGACCATCGGCTCGCACGAGGTCTCAGCAGCGCTGCACCCTGACGTGTCGTTCACCTTCAACGTCGAGGTCGTCGCGCTGAACTAGGGACGCGCGGGTGCCGATGGGGCCTGTCGCGGGTTCGCGGCAGGCTCGCCGCCCGCATGTGACACCCCTCCTGTGAACTGGAGGCGTGCCTCCAACACAGATTGAAGCCTGTGGACAACCCGGCGTTTGTGCACAGTCATCGCCGGAGAATTCCACGGGAATTCCCCCTGCTGTGCCCAAGCGATCCGCAGGGGTCTCGCGGCAAGGTAGTCAGCCGTGAGCCTCGCCGAACTGCCGACCGATGTCGCGCGCCGAGTCGGCGGCCGGGTGCCGCCACAGAACATCGACGCCGAGGAATCGGTGCTCGGGGCGATGCTGCTCTCGAACGATGCCATCGGCGCCGCTGTCGAGCGTCTCGCCGTCGATCACTTCTATGTGCCCGCGAACGGCCTCGTATTCGAGGCGATCGAGTCGCTCTACGTCTCCTCCGAACCCGTCGACTGCCTGACCGTCGCCGACCAGCTCGAGCGCAGCGGCAATCTCGCTGCGGCCGGGGGCGCCGATCGCCTGCTGGCGCTCGAAGCCGCCACGCCCACGCTCACCCACGTCGACCGTTATGCGCGCATCGTGGAAGACGCCGCGCTGCTGCGCCGCTTGATCGCCGTCTCGTCGGAGATCTCGGAGCTGGCGCACAGCCGCCCCGATGACACGGCTGCGGCCATCGATCAGGCGGAGTCGTTGGTGTTCAGCGTGGCCGAGCGCCGCATTGTCGACTCCACCCAGTCCCTGCACGACTTGCTCGACGAGAGCCTCGACCGGCTGGAGGAGCTGTATGAGCGGGGCGATGCGTTCTCCGGCTTGGCGACCGGCTTCTCCTCGCTCGACCGCATCCTGGCGGGGATCCAGCCGTCGTCGCTGGTCGTCGTGGGTGCCCGGCCCGCAATGGGCAAGACGTCGCTGGCGCTGACGATGGCCTCAAGCGTGGCCTTGGAATTGCAGCAGCCGGTGCTGCTCTTCTCGCTGGAGATGAACCATGCCGAGCTGACCGGCCGGCTGCTGGCCTCCGACGCACGGGTCGATGCCACGCGGGTGCGAACGGGGCAGCTGCGCGCCGACGAGTGGAATCACATCACGCGCAGCGTGGGTCGCTTGGGTGACGCGCCGATGTGGATCGACGACAACCCGAACGTGACCGTCACCGAGATTCGTGCCAAGGCCCGACGGCTGCGCAGCCGGCTGGGTGGTCTGGGGCTGATCGTGGTCGACTACCTGCAGCTCATGAGCGGGCGAGCGAACGCCGAGAACCGCCAGGTGGAGATCGCAGAGATCTCACGCGGCCTCAAAATCCTGGCTCGCGAACTCGAGACGCCGATCGTGGCGCTCTCGCAGTTGAGCCGGAATCTGGAGTCGCGTAGCGACAAGCGGCCCATGCTGTCGGACCTGCGTGAATCGGGCTCGATCGAGCAGGACGCCGACATCGTCATGTTCATCTACCGCGACGAGATCTACAACGAGGACACCGCTGATCGAGGCATGGCGGAGATCATCGTCGCGAAGCACCGCAACGGGCCCACCGGCACCGCGCGACTGGCGTTCATGCCGCAGTACACGCTGTTCGCCGACATGGCCCACGAGTAGCTGATGGTCAGGGACTATTTCGCAGGTGCCGCCCCGGTGCTGGCCGCCGACGGCGGCAGCACGATGTTCCTCGGCGACGACCTCATCCCGTACCTCGTGCTGGCGGTGGGCGGCGCGCTGTTGGTGGGCAACCTGGCAGCCATGGTGCGCCCGCGGCGTGTCGGCGGCGAGGGAGAGCCGGTGCGGGCGCCGGCGCGGCGGGCGGTGCCGCTCGCACTCGTAGGACTGGTCGCAGCGATCTGGGCGCTCGCGACACTGCTGGCGGGGTGAGTGGAGCGGGTGAGGGGAATCGAACCCCCGTTATCAGCTTGGGAAGCTGAAGTTCTGCCATTGAACTACACCCGCGGAATGAGGCCGGAGCCTATTCATATGGAAGGGAGCCGAGGTGATCCTGTCGGACCGGAGCATCCGTGAAGCGGTCGAGAAGGGCCGCATCGTCATCGAACCCTTGGGCGACGCAGCAGTGCAGCCCTCATCGGTGGATCTGCGGCTGGATGCCACCTTCCGGGTGTTCCGCAACCACACCCGGCAGGTCATCGATGTCGTCGAAGACCAGACCGACCTGACCGAGGAGGTGGAGGTCGCCGCGGGCGACGCGTTCATCCTGCACCCAGGCGAGTTCGCGCTGGGCGCCACGCTCGAACGCGTCGCGATGCCCGACGACCTCGTCGGACGCATAGAAGGCAAGTCGTCACTGGGGCGTCTCGGCCTGCTCATTCACACGACTGCCGGATTCGTGGATCCCGGCTGGGACGGCTACTTGACGCTCGAGCTGTCCAACGTGGCCAACCTGCCGATCACGCTGTATCCGAGCATGAAGATCTGCCAGATCAGCTTTATGGAGATGACCACGCCGGCCGAGCACCCCTACGGCACCGAGCTGCTCGGCTCCAAGTACCGAGGCCAGCGCGGCCCCACCCCCAGCCGCTACCACGAGAACTTCCGCTCCCGTCGCATGCTGTAATGCGCTCTCGGGCCATCGCTCGAGTGCTCGGTCTGTTCGCGGCAGTCGTGCTGGCGGCCGCGTGCGCGAACGGCACCGATGCAGTGGCCGATGAGCAACGTTCAGCCAGCTCACTGGGCGAGTGGCGAGTGATGAGGCCGTACAGATTCGCTCGATCACTGCGCTCGGCGGTTCTGCGGATGCCGAATCGCCGGCGCATCTAACAGTTCGCATGGCGGTAGGCGTCTTTGGCCCGCTGCACGGAGGGTTCGGCTCCATGCTCTGGCCAGCTGCTTGGGGGCGCCCGGGAAGGTCCCCTGTCACCCCCCCGAGCAGAGCTACAGGAGTCCATTCCGCGAAGTGTGCCCGGCTCGGCACGGCGACATTCCCTGAGCGCTCACACGGATGACAGGGTGCTCCTCCGTCTGCAGACAGCGACGTGCTACGCCAGGCTGCATGAATCAACTTGACACGGCTGCCTGGCTTGAAGAGCAAATGAGCGCCCTCCGACCAGTCTGTGCAATGCGGCTGCATTGGATGGAGGCTTGGGATGACGCTCGCATTTCCGCCGGGGTTCGACTACCCCGCACGCTGATCCTTGATCTCGCTCCTGAACTGTGGCATACCCGTCAGGAGGAACGCTGGGCGCCTGTCGTTCTGAAGGATGCCGTTGGCCTAGCGACGGGCGGTGAACTCGTCCTGCACGGCCCTAAACCTGGCGCTACGAGTCGGGCTCAGCTGTGGATGTACGACCTCTCTGGCGCCGAGACGCCACTTGGAAATCCTGAGAATGCTGGCGCACTTGCGGTTCTCGCGTTCGAACGCTCGAGGCATCGGATCCGATGTTGGTACCTCGTCTGCCAGACGTTGGCCGAGGAGGATTTGATTGAGCAGCGCCTCGGACCCGTGGAACCCGATCTTGCAGTCGTGTGGGGTGCACGCGAGTTGCTGGTGCCTGCGGTACTGCCCTTGCCCGCCGAGATTCCTCAGATGATCCTCGAGTCGCAGTGGTGACGCGAATGCGGCCCTGAGCGCTCGCCGATCAAGCGCTAAACGTCATCGGCGTAAACATGTTGTTGATGCCATTGGAGGTACAGCGCGGCGGGTGCCGCCTGTCCCGGTATGCGCAGCGTGCTCCGTAGGACAGGTCCGAAGCTGTGTTCAACACCGGGGTCGATCTCGCGGCTCCGTTGCAGGCGACGAGCTTGGTGAACGCGCAATCCGCCATTGACAGTGATGAGACCCGCGTCGAACGCCGCGTCGTGCATACGGCAAGCAGCTATGCCGTTTGCAGCGTCGAGCCGTTCGAAGTCATCACAAGCCGCCCACGGCTTGATGTGCGAGGCGAGCAGCAGTCCCTTTCGCGGCAGCGAGCGCGGCGCGAACTCGCAGAACCCGCACTGGTGCCCGTAGTTCGCGAGCACCTCTTTGGCAAACCGGTGCTGCCCTAACCGGATCTGCTGTTCGGCAACGCGGAATGTCTGACCTTCGTCGGCAACCAGCTGCCTCGCTCTGAGCTTCGCTGCGAGGGTTTCCACAGCTTCGATGAGGGGGCGATGCGGCAAGCCGTCTTGACCGATGAGCACCGCACCGTCCGCCAAGTCATCTTCGAGGAAGTCTGGCAGATGTTCCGGGCCGATGCCCATATGCCGTGCTGCGAGCAGCACCCGCTCATAGAGCACAGCGAGGTGGACAGGGTCCTCCGCCATCTGGTCGAAGAACGGCACGTCACAGGCGGCACCATGAGCATACGATCCATCGAGATTCAGCATCTTGATGTTGATCGATTTCGTAGATCGCTTGAACAAGTCCGCCAAACGGGTCACTTCGTCCGGGATCAGGTGGATGTTCTGCCCGCCGAAGCGATGCGGGTCGACCGCCCGAAACAACGCGCAGCACAAGACGAGTTCGACCGTGCGGTACGGCTCTTGCCGCTCGCGCCACTCTCGCTGCAAGATGCGCCCCCACTCGGAGCGCGCCCGCTCCTCTGTCAACTCCAGAAGCGCTGCCAGCGACGGCACCCGACCATCGTAGAACTCACCCCACGTCTGCGCGCGGGTCTCGCGTAGCCACGACTTCATGCACGAGGGCGACCGAATTTCGTGTGGGCCGGTACAGGGCGCCGACAGCTTTGAGGCCCGTCATGTGGGTAGCGAGGTAGCCAGAACTCTTCCGAGCGCCGCGGCGACATCACGCTGCGCACCGAGTCGGTGCATGCTTCTCGCGTGCGGTAGTTGAGCCGACGCGGGCGACGCAGCCGTGCAGGCTTAGCCGCTGCTATACCACCCGCGCGCACGCCACTGCGTTCGGTGCTGGGCCATCGCCGACCTCCAGCGCCTCAGAGTTAACGCGTCCTCGTTCCGGACGGCCCTCTCGCATCGGCGCACGCCAGGTGGAACGTAAGATATTTACCGTTATACTGGTTCAGTAAGTTGTAAGGCTCTGATTACCGCCTTGGTTTGAAACGGAACTGTGATGAGTGATGACAGTATAATCGAAACGGAGTCGGGCGCTGACAACAGCGATGTCAAGAGACCACGTCGCAAGCGCGGAACGGGGTTCCCGGTCATGTCTCTGTCGGAGGCCGCTCGGATCCTCAAGGAAGCCGGCAAGTACGGGTTCGAACATCCGGCGCCGGCATTCGCCTCCTACATGGGGCATTCGACGACCAACAGCGGCGCATTCCGGCAGCGGTTGTCAGCCTTTCGAGACTGGGAGCTGATCACCGGCCGCGGAGACATGCTCACGATGACCGAGGTGGCGCGGTTGATCGCCGTGCCTACGGATGCGACGGCGGAGAGGCGGGCGATGCAGGAAGCGTTTGCCAACTGCGCTGTCTTCGCTCGTCTGCATGAGCAGTCCGCAAAAGGGCAGCCACTCAACCCTGACCATCTTGGTGGACGGGCCGTCCACGAGCTAGGCGTGACACCGGGAAGCGCAAGCAAGTTCGTCGAGTCGTTTGTCGAAAGCGCACTCGCCGCAGAACTCGCTGAACTGAACGAGGACGGTGACGTCGTGCTCTGGGGCTCGGAGAACGGCGCTGCTACAGAGGCTGCAGCAGTCGAGACGCCTTATCCACCTCAGCCGTCAGCGGAAACGTCGGCGATTCGTGGGCCTGCGGCTCAAAGCGTCTCGGCTGCCCCGACCATTCGACAGCTGTGGTCGATTGACAGTGGAGAGATCCTGTTCGAGCTTCGCTCGGCGAAGGCGCTGCCCGCATCAGCGTTCACCGCGATCGGCGAAGCCGTCGCCAAGCTTGAGGCCCTCGCTGGCTCCCTTGGCTCTGAGGCGCGCGCTGAGTCGCCTGAAGGCGAGAACGAGTCCTGACCATGGCTACTGGGTCTCGCCCCGTTCCTTGGCTGATCCAGTTCTATCAGCGCGCCAAGATTGACGATGCGACGGAGGCTGTCCCCGCGCTCGACTTTTTCGAGACGCTTTCGAAAAAGGTGGCTGCCGAGATTCACGCCGTTCTGGACGCTGTCGCCGAAGCGCCTCCGCCCGCATTCTCTGGTGGCGGGAAGTGGGAGGCCATGCACGGCGAGATGGCCGGCTTCTACGAGGTCCGCGTCCGCGGCAGTGGCTCGAACCACCGGCTGTTCTGCCTGCTGGAGCGCGATGCCGATGACCTCGGCGGCTCATCAATCGTCTGCTTGGGAGGGCTGACAAAGCCGCGTCGGCAGCCGGCCGATCCGAGGGAGTACCGCCGTATTCGCCGGTACCGCGACGAGTTCGAGCGGAACCGGACGGTCCTCAGCTAGCTCGGCTCTCTTCGAGCGGCGCCGCCGTCATTTCGAGGTTGAGCGCTCCTGCGAGGGCGACGAGGGTTGACAGCGTCGGGTTTGGGCTCTCGGCCGAGAAGAGGCGTCTGATCACCTCCGGACGCAAGTCCGCCCTGCGAGCGAGTTCGGCCTTGCTGAGCTGCAAGCTGCGTCGGCGCTGGTCGAGCGCTCGGATTATTCCGTCGATCTGGTCGATGCGCTGACGCGCAGCGTCGTAGGCGCGTTCGTAATCTGGATCTGCCCTGCGGTCTCGCAGATACCGCTCTGCACCGGTGCGCGCCCTTGCCATGAGACCCACTATAGCGTGACATAAATGTTACGCCAAACCGGTCGAGCGTCGTTCGGTGGCCGCTCCGCGACATATCGTCGCTGGGCCTTTCGCGCCATTTCGCGGGGTGTTGCCCACGCGAAGGCGAGGATCAGTCGTCGGCGGCTTCTAGGGCGTCGATGAGGTGGATGGAGATGTCAGCCACCTTGACTTGGTCGTCTTCGACGCCGTGGCCCTTCACGCCGTCGTCGATCATGATGAAGCAGAACGGGCACGCCGTGGCGATGCGGTCAGCGCCGGTGTCGAGCAGTTCACGCGAGCGCTCGTCGTTCACCTTGGTGCCGATGGTCTCCTCCATCCACATGCGCGCGCCGCCGGCCCCGCAGCACATGCCCTTGGTGCCGTTGCGGGGGGCCTCCACGATCTCCACGCCGCCCAGGCTGCCGATGACATTGCGCGGCGCCAGGTACACGTCGTTGTGGCGGCCCAGGTAGCACGAGTCGTGGTACACGACCCGCTCGTCCAGCCGCGCCTCTGACAGATCCAAACGACCGTCGGCCACCAGCTGTTCGAGGAACTGGGCGTGGTGGATGACCTCCCAGTTCCCGCCGTACTGCGGGTACTCGTTGCGCAGCGTGTTGAAGCAGTGCGGGCACTGGGTGATGACCTTGCGCACACCCATGCCGTTGAGCGCCGCGATGTTCTCCGCAGCGAGCATCTGGAACAAGTACTCGTTGCCTGAGCGCCGCGCGCTGTCGCCGGTGCAGTTCTCGCCTGGTCCCAGGATGGCGAAGTCGACCCCGGCGCGCCGCAGCAGCTTGGCCGTGGCCACCGACACCCGGCGGTTCTTGTCGTCGAACGACCCGGCACAGCCGACCCAGTAGAGATATTCGTGGTCGAACGGGTCATCGGCGTCGACTACCTCCACGTCGAGGCCGTCAGCCCAGTCTGCCCGTTCGCCGTTGTTGAGGTTCCACGGGTTGGCGTTGTTCTCCATGCCCCGGAAGGCACCGCCCAGCTCGGCGGGGAATTCGCTCTCCATCAGCGTCAGGTAGCGACGCATGTCGAGGATCTTGTCGAGGATCTCGATGTTGACCGGGCAGTTCTCGTCGCACGCCCTGCACGTCGTGCACGCCCAGAGCTCTTCGTGAGTGATCCGCTCGAAGACCGAGTCTGCTGTCACGGTGATCTCGGCATCGGTGCCGATCGGCGGCGTCACCCCGCCGTGCTCACCGGTCGCGGCCATGATCTCGCCGGTTTTCAGCACAATCTCGCGGGGATCGAGCGGTTTGCCCGTGGCGTGGGCCGGGCACACCGCAGTGCAGCGCCCGCACATGGTGCAGGCATCGGTGTCGAGCAGCTGCTTCCAGGTGAACTCGTTCACCATCGACACGCCGATGGTCTCGATGTCCTCGGCCTCCATCAGATCGGGCACCATCCGCATGGCGCCCTTGGGCCGCTCGCGATCGCGCAGGTACATGTTGAGCGGCGAGGTGAACATGTGCCGCAGCATGGTGATGGGCAGCATCACCAGGAAGGCCATGAAGCAGCCCACGTGGGCGATCCACCACACCTGGTGCCAGCCTCGGATGTTGGCGAGGCCGTCGAACGCAGCCGACAGCGGGTAGCCGATGAACGACCACTGCTCGTATGCCGGCCGACCGTCGATCACGATTCGCGTGGCCTCGGCCACGAACCCGGTGACGCCCAGCGCGGCGAGCACGATCAGGATCACCATGTGCTCGGGCCGCGATTTGATCCGGATGCGGTACGGGCGAGCGGCATACCGGCGCACAATCGCCCAGATCGCTCCGGCCAGGAAGATCACTCCGGCCAGATCGCCGACGAAGCTGAAGCCCTGATAGGTGGGCCCGACGAGGAACTTCGCAGCCGTCGGCAGCTGGTGGTTGATCTCGAGCGTGGTCGTGACGGCCAGCAGCACCAGGAAGCCGTAATAGAGCAGCGCGTGCATCACGCCGGCGGCCGGGTCGCGCAGCAGCGTCTGCATGAGCACGCCGCCGCGGTAGTCGTGCAGCCGCCGGCCGGCGTTGGACGCAGTGGTGGAGCGTCGATCAGGCGCGCCCCGCTGCCAGTTGCGGGTGCGCTGGGCGAAGTTCCATGCTCCGTAGACGATCAGTACGCACGTCAAGGCATAGAACGCGAACTTCACCCCGCCCGGCACATTGCCGAACACCTCGCGATGCGCGGCGTCGGTGTCTTCGTGGAAGCCGAAGGCGGCCGCGGCAATGCCCGACGCAGCGGTGATCGCTGCGAACGCGATACCGATGCCCAGTACGAGTTGGTGCGGTCGCAGAGGTGGCTTGCTCACGCTGGCGAAGTTAGCTGACGCCCCTGCGACGGCCGGGAGCCTCGAACGCCAGCGGTGCCCGCGGGCTCACAATGCCGTGAGGGGGCGGTGCGTGGTTCAGCCGTAGAGCTTGCGGTTCGCCTTGCGCAGGCGACCGGCCAGCTCCGACAGCAGCTTGTGGGCCACCGACGGGGTGCTGTCGATGATGCCCTTCAGCTCCCGTCGCGACAGCATGATCGTCTCCATGTCGGTCGCAGCCACCACTGACGCGGTGCGCGGGCCGTCGTCGAAGAGCGCCATCTCGCCGATGGACTCGCCCGGACCGATCTCGGCGACCTTGCGCCCGTTGCGCCGGACGACCGCCGTGCCGTGCACGATCACGAAGGCATAGCCGGCCATCGCGCCGCCGCTGCCCTCCTCCACGATGTTGTCGCCGGCCGTGAAGTCGACCTGCTCGGCCTTGCGTGCGATGTGTTGGAGTTCCTTCTTGCTGCAGTCGGAGAACAGATCAACTTCACGAAGACTCTCCGCACGATTCGCTACCGACATATCCCGCTCCTTGCCGCAGTGGCCTTTGCGCCGGGGCTGGCTGGCCCACAAGCGCCGGACCGTAGCATGCGCCCGGCCCCCAAGACGCGCCAGAGACTAGCGCCCGCCGCCTATTCATCGGGCAGGTTGCGTGCAATCGGCCCTGCGGCGTGCGACGCTACAGAGGCTGAGCCGGTTGGCGAAGCCGTGGCCCGAGCGGCCCGTGAGCCCGTATTGAATGGCAATTGGGAACAAGAGCGGGAAATGATGGCAATGCGACGAGACGGTGCCGCAGTTTGCGCCGCCTCTCGACACGCTGAGTCGGGAGGGCGCAATGATTGAGGCCCCGGTTGCAATGGTGACAGCGGTCATCAAGCCGCACCGGCTCGAGATGGTGCTCGAGGCGCTGCGGGACCTCGACATCACCGGGCTGACCGCATCGGAGGTCCGGGGATTCGGCCGTCAGGGCGGCCACACCGAGACGTACCGGGGCACCGAGTACCACGTGGACTTCATTCCGAAGGTCCGCATCGAGGTGCTGGTGGCGACCGAGCTGGCTGAGCGGGTGGTGGATGCCATTGTCGAATCCACCCGTACTGAGCGGATTGGTGATGGCAAAGTGTGGGTCACCGCCGTCAACAGCGTGGTGCGGATCCGCACTGGCGAGCGCGGCATCGACGCTCTTTAGCCGGAGGGCGCGCTGAATCGTGTGACCGCGGCGAGGGCGGCAGTGCCCTCAGCGGAGGTAGCGGGCCTCCACTGACTCCGCTGCTGCGACATTGAGGTTGCTGTCGAGCTCGTAGACGAGCGGTACTCCGGTGGGGATGTTGAGCTGGGCAATCTCGCTGTCGCTGATCCCGTCGAGGTGCTTGACGAGCGCGCGCAGGCTGTTGCCGTGGGCTGCAACCAGCACGGTGCCTCCTGCACGGAGATCGGGTGCAATGCCGTCATCCCAGTAGGGCAGCATCCGCCGCACGACGTCGGCCAGGCACTCACCGCGCGGCATCTCGCCGGCGGCCAAGCCTGCGTAGCGAGGATCGTCCGCGACGTCGAACTCGTGATCAGGAAGCATCGGCGGGGGAGGCACGTCATAGCTGCGCCGCCAGAGATGGACTTGGTCGGCGCCGTGCCGTTCGGCCATCTCGGCCTTGTTCAGGCCGGTGAGCGCTCCGTAGTGCCGTTCATTCAGCCGCCAGTGCCGCCGCACGGGCAGCCATCCCCGGCCCATCGCGTCGAGCGTCGTGTTGGCGGTCTGGATGGCACGCCGCAGGAGCGATGTGTGCACGACGTCCGGTTCGATGCCCGCCACCCCGAGCGCGGCGCCGGCGGCACTGGCTTCCGCCTGCCCGTCGTCGGTCAGCCCGACGTCCCACCAGCCGGTGAAGCGGTTCTCGAGATTCCACGCGCTTTGGCCGTGGCGCAGGAGCACGAGGGTGTGTGTGTCGTCGGCCGGTGACATGGGCGTGCACGGTAGCCCGAAGGTCGCAGAGTCTCCTGCCGCCTCCGCTGCCAAGACGCGTCTTGGGCACAGCGGCCGGTAGCATGACTCAGAGAAATTGCTAATAAAGCACTCAACTTATATGCTTCTTGGCACTACCAATTCGCATTCGTGGCCGGTTTGGGCCGGGATGTCTCGTAAGGAAAGGCGCAGCGATGCCCAAGGCTGTCGGAATTGACCTCGGAACCACGAACTCGGTGGTGGCTGCGATGGAGGGCGGCGAGCCCGCCGTCATTGCCAACGCCGAAGGCGACCGCACGACCCCGTCGGTGGTGGCCTTCGCCCGCAACGGCGAGGTGTTGACCGGCGAGGTCGCCAAGCGGCAGGCGGTCACGAATCCCGACCGGACCATTGCCTCGGTCAAGCGGCACATGGGCACCACCTGGGGCAAGTCCATCGACGACAAGAACTACACGCCGCAGGAGATCTCGGCCCGGGTGCTGCAGAAGCTGAAGCTCGACGCCGAGCAGTACCTCGGCGACACGGTGACCGAAGCGGTCATCACCGTGCCGGCGTACTTCGACGACGCACAGCGCACCGCTACGACCGAGGCGGGCAAAATCGCCGGCCTCGACGTGCTGCGCATCATCAACGAGCCCACGGCCGCTGCGCTGGCGTACGGCCTCGACAAGGAGACCGAGGACCAGACGATCCTGGTGTTCGATCTCGGCGGGGGCACCTTCGACGTGTCCGTGCTCGAGATCGGCGACGGCGTCTTCGAGGTGAAGTCCACCGCCGGTGACACCCACCTCGGCGGCGACGACTGGGACGCCGCTGTGGTCGCGTGGCTGGCAGCGTCGTTCAAGGGCGATCACGGGGTCGACCTGAGCACCGATGCAATGGCCGGCCAGCGCTTGCGGGAGGCGGCCGAGCAGGCCAAGAAGGACCTGTCGTCCAAGCAGACCACCCAGATCAACCTGCCGTTCATCACCGCAACCGACAGCGGCCCGCTCCACCTCGACTACGAGCTGAGCCGGTCCAAGTTCGAGGAGCTGACGTTCGACCTGCTGAAGCGCTGCCGGTCTCCTTTCGAGCAGGCCATCAGCGACGCGGGCCTGGCGAAATCCGACATCGATCATGTGATCCTGGTGGGCGGCTCCACCCGCATGCCCGCCGTGCAGAAGCTGGTGACCGAGCTCACGGGCCGTGAGCCTCACAAGGGCGTGAATGCCGACGAGGTGGTCTCGGTGGGCGCCGCCATCCAGGCCGGCGTGCTCAAGGGCGATGTCACCGACGTGCTGCTGCTGGATGTCACACCGCTCAGCTTGGGCATCGAGACCAAGGGCGGCGTGATGACGCGTCTCATCGATCGCAACACCACGATCCCGACACGCCGGTCGGAGATGTTCACCACCGCTGAAGACGGCCAGCCTTCCGTGGAGATCCACGTGCTGCAGGGCGAGCGGGAAATGGCAGCTGGCAACAAGACGCTGGGCAAGTTTCAGCTGGTCGGCCTGCCGCCGGCGCCGCGGGGCGTCCCGCAGATCGAGGTGGCATTCGACATCGATGCGAACGGCATCGTCCACGTGTCCGCGAAGGACAGCGCTACCGGCAAGGAGCAGTCGATCACCATCACCGGCCAGTCGGCCATGTCGCCTGACGAGATCGAGCGGATGGTCTCCGA
>JAJDTF010000143.1 GCA_022827265.1 Acidimicrobiia bacterium | reverse complement strand
AGCGATCTACGGAGCGGATGCTGCAGCCGGCGGCAGCGTCGAGGTGGATGGCGAGACGCTGCGGGGTTCGCGGCCCGACCTAGCGATTCGAGCGGGCGTCGGCTTGATACCCGAGTCCCGCAAGGACCACGGGCTGCTGATGGAGCGCAGCGTCCGGGAGAACGTCAGCCTGCCGCACTTGGATCGGGTTGCCCGGGCAGGCGTCGTCAACCGCATCGCCGAGCGCCGCTTCGTCCGGGCCGCAAACGCCGATGCTGGGGTGCGCGACGGCGGCATGGAAACCCCCATGCGGCTGCTGTCGGGCGGCAACCAGCAGAAGTGCCTCTTCGCACGCTGGCTGGTGCCGGGGTTGCGGGTGCTGATTGCCGACGAGCCGACTCGCGGCGTCGATGTGGGCTCCAAACGAGCCATCTACGACCTCATCGCGTCCGCCGCCGCCGACGGTCTCGCCGTGCTGGTCGTGTCGTCCGAGCTGGAGGAACTGGTGGGCCTGTGCCATCGCATCCTGGTGATGCGCAACGGCGGTTTCGTCGGCGAGTTCACCCACCCCGACCTTGACGAGGCCGAGCTGCTGCGCCATGCGTTCGGCGAAGCCTCCCTGAGCGCAGCGACGTGAGAGCCGGGGGCCTGCCGTGACCGGTGCTGCAGTTCCCGTCCTGTCGACATTGGGTGCCGGGCGCCGACTCAACACGCTGGCGCGCTTCGGCATCGTCTGGGTCACGGTTGCGCTCTTCGTCGTGCTGGCCATCACGACAGACGGCTTCCTGACTGCTCCGAATCTGCGCAATGTGCTGGATCAGCAGGCGACCCTGCTGATCGCTGCCTCGGTCGCAACGCTCACCATGATCGCGGGCGGCTTCGACGTGTCGATTGCCGCTGTGGCGGTCGTGGCGCCGCTGGTCGCGCTGCGGGTCGAGAACGCCACCGGTTCGGTCGTGCTCGCGCTGGTTGCAGGGTGTGCGTTCGGCCTCGCAGTCGGGCTCGCGAACGGGTCGATCGTGGCCTTCGCACGCATCAACTCGTTCATCACCACATTGGCCATGTCGTTCATCGTGTTCGGGCTCGGCTACATCGTGAGCGAGCGCAGCATCCTGCGGCCGGTCAGCGAGAACTTCCGTGACATCGCACGGACGCGCGTGCTGAACTTGACCACGGCGGCTTGGATCTCGCTCGCCGTGGTGGCGGTCGCGTGGATCGCCCTGGCGGGCACCCGTTTCGGCCGCCACGTGTACGCGACAGGCGGGAACGCGGAGGCGGCGCGGCTGGCTGGTGTGCGCACCCGGCGCATCGTGGTGTCGGTCTTCGCTCTGTCAGGGCTCGCAGCCGGTCTGGCCGGTGTCGTGGCGGCCTCTCGCACGATCAGCGCCACCCCCTCAGACGACTTCAGTTTCGTCTTCGGCGTCATCGCCGCCATCGTCGTCGGCGGCACATCGATTGCCGGTGGCACCGGCGCCGTGTGGCGGACGCTGCTCGGTGCCTTCTTCATCGCCTTCATGGTCAACGGCTTCAACCTGCACCAGGTCGACCCGATCTGGCAGCGAGTCATTCAAGGCGTCGTGATTCTCGTTGCGGTCGCCGCCGATGCCTGGTCCCGTTCCCGCCGAGCCTGACCACCAACCCCTCTCCCGTACGAAAGGACCCACCATGAAGATTCACATCGTCGTTCCGATCACCTCGGACGCGTTCAACGAACAGATCGCCCTCGAAGCTCGGAGCTTCCTCGGGCCCGAGATCGACATCGAGGTCTCGAACCTGCGCTACGGGCCGGCCTCCATCGAGTCGTTCTACGACGAGGTGCTGGCGGGCCCAGCAATCGTCGACGAGGTGCGCCGTGCAGCCGACTGCGGGGTGGACAGCGTGTTCATCACCTGCTTCGGCGACCCGGCTGTGCCTGCGGCCCGTGAACTGGTGGACATCCCGGTTGTCGGCGGTTTCGAACCTGCCGTTGCGACAGCGCTCACCTTGGGTGCGCGCTTTTCGGTCATCACCGTGCTGGAGAACGTTGTGCCGATGATCTCGGATCTCGCGACACGCATGGGTATCCGGGAGCGCATGGTTTCGGTCGAAGTGGTGGACATGCCGGTGCTGGAATTGCACGACGGCGATGCTCTGCTCAAGAGCCTGTCCCAGGCCTCACACCGTGCGCTGGACCAAGGTGCCGATGTGCTGGTGCTGGGGTGCACCGGCATGCTCGGCGTGGCAGCGGCCTTGCAGTCCCAGCTCGAAGCGGAGCGTGTGAGGGTTCCCGTGGTCGACCCGACCGGTGCTTCGCTCGGGCTCCTGCTCACCCTGCACTCGATGGGCCTCAAGCCGAGCCGGCGCACCTACATGCCGCCACCCGACAAGGAGCGCATCTCCGCCTGAGCATGAGTTCCGGCCTCACGCCTAGGCGCTGTGGCCAGCCTGTGACTCCTCGATCACTTCTTCGAGCCAGTCGAGCTGGCGACGTCCCAAGTCCTCGTCGGGGAACACCTTGCGCACGAGTGCTGCTATGTCGTCGATATCGGCGATCCCGGTGATCTCCATGAGTCGCATCGCATCACTGATGTCGGTGCGACGAGCCGCTCGCGTCTTCATCGCCAGCATGTGCTCTGGGCTCGCGGCGATGACCGTCAAGTACGGATGTTCGAACACCTCGCGCCCGTGCCGCTGATCGGCCTCGGGCATGTACGGCATTGCTTGTTCGTTCAGCCAAGTTGACGGCCAGCCTCGCTCGCGTGCCATCTCAGCAGCGATGGACATGACCGCCTCGTAGCCGTCGAGAATGGCTGTGTCGATGTCGCGAGTGGCCCGATCGGCGTCGTAGGCCAGCACCATCGCGGCGCCGCCGGCAATGTAGAGGCGTGCATGCGTTCGCCGACGCCCAAGTCGCTCGGCGAGCTCGCTGAGGGCGGCGCGGATCTCAGATTCAGCGAGCGGGGTCACCGTCAGACGACCGCTAGCTCGCTGCGAGGAAACCAGACGCCGTGTTCCTCGAAGGCACCGGGCGTGGTGATGATGGTGCGCACTCGATCGAAGGGGTAACAGCCGCCGGCGTACCAGAACTCGGGGAGAAACCTGTGCCTCGCCGATGTCCACGACGGGGGTGCCATGGCTGCTGAGCGTGCGAGATGCTCGGCATAGGCGGCCAGGAAGGCGTCCCAGCGGGAATCGAACAGTTCTGGCTCTGCAGCAATCAAGGCAGCTCGCTCGTGGGGGCCGGCTTCCTGCCATACGAGTCCGAAGTCGTGCAGCAAGAGACGCAGCCGAAACTCGTCGTCGCTGGCGCGCAGAGCCGGCACGTAGTCGGCCAGTGCGTTCGGGGGCCGGGTGGATGATGTCATGGCGGCGCCTGTGGTTCGCAGCGTACCGACGAACAGGCATCCACTCCGCTGTCAGCGGCGGCGGATCAGCTCGAGGGGCCGTAGGTGTAGCGGCCTATGGCGTCGAGGGTGAGCTGGCGCAGGGAGTTGCAGCTTCCGATTCGGATGATCAGCGGCTCGTTGGCGATCATGGCGAACGTGAGCACGTCG
Organism: Acidimicrobiia bacterium; assembly: GCA_022827265.1. GTDB lineage: Bacteria > Actinomycetota > Acidimicrobiia > Acidimicrobiales > Poriferisodalaceae > Poriferisodalis. Next base: position 13,853 of record JAJDTF010000143.1, on the reverse strand, counting down.
CCGTTGGGCGCAGTGCTGACCCCGGCGACGGCGGAGCTGTCGTTGAGCTGACCGCCCTTGGCGAAGACCGTGTTCGCCGGGCCTTGCCCGTTTCCGGGAGGCCGTGGCCCGCAGCTCTGCAGCGTCGGGGTTCGGCCCGCGATCGACATCGAGGTGGCGAAGCGGGAATCACTGCCCGCCAGCAGCAGCAGCCGCACGGCGGCCTCGCAGCTCATGCGGTTGTGAACCGACAGCCCCGAGCCGTCCACCAGGACGATCTCGTCGGCCGCTGTTCCCAGCAGCTTGCCGAGCGCGCTGCTCGCCGCTGCCGCCGAGCCCGCCCGCGACGAGTCGCCATGGTGCCGGCCGATCTGCTTGAACAGCATCTCCGCCGGCGTGTTCTCGGAGTAGCGCAGGATCCGCACCAGCATCTCGGCCACCGACGGCGAGGTGATGCTGCCCAGATCGGTCGAGTCGCCCGCTGCGGGGGCGCTGCCCGAACGCGGCCGGTGACGGATCACCATGCCGCGCGCTTCGAGCAGGTCGTCGAAGTCTGACGCTGCCGCCTGGGTCGAATCGGCGCTGCGGATGTGGCTGCGGCGGTCGATGGCGTAGGGCGAGTAACCGTCGTTGATGATCAAGCCGGACAGGACGCCCACGAAGTTCTGCGACAGGTACGACTGCTTCCAGATCGCCGGGGTCTCCGGCGCCGCGCCCGGCGGGAAGTGCGAGGTGTACTCCTGCTCGCCGTCGGCGAACCACGAGCCGTCCCCGACGATGGAACCGTCGATGGTGTCGATGCCGAGCGCGTCGAGTGCCGCCATGACGCTGTCCGCGAGCTCGCTCACGTCGGTGAACGGCCGCGCATCGGCAATGCGATTGATGTAGCCGGGCGTGGCCAGCACCGGGTCGCCGCTGCCGATGAGGTACAGGTCGCCGCGCAGCACGCCGTCGCTGACCGCATCGAGCGCGCCGGCGTCGGCAACCACCCGGGTGGTGAAGGTGGCGTCGGCGCCCAATTCGCTCAGTGCCACAGTGACCGTCGCGAGCTTGGCGAGCGATGCCGGCAGCAACGGCGTGTGCGGCTTGTGCTCGAAGATCGGCTCGCCGTTGCGATACAGCGACATGCACATGTCCTCGGTCGCTTCGCTCGACCGCAGCGCGGCCGAGAATTCGGTTGCCAGCCGCTGCTGCCAGGCCGGTATGTCGTCATCGGTGTCGTCGCCTGTGCCGACGGCTGTGCTGGGGTCCTCGCCCGCCGCGAGCGCCGCCGCGACGGCGCCCACGGCGTTTGCGGTCTCCCACCGGTCCGCGCCGTAGACGCGGGTCATGTCGCGGTTCGACAGCTTGGCCTCCGGCACCGCTGCGGGCCCGCCGACCACGTACCCGCCTGGGGCAGCAGCTGCGAGGCGCTCCAGTTGGTCGGGCGGGAACGATTCGTCGCGGCCGCCGGCGAGCACGATGCAGCTCGCTGCCCCGAGCACACCCTCGAGCGTGACCGCCGAGTAGATGTCGGACTGCGCATCAGCATCGGATGCGACGATCACCGGCACCGCACCGCTGCAGTCGCCCAGCACGCTCGCGGGCGGCAGCGTCGCCGACTCAGCCGTCTGCGCGCCTGCTGGGCTCGCGAGCGGCACGCTGAGCGCTGCCAACAACACGACTGCCGCTGCGATTGCTCTGCTGCGTCGCCACCGTCTTGGCGTTCCCACGTTCTGCCGACCTCCGTTCAGGTGCGCGCTCGTGCCGGTTGCGTTTGATGGCTTCATCACCGGTGGCGACTGTGCTTGACGGTTCCGGCCCTCATGAGTGCCGACTGTGTCCGATGGTTCCGGCACTAGTGCCGACTGTGTCCGATGGTTCCGGCCTTCATGAGTGCCGACTGTGTCCGATGGTTCCGGCCTTCATGAGTGCCGACTGTGTCCGATGGTTCCGGCACTAGTGCCGACTGTGTCCGCTGGTTCCGGCACTAGTGCCGACTGTGTCCGCTGGTTCCGGCACTAGTGCCGTCTGTGTCCGCTGGTTCCGGCACTAGTGCCGGAACTGCCGCTCGCCGGTGAACAGCATGGCGAGGCCGAGCTCGTTGGCTCGGGCAATCACGTCGTCGTCTCGCAGGGCGCCGCCTGGCTGCACCACCACGGCCACGCCGGCCGCAGCAGCGGCTTCGATGCCGTCACCGAAGGGGTAGAACGCGTCGCTGGCGCAGGCCCCGCCGGCGGCCCGCCCGTCGGCTTTCGCTGCGGCGAGCTGGCCCGACTCGACCCGGTTCTGCTGGCCGGCGCCGATGCCCCACGCCGTGCGGTCCCGCGCCAGCACGATCGCGTTCGACATGACGTGCCCGCAGACCCGCCAGGCGAATCGGGCGTCGGCCATCTCGCCTTCGGTGGGCCGCCGCTCGGTCACCACCTGCCAGTCGCCGGGCGCCGATGCAAACGTGTGCGGCGACTGCACCAGCCAGCCGCCGTTGATCTGCCGCAACGACAGCCCGGCCTCATCGGGCCGTGGCGCCTCCAGCACTCGGGTGTTGCGCCGCTTCGCCTCGAGGCGCTCCACCACGCCGTCCTCATAGCCGGGAGCGATGATCAGATCGGCCTGGGCCGCGGCCTCGATGCGTTCGACGGTGTCGAGGTCGACGATCTGGTTGAACGCCACGATGCCGCCGAACGCCGAACGGGCATCGCAGTCGTACGCCCGCTGGTACACGTCGGCCAGCACGTCACCGGCCGCGGTGCCGCACGGGTTGGCGTGCTTGACGATCACGACTGCGGAAGAACCTTCAGCATCGCCAAGGTCGTGCACGATCCGCCACGCGGCATCGGCATCGAAGAAGTTCAGGTAGCTCAGCGCCAGCCCGCTGTGCTGGTAGGCGTGATCCCACCAGGTCGACTCGCCGACCGGGCGGTAGCGCGCACCGAGATGGTGGGGGTTCTCGCCGTAGCGGCACTCGTCCACCCGCTCGAGCGCCAGGTGCACAGTCGGCGGCAGGGGAGCGGGTTCGGACGGTTCGTCAGCCTCCGCCACACCCGCGGCGTCGCCCGCAGCCGGCTCGTCCAGCCAGCTCACGATGGCCGCGTCGTAGGCGGCCGTATGGGCGAATGCGGCCCGCGCCAACCGCCGCCGCGTGGCCGCACTCAGCCCTCCGGCAGCCGCCCCGCCCGACGCGGTCAGCTCCTCCAGCACCGCCTCGTAGTCGGCCGGGTCCACCACCACGCCCACGCCGCCGCTCTCGTCGCCGTGGTTCTTCGCAGCAGCCCGCACCATCGCCGGCCCGCCGATGTCGATCAGCTCGGGCCCCGGGTCGGATCGGAACGGGTACAGGTTGCACACCACCAGGTCGATCGCTGCGATGCCGTGCTCGTCGAGCGACGCCAGGTGCGCCGGCTTGGACCGGTCGGCCAGGATCCCGCCGTGGATGCGCGGGTGCAGCGTCTTCACCCGGCCGTCCAGCATCTCGGGGCTGCCGGTGACGTCCTCCACCGCCAGCACCGGCACCCCGGCGTCGGCCAGCGCCGCGGCCGTGCCGCCGCTCGAGACGATCTCCCACCCGAGGCCCGACAGCCGGGTCGCGAAGTCGACCACGCCCGTCTTGTCCCACACCGAGATCAACGCCCTCATCTGGCACCCTTCCTCGTCGGCATCAAGCTCTGCCGGCAGACACTCGACCTATCACGCCTGCGCGCCGTTGTGGCGCACCCCGGCCCATCCCGACCGCGATCAGGACGACCGTCCACGGCTCCGTGCAGCCCGTCCGTGCAGCCCCGCAGCATCTGCGGGGTCAACGCGACCGGGCAGCGGCCAGTTCGTCCAGGAAGGCTGCGATCGTCGCCGGGTAGAGCTCCCGTTCCACTGCCTTGATGCGCTCGTGCAGCGTGGCCTCGTCGTCGCCCGGCATCACCGGCACCGCTTGCTGGGCCAGCACCGGGCCGGCGTCCACCTCGGGTATCGCCACATGCACGGTGCAGCCCGACTCGGCAGCTCCCGCATCCAGCGCGTCACGCACCGCGTGCCAGCCGGGGAACGCCGGCAGCAGCGACGGGTGGGTGTTGAGCACCCGTCCCCGGTAGCGCCCGTCGCCCCATTCGAAGAACGACCCGTCCAGCACCGTGCCGAATCCGGCCATCGCCACCACGTCGACGCCCCGGCCGTCCAGCACAGCAGCCAGCTCGCAGCTGTAGCCCTCCCGGTCGAAGCATCCTCGTTGGGTTCCGTGCTCCGGCTCGCGAGTGCCGTCGCCCGTCCCAGCGGTCCCAACTGGCTGACCGGTCTCATCCGCGCCACCGGCCGCGTCGACGCCAGCGATGGTGTCGGTCCCGACCATCGCAGTCGCCCCGCCGCCGGTCCAATCGTCTCGTGCCACCAATACCGTCTTGAGCTCCGCATCGGCGGCAACGCCCAGCCCCCGGCACGGCCGATCGGCCCCCACTAAGTCCACCGGCAGCCCCACCCCGAGCATCGCTTCGAGGATGGATCCGGTTCCCGAGACCAGTACCGCCAGCCGCACGGCGCCGAACCTACGCGCCCTGCGCTTCGGCGGTGCGGTACGCCGGCTGCGGCGCCTGCGCTCCCCAGTAGCCTCAGCGCCATATGCGGCCGCCCGAGGACATGCCACCCCCGTCGTCTGGGCCACCAGGCAGGCCCCAGGGTCCCCAAGGTCCCGGCGGCCCAGGCCCCGGTGGCCCCGGTCCCGGCGGTCCCGGCGGCCCAGGCCCCGGCGGCCCCCGGCGGGTGCCACGCCGCCCTCGCGGCCTCACCCGCTTCCGGGTGATCATCGGCATCGTCGTTGCGGCAGGCTTCATCCTGCTGCTGTCCTTCCGGGGTCTCGCCGGCTTCTGGACAGACTTCCTGTGGTTCGACAGCCTCGGCTACTCCTCGGTGTGGTGGAAGGTGCTGTGGGCCAAGATCGGCCTCGGCCTGTTGTTCACGGCGATCTTCTTCGTCCTGCTGTGGCTGAACCTGTTCATCGCCGAGCGGCTCGCTGCACGCGCCACGCCGACGGGCCCGGCCGAGGACATCGCCGCCCGCTGGCACCAGATTTCGCGACGTCGCCGCGCCCTCATCCGCATCGGCGTCTCGCTGGTCCTGTCCTTCATGGTCGGCACCGGCGTCTCGGGCCAGTGGGAGTCGTGGCTGTTCTTCATCAACGCCACCGACTTCGGCCTCACCGACCCGCAGTTCGGCCGCGACATCGGCTTCTACGTCTTCCGCCTGCCGTTCTTCAACTTCCTGGTCGGCTGGGCGTTCGCCGCCGTGCTGGTGACGTTCATCTTCACCACCATCTGGCACTACCTGAACGGCGCGATCCGGGTGCAGGCTCCCGCCGGCAGCCGGGTGCAGCCTCAGGTGAAGGCGCACCTGTCGCTGCTGCTGGGCCTGCTGGCGCTCATCAAGGCGGTGGGCTACTACTTCGACCAGTTCGAGCTGACGCTGTCCACCCGGGGCTTCGTCGACGGCGCCACCTACACCGACGTCAACGCCCAGCTGCCGGTGCTGCGGCTGCTGATGGTGATCAGCCTGTTCAGCTTCCTGCTGCTGGTGGTGAACATCTGGCGGCGGGGCTTCACCTATCCGGTGATCGCCGTGGCGCTGTGGGTGGTGATCGCCGGGCTGGCGGGCGCTGCGTACCCCGCCATCGTGCAGCGCTTCCAGGTGGAGCCCTCGGAGTCCACCCGTGAGGCGCCCTACATCGAGCGCAACATCGAGATGACCCGCATTGCGCTCGGGCTCGACAACGTGTCGTCCCGCGAGTTCAACTACGAGCCCGGGCTGACCGCCGAAGACATCGAGAACAACTTCGACACGGTGCGCAACGTGCGGCTGCTCGACCCCGCCGTCATGCAGGACACGTTCCAGCAGACCCAGGGCATCAAGAGCTTCTACGACTTCCGCGACATCGACGTCGACCGTTACGAGATCGACGGCCAGGTCACCCAGATCGTGCTGGCGGCCCGTGAGCTGCGCCCCACCGAGCTGCCCACCGACACGTGGGAGACCGAGCACGTCGCCTACACCCACGGCTACGGCGTGGCGGCCGCACCGGCCAACGGGGTCGACGCCAACGGCCGCCCGGCGTATGCGCTGGGCGACATCCCGAATGTGATCACTCCGGGCGCGGAGGCCCTCGAACTCGACGAGCCGGGCCTGTATGTGGGCGAAGACCTGCACGGCTACGCCATCGTGGGCGCCCAGCGGGCCGAGGTCGATTTCCAGGACGACGACGACCGCACCGAGACCACCCGCTACGACGGCGCCGACGGTGTGGGCATCGGCGGCTTCTTCCGGCGCTTGGCGTTCGCGGTGCGCTTCGCCGAGCCGAACCTGCTTGTGTCGGGCGAGATCCAGGGCGAGAGCCGGATCCTCTACAACCGCGACATTCAGGAGCGGGTGAGCCTGCTGGCGCCGTTCCTGTCCTACGACAACGACCCCTATCCCGTCGTGCTCGACGGGAAGGTGAAGTGGGTGCTCGACGCCTACACCACCACCACGCAGTTCCCGTACGCGCAGCGCACCAATTCGCGGGCGGCGACGCTGGGCAGCGACCTGCGCGCCCCGTTCAACTATGTGCGCAACTCGGTGAAGGCTGTGGTGGATGCGCACGACGGGACGGTCACGTTCTATGTGGTCGACCGCAGCGATCCGATCGTGCAGTCCTACATCAAGCAGTTCCCGGCGCTGTTCGCCGACGAGGAACCGCCTGTCGAGCTGCAGGAGCACTTCCGTTATCCCGAGGACCTGTTCCGGGTGCAGACCGATGCGTGGGGCCGGTACCGCCTGAACGACCCGTCGGAGTTCTACGACGCTGCAGGTGCGTGGGCGGTGGCGCAGGACCCGGGCGACTCGATCGGTCAGACCACGGTGGAGACGGTGCGCGACGAGACGACCGGGCAGGTGATCGCGACCGTTGAGGCCCGCATCTCGCCGCAGTACCTGCTGTTCCGGTTGCCGGGCGACGACGATGCGTCGTTCGTGATCTTCCGGCCGTTCGTGCCGTTCTCCGAGGATGATTCGAGGAAGAACCTCGAGGGCTTCATGGTGGTCCACAACGACCCGGATCGTTATGGCGATATCGAGGTGTACGAGATTCGGTCGGATCAGCCGATCGACGGTCCGGCGCTGTTCAACTCGAACATCCAGACTGAGGAGGAGATCTCCGAGCGGCTGACGCTGCTGAACCAGAACGGCTCGGTGGTGCGGCCGGGCAACCTGCTGCTGATCCCGGTGGAGAACTCGCTGCTGTACGTGCGGCCGCTGTTCATTGCGGCCACGGGGCCCACGGCGGTGCCTGAGCTGCAGCTGGTGATTGCGGGCATCGGCTCGAACGTGGTGATCTCTGAGACGTTCGAAGGGGCGCTCGAGAAGGCCATCGGCGCCAGCATCGACATCGGCAACGGCACAGTGCGCCTACCCGACGAAGCACCCGATGCGCCCGACGACACCGAGGACGAGCCGGCAGCCGCCGCGCCCGACGACGAAGCTGACGAGCCCGACACGGCGCCCGACACCGGCGACGTGGGTGACCTGCTCGAGCGGGCTGCCAGGGCCTTCGAGCGAGCCGACGCCGCTCTCCGAGAAGGCGACCTGGCCGCCTACCAAGAGGCAGTCGACGAGGCCGAGGGCCTGATAGCCAGAGCCGCCCGAATCCTCGAACAAGCCGCCACCGGCTAGCCAAACGCTGTCGCGGCGCCGTGGGTAAGTTCGTGAACGGCTCGATGTCATCCGATCAAGCACGGACAAGACTCCGTGAGCTGATGCTCGAAGGTGCTGCGGGGCCAGTCGCAGGGCGTGCCGATGAGCGCTTCTTCGCGTCGCTCCGGGATCGTGTTAGAGCACAGGCAAAGGCGACAGAACAGCGCTCGGCCTTGCCGGAATCAGATAGCCACTCGTAGGGCCTCAGGCCCAATCAGGAGGCGCGTGCTACGAGCCGAATATCGGCGTCGAGGGCGTCAGCGATCCGCTGGAGCGTGCGCGCCGTCGGGCTCGTAGAGCCGCGTTCGATCCTGCTGATGTCAGCCTGATTCACACCGCAGCGTTCGGCCAGCTGGCCTTGGGTCAAGCCGTGCCTCTCACGCAGGTCCACGACCTGCATCGCAATCTCGTAAGCACGCGCGAACACCTCGCCTTGGGCCGCGACATCAGGGGCAAGTCGTGCCCGGCGAGCTGAGACAACTTCTTCGTAAGGGCGTGACATGGGTAGGCCATTCCTCCTCAACCCATTATGGGGAATTCACCATAGACTGTCAACGACGCTGCCGACGTGCTCGACGTTGACGCTCCTTGAACTGCGTCAGGAGCTTGCGCGCCTGTGCGATCTCGCGCTGTTGCCGCTTTGGTTGGGTGTGTCTGCCTTTGTCGTAGCCGCCGAGCAGCAGAACAATCTGCGCTCCGTGGAAGTGCACATAGACCCGAAGAAGGACAGCCTCTCTCCTTGCGCTAGGGCCCCGAACATCTGCGCCGAACATGTGGGCGATCTCGTCTGCGTCATGACGGATCCGGAATTCATGAAGACCACCGCCGAGTGCTTTGAGCCACTCCGTTCGCACAAGATCGAGACCGCGGATCGCGAGGACGTGACGGATGGCGGCGTCGAGTGCGACGAACTTGAAGTCCGACAAAGCGTCGGCAAACCGTTCGAACGGGACGGTGCCGTCGTCAGCTTCAAACACCTCCGGTGTCCAGACGCCGTCCATCCGGCGCAACGTAACGAGGCGGTGCCGGCGGTCTCCAGTGTTTTTTGGCGTTCGAGCCCGACCTTGCTGGCGCCGGGAGGCCGCTGGTAGTGTTGACGCTCTCGCCGCGGGGTGGAGCAGTCTGGAAGCTCGTCGGGCTCATAACCCGAAGGTCGCAGGTTCAAATCCTGCCCCCGCCACCAACGGACGTCGCCAGATTCCGGAAGATCGGGCCGATTTGGCCCGATTTTTGGCGTCTGGGCACCTACTCGGGACTAACTAGAACCATGTCTCGTCAGTTCGCGTGAGATGGCTCCGCATCTGGGTGCGCAGCGCGCGGCGAGGCGGACGGCTAAGTGGCCGTTTGCCTAATCGTTGGGCTGTTATCGCACCATGTGGGTGGCCGTGCGGAGCTGTCGGGACCGTCGCTGGTTGTCTGAGTCGAGGCTGGCTGGTCGGGCTCGTCGATCGCGTTCACGGCGCGGACCCGCGTTGATGAGAATGGCGACGTGCGGCTCGCTGAGCTCGCCTGCCTTCGCTGCAAACGCCGATCGTCACAATGACGAGACGTAGGACAGCATCAGCGTCCCGACGGCTTCGACGAGCCGACCCGCATTCTGAGCACCGGTCGCTACCGGTACGCGGCCGTCCATGTGGAGCGTCTTTCCGTGCACGACCTGGCTCTGCACATCGTAGAGAGACGACAGCACCGACTTCAGATCAGGCAGACGCCTGTTGTCCGCCATCGTGCGAAAGCTCTGCCGCGGCAGGCGATTGAGGCCCTTCGCCTCGAACTCGGCCTCCCACTCGGCGCGTTCCTCGACGCATACGAGCTCGTGGTCGTCCCCGCATGTCGTGCGGCACATCGCGTCCATCGTGTCAATGAAAATGTGCGCCCATCGGTCCATTCGAGTCCGTGGATGAACCTCGTCCAACAGCCAAGCGACGCGAGTCGTACGGTCAAGCAGCGCCCGCTCGATCAGCACCTTGGCTTCACCATGCTCATGACCCTCGCCGAGCTTGGCGTAGCTGCCGAGCAGCGACTTCATCGGGCTGAGCTGGTCACTCACCCACCCGATGATTCCGCTGACTGTGAAGTACCCACGATGCCCGCTGTGCCCATAGTTGATCTCCCACCAATAGGCCTCCCACGCAGCTGGGCTGTTCATGTTGTACGGATACCGAGGCATACGGACAGTGACCACCAGCGAACCCTATTGAGGGCGCCGACCGCCCAACGCAGACCGCTCCTCAACTGGCCTTGGGGTCGTCGGCAGGCCTAGCGGAACTGGTCGGGACGCTGCCCGGCTGCGGCGAACCACCGATGCCCCGTTGTAATGGTCCGAGCACTCGGATGCTGCCGCGTCGCCGGTGCGCACACTGGGAAGGATTGAGGGACTGCCCGAATCTTGGTGCAACGGGTCGTGACGATGTTCATCGGATGCGGCCAGCAGGTCCGCTTGGCGCGCTAGGACCACGACTACAACTGCCACCGACACCACACCGCAGTCGGCGGACCGCCCGCATCACGCGCACACAACCTCACGCGAACCGACACCTAGAGCTTGGGCATGATCCAGCCCGAATCGCCCGGCTGCAAGGTGTCCTTTCGCAGCGCGCGCCACCTCAGTGTGACGCGATCAAAGTGCCTACGTCTGCCTCGGAGCTATGGTGCCCACTGCTCGTTGGCGGGTGGTCGTTCACTCCGCTGGAAGGAGGACTGAGCCGTGGCTCGACGCGGGGGATTGCTGGCTGAGATCAATCGCCAGATGCAACAGGAAGCGAGACGTCGGGAGCAGGCGCAGCGTCAGGCGGCGCGTGAGCAGGCTGCGGCGCAGCGCAGTGCGGAGCAGGCGGCGCGTCAGGCGGAGCGGGCCCGAGTCCAAGCAGAAAGGGCTCGCGCTGCCGAGCAGAAGAAAGCCGAGCAGGAGGCCAAGCGACTCCATGTTGAGGCGATGGAGGCCGACGTGGCTGCGCGGAACGCGGCTCTTGCGGCCACCTACAGCGAGATCGACAGCATCCTGGCCGACACGCTCGACGTCGACGACTACGTCGATCTTGAGACGTTGCGCCGAGTTGCCGAGCATCCACCGTTCGAGCCGGGGCAGCTAGACACGCCCAACCCGCGGCCTGAACCGTTGGTAGAGCCGCCTCGCCCCGAGTTTGGCGCACCACCGGGTGAGCCGAAGAAGTTGTCTCTGAAACCCGGCGCCAAGAAGAGGTATGCCGCCTTGTTGGCGCAAGCGCAGGCCGATCACGCTGAGACGATCCGTGCGTGGGAGGAAGAGGTAGCGAGCATTCCTTCGCGGCAAGCAGAGCAGGATCGCGAGTACGAGGATGCGGAGAATCGCCGTCTAGAGCAACTTGATGCTGCAAGGGCCGCTTACGACGCGGAGTGCAGCGAGCGCGAGGCCGAGGTTGCTGAGTTGAATCGTGCTCTCGATGAACTCATCGCGAATCTGGGCTATGGGGTCGAAGATGCCGTGCAGGAGTATGTAGCGATCGTCTTGGGGAATTCCGCGTACCCCGATTCGTTCCCTGTGTCGCACGACTTCACTTTCGACGCGGCGCAGGGCGAACTGACCCTGAAGGTCGGTATACCAGCGCCGTCGTCGATGCCGGGCATCCGCCAATACAAATATGTCAAGGCACGCGACGAGATCACGGAGACCGCTCAGTCGCAGAAGGAGCAGAAGGATCGATACGCCAGTGCCGTGGCCCAGGTCGCCGTCAGGACGCTGCATGAGATATTCGAAGCTGACCGCGCGGGCCGCATTCAGACGATCTCACTGACTGTCGGAACCGAAGCGATCGACCCTGGAACGGGTCACATGACCGACATCGCGTTCGTCGCGGTTGCATCGGACCGTGTGACGTTCGAGGCGATCGACCTCTCCAACGCCGTGCCGGCCGCGACGCTCGGTCACCTTAAGGCCACTGTGTCGAAGAGCCCGCTCGGCTTGGCGGCGATTGATCTGTCCAAGGGCGTGCGGGGCTGATTCGGACGTGAACGGCGCTGTCTTCAATCCTCCTCCCAACTGGCCGAAGCCGCCGGACGGGTGGACCCCTCCAAGCGGTTGGAAGCCGGATCCGTCGTGGCCTCCGCCCCCAGACGGGTGGGAACTCTGGATCTTCACCGACACAGACACCCCAGCCGCGAACGAAGACCCGCCAGAAGCCACCAGTCCGCCACCTGACCCTGAGCCGCCCGTCTCGACGTCAGCGGCCGCAGACGAACCGCGCTCTGACGACGGACAACACGACGCCGAAGCACTGGCTGAAGAAGTACGACTGCTGCGCGCCGAGGTGGAGTTGCTCCGGGCGCGTGCCTCCCACGGAGGTGACGGCCTCGTCGATCTCGACGACGAGCGCGTTCTTCAAGAAGTCGGCATCTACAACTACCACCACCCGCTGGAAGACGCGGAGCAGTACCGATCCAGGCTCGACGCAATCAATCAGAGCATCAAGGACACGGTGAAGGCTGGGGAAGCGATCCTCGCCTCCGACATGTTCACCTACAACAACTCCCTCGCCAAGGGCCGCAAGATGACCGCAGATCTCTCAAAGCTGATGCTGCGCGCCTACAACGCCGAGGCCGACAACTGCGTTCGTGCGCTGCGGGCAGGCAATGTCGTCACGGCCAAGAAGCGTCTCGACAGGGCTGAGCAAGCCATCGCCAAGCTCGGGGCGATGATGGAGATGCGCGTGAATCCCATTTACCACGAACTCCGATTCGAGGAACTTGAGCTGACCTCGGACTACCTCATGAAGAAGCAGGAGGAGAGGGAAGCCGCTCGAGAACAACGTGCGCGGCTTCGCGAGGAACGACAGGCAGAGCAAGAGCTGGCCGCTGAGCGGGAGCGTCTCGACAAGGAGCGTGCCCACTACCAATCAGCGCTGGAGAAGCTCCGTCTCAATACCGACGCTGAGGCGATCGCCGAAATGGAACGCCGGCTCCAAGATGTCGACACGGCAATAGAGCAGAACGACTACCGCGTCGCGAACATCCGCGCTGGCTACGTCTATGTGATCAGCAACCCCGGCTCGTTCGGCAAGCGAATAGTCAAGATCGGCATGACTCGGCGCCTCGACCCCATGGACCGAGTCCGAGAGCTCGGTGACGCGTCGGTGCCCTTCCCATTTGACGTGCACGCACTGTTCTTCGCAGACGACGCCGTCGCTGTGGAACAGGAACTGCACAACGCATTTGCAGAAGCACGTGTGAACCGCGTCAACACACGTCGCGAGTTCTTCTTTGCCGCGCCCATCGAAGTCCGAGAAGTGCTCGCAGCAAAGCTCGGCGCCCTTCTCGAATTCACCGAACAACCCGAAGCGACGCAATACCTCCAGAGCCGCAAGTACTGGCCCACAGAGGCACCGGCCGCAGGCTCGCCTCGCAGGTAGAGTCCCTGTCGCCGAGAGCCACTCGGAGAACCGAACGTCGAGATGCCGCTTCGCGTGAGGACACATGCGCGTGGCGCGGGCCGCCATGCACTGCTCCTCTGACTCTCGGATCTGGGATTCTGGTTCAGGCGCATTCCGGAATCCGGCGATTCGCGTTCCACAGCCTGTCAGCGTCGACACGTCGCAGAACACGAGGGTGGAGTCTCGCCCTCCTGACGAATGGAGCCCCATTTGGGGAGGCGCCGCAGCAGGCGGAAGCCCAAACGGGAGTTCCAAATCGGCAATTCGCAAACGAGCGCCCGACTGTCAACAACCTTCGTCAGTTTCACAACTAGCTACGGGGTGATACATCAGCCGCACGAGTGTCCATAGCGGCCATGGCGACTTGGCTCGCTCGGTACGTTGCGGGGCGTGGGAGCGAGTCGCTGCGCAGCCCCACCGGGTCAGGACGTGGGGGCGTTCCCGCTGTCGCCGGCATCCGCGAAGATCTGCGCCAGGGGGCAGCTGAAGCCGGGCAGCACGTCGTGCCCGTCGAGCGAAGCGTCGGGTGCCAGCAGTTCAACCGGCCCGTCGAGCCGGTGGACCCGGGCCGAGCGTGACTCGGGATAGATCACCCACACCAACCGCACGCCGAAGCTGAGCCACATGCGAGCTTTGTCGTGTGTTGCGCCACGGCGCTCGCTGGGCGAGGCCACCTCGACCACCAAATCCGGCACGACTTCGGCGTACCCCGCCACCTCCTGCCCGACAGCCAGCCGCCGTGCGGAAGTGAACGCGATGTCGGGCTCTCGCACTGTGTCGGGATCG
>JAJDTF010000112.1 GCA_022827265.1 Acidimicrobiia bacterium | reverse complement strand
TCGGATCCAGCCTGACGGCACCCAGAGCGCGTGGCTCGACTGGTCCAGCCGTCTAGACGAGCCCGAGCGGGAGGGTCGTCAGCACCTCGTTGCCGGTCTCGGTGATCAGCACCTGTTCTTCCAGCTTCACGCCCTCGCCGCCGGACCGAGCGCCGATGAAGGCTTCTACGCACATCACCATGCCCGGTTCGAGCACGCCGTCGTAGCCACCGGCGTCCCACTTGTGACGGTGGTAGATGGCCGGGTACTCGTCGCACAGCCCGACCCCGTGCGAGATGACCGTGTAGCCGCGGTAGCTGTCGGGGTCGGGATACCACGCCTTCTCAGTGATCTCGCGCAGCGTGACTCCGGGCTGGTGCAGTTCGGTATTGCGATGGATCTGCTCGACGGCGAGCGACCAGCAGTCGTGCTGTGCCGACGTCGGGGCGCCGCCCCCGCAGCGCCATGTGCGCGACATATCGACGCACATTCCGTACGCGCCCACCAGGTCGGTATCGAAACCCATGAGCTCCCCAGACTGGACCCGACGGCTGCTGGCCTCGTGATACCACGGGTTCGTTCTCGGCCCCGACGACAGCAGTCTCGTCTCGATCCACTCCCCGTAGCGACGCAGGCTGCCGGCCCACAGTTCCGCCCACAGATCGAACTCGCTCACCCCCGGCTCGAATATGGCGTGCATCTCGTCGATGGCAGATTCGCATGCGTGGATCGCGCAGCGCATGGCGGCGAGGTCGTCGGGGCCCTTCACCGCACGCGCCAATTCCATGATCGGACCTGCGCTCACCAGTTCGACGCCGTGGGATTCCAGCGCGCGAGACCCCGTCAGATCCAGCTGGTCCACCGCCAGCCGTCGTGTTCCTCGGGTCACTTCAGCCACCAGATCCGCTATCTCCGACGCCCATCGCCCGGCGATCTCCTCTGACCTCGGTCCCGCCTTGAAATAGATGTAGGACGTCCCGGGCCGGATCTCGTCGACTGCTTCTGAGTGCGCGTCCAAGAACTCCCCATCGGAGAACTCGAACACGACGACAGGGCCCTCTGTCGCAACGAACGCATACCGGACGGCGTTGTGCATGGTCCACAGGGACATGTTCGTGGTGTCGGTGGCGTAGCGGATGTTCAGCGGGTCATACAGCAGTGCCGCATCGCAGTCTGCGCCGCGCAACTGCTCGAGGACTCGTTCCAGCCGGTACCGGCGCAGCGCCGAGCGGTCGGGTAGCTGCAGCCCCGCAGCCACCCACTCGGCCTCCAGATCGGCACCCGGGCCCAGCGCGTGCATGTTGAGGTCGGTGTGGTCCAGAAACCACTCCGGGGCTTCGGCCCGACCGACGCCGATCTTGGGTTTGTGGCGGCGTTCGAACTCCTGCAGTGCCATGACCGCTCGGCCCTCCCAAGGTCTGCACAGCCCCGCTGTGAGGCCGAGACACTGATGCGCGGCGAGCCTAGGGTCTAGGAATGACCGCAGAAGGACATGACGGCGAGGCCGCCGGCACGCTCACCGGGATCACCATTCACCCCATCAAGGGCTGCCGCCGCGTCGAGCTCGATTCGGCTCTGGTCACGGCAACCGGGCTCGAAGGCGACCGTGCATGGCAGGTGGTGACGGCCACCAACGACACCGACGCACTCGGGGAAGCGGTCACCCAGCGTCGAAACGCAGCGCTCGCCACCGTCGCCCCCGTGCCGATCGACGGCGGCTTGACGATCAGCGCACCCGGCATGGGCACCATTGACGTGAAACGGCCCGACGCCAATGACACCACCGTCCTTGCCTTGATCGGCGACGAAGTGGCGTGCGCAGATGCAGGAGACGAGGCGGCCGAATTCTTCAGCGAGGTGCTCAGCTTCCCGGCCAGACTCGCAGCGTTCACCCCTGAATCATCCCGTCCGATGCGGCTGTTCCGGGGACGCCCCACCGGTTTCGCTGACGCGGCGCCGGTGCTCGTGGCCAATACGGCCTCGCTCGACGATCTGGTGGCACGGGCCTCAGAGCCGTTCGGCATCGAACGTTTCCGGGCGAACCTCATCGTGACCAACGACGAACCGTGGTCTGAGGACACTTGGACGGAGTTCTCGATCGGCCCGGCCCAGCTCAGCGCTCGCGTGGTGTGGCCCCGCTGCGCCGTCCCCCAGATCGATCAGGACACCGGCGAGCGCCACCGCGAACCCGCCCTGGTGCTGCGCAAGCACCGCTGGTGCTCGGTGGCGGAGGGCTTCTCGCCTGGCATGCGGGGAATGCTGGAAGGCAACGCCATCTTCGGCATCGCGTGCACCATCGATCCCGAAGGCGCTGTGGTCTCGGTGGGCGACCCGGTCACCGTCTCAGCCACCGGTCCGCCGCTGCTCGAACCGCCCCGCTGAGCGCGCCCGAGCGAGTCGCTAGGTCAGCTCGGCGAGCATGTCGTCGCTGAGCCTGCCTACAAGCAGAGCCGTATCAAAGTGAAAGACTCGCTCCTGGCTCGCATGGTCGCTGGCATCCACAGCAGCCGCGACTCTCGCGATAGGGGTGCACGACGGTTCCGGCATCTTCGGCGGCATCGAGCACCTTCTGGCCGGTCGGGTTGTCCGGCAAGTCAATGTCGATTACGACGTGAACACGAACGCAGTGCCGTCGGCACTGGCCGACAGATCATGGCCGTCAACAGCCAGCACGTAGTTGTCACCGGACATGAGCCCAACCCCCTAGTCGCCGTACAGCTCAGGATGGGCAGCCTTCAGCCAGTCTGGTACCGTCAGATTCGACAAGTCGCATGTGGCCACTCCCATATTGCAGTTGGCCTGATTCGCCTCTTCCGCGTCCAACGGGTCGCCGTCGACGACTGCCGCATTCCCGTCCTGATCGGCACCACTGGTCGTCGTCTTGTGACCTGCCCAATATATGACAGGCGTAACGAGAGCGTTCGAGGTCACATCTCCGTTCGACACGCTGGAATCAGCCTTGTCGTAGCACTCCTGCACGGTGTACGTCCATGTGCCGTCCGCGTTCTTCGCGTAGAGGCATTCGTCTAACACAGTCTGCCAGTCCGCACCCGCAGGAGCCGCCCAGAGCACTCCGGCAATCAGCACTGCCGCCGCCAGCACACACTTACTCAATCGCATTGTCGCCCTCCAGAGCCTATCTCTCAGCTTAGACCATGAGCGGAAGCAGCCCCGATTTGTGCCAGTAGTCCG
This sequence comes from Acidimicrobiia bacterium, assembly GCA_022827265.1. Classification (GTDB taxonomy): domain Bacteria; phylum Actinomycetota; class Acidimicrobiia; order Acidimicrobiales; family Poriferisodalaceae; genus Poriferisodalis. Next base: position 33,228 of record JAJDTF010000112.1, on the reverse strand, counting down.
GCACCACGCCGTCCCCGGCGATGTCCGACGCGCTGCCTGCAAGCTCAGAGTCGAGATGGTGAATGGCGCGATACGACGCCGACGACAGATCGGGCTTGTTGCGAATGAATGCATCGGAAGCTATGTCGGCGTCATTCCAGTCAGACTGGACGTTCTGCTCGCCCTGACCGCCGATCGGAATCGTCGGTTTGTTGCGGATATACGCATCCGAGCTTGAACTCGTCTCGTTTCAGTCTACTTGCACGTTCGGCGCGCCTTGGCGTGCTCGACCTGTTTCGTTGTCAGCCTGTGCTTGCCCCTCAGCATCGTTACCCCTTCCCTGTTACCCCTTCTAGGTGGTAACCGACGATACAACCCGACAGCAGAAATAGCCTCTGACCTGCACACTTGCTACAAGGTGATACCCAGTGATGCGCGCGAGAGCACTTCGTCGGTGTGCTCGCCCAGCATCGGTGCTCGCTGCCACGCCCACCAGTCGCCGTCGGTGGTGAAGGGCGAGCCGGGAACGGTGTAGGTGCCGAGCACCGGGTGCTCCTCGGGCCGCCACCAGCCCACGGCTTCGAGATGCGGGTCGTGGCGCAGATCGCCGACGGTATTCACCGGGGTGATCGGGATGCGCCGCCGCTGGCCTTCCACGAACAACTCCTGCTTGGTGAAGCGGGTCGTCAGCTCCTCGACCCATGCGTCCACGGCTTCCAGCGCTTCACGGCGCACCACGATGTCGATGAAGATCTCATCGAGGATGCCTTCGTTGCCGGTGAGCTCGTGCACCCACTGCGCCATCGCGTTCCAATGGGCCGGTTGGATGGCGATGATCGCCACGTAGCCGTCCGACGCCGGGTACATGCCCATGGGGCTGGTGACCGGGCGGCGATTGCCGGCCCTCGGCCGCGGCACTTGGTCGTCGAGATACAGCGGCACGCCGGTCTCAGGCGACAGCCACAAGCCGACTTCTTGGAGCGACAGATCGATGGTCTGGCCGAGCGCCGGCTCACCGGCTGCCGCAGCCTGATTGCGTGCTCGCACCGACATCATCGAGCCGATCACCGCATGCAGGGACGCGCCGTGCATCAGCACGCCGATCTCTCCTGCCGGTGCGAGCGGGGGCCCGTGCGGGAAGCCCACGGTGGACGCCAAGCCGCATGATGCCCAGGCGATGAGATTCGAGGAACGCCAGTGGCGCCGCGGCCCTGTCATGCCGAACGGAGTGATCGAGACCCAGGTGAGGTGCGGGAACCGCTCGACGATCCCGGCGACACCGAGACCGCCCTCGCCAGCGTCTGCCAGCCATGGGTAGGCCTGCTGGGTGGCGGGCATCGCATCGTCGAGCACGACATCGGCCGAAGCGATCAGCTTCACCAGCGACGCTGCATCGGCTGCGTCGGTTGGGTCGAGCACCACGCTGCGTTTCGACGCTGCGTAGTAGGCCCACCACAGGCTGGCTTCGGGGCCGTCGTGGCCCGGCGCCAGCGGCGGCATGCTCCGGATGGGGTTCCCGCCAGGCGGCTCCACGCAGATCACGTCGGCGCCGAGCGCCGCCCAGACGCGGGTGCCATACGCGCCCGACAGCCCGGTCAGATCGAGCACCCGGACGCCGCTCCACGGGCCGTGGCCTTGCTGTGCGGCGCTCATTGGTTGCCGCCGGTGATGTTGCCCTCGGCGTCATAGAACTCCGCTATCCCGACCGATTCGTACCAGCGGTCGAAGGGCCGCTCCAGCACGACGTCAGGTCGGGCATCGACGAACGCCGTCCCGTCCGCGACCATCTGGTCCACGTCGTCGTCCGCATAGCCGATCTCGGTGAGCACGTCGACGGTGTCGCCCCCCATGTTGGGACCGGCGCGGGCCACGTAGGGGGGCGTATCGCTCATGCGCACCGGGTTGCGAACGAACAGGTCGCGGCCCAGGCGTGGACTCGGGGCAATCGAGTACGGGCGGCGGTCATGCACCTGGGGGTCGGACAGAACGCCCGTGTGGTTGAGCACCTCATAAGCCGCAATGCCCAGCGCCTGCAGCTCCGCGGCTGCTTGCTGGGGGCTGCGACGGCTGGTCCAGTCCGCCAGCTCCGTGTCGATGGCGTCGTGGTGTTCGATGCGATCGGCCAGCGTGCCGTGCGGGTAGGTCGACAGCGCGGCCTGGCCACTGGCGTCATGCGCCGGCACATCCGACCATTCGGCCAACCCCGCCAGCGCCTGCCATGCCTCGTCATCGGGTACCTCGACGGCAACCCAGCGATCATCGCCTGCGCATGGGTAGATCCCCGCAGGCGCCGCCCACGACACACGGTTGCCGTTGCGAAACGGCTCGGGCACTCCCAGGCCTTGGCCCACCAGATACGGCCCCAGGAACGACACAGTGGTCTCGAGCTGGCTGATGTCGAGGAACCGTCCCTCCCCAGTGCGATCGCGTTCGTGCAAAGCCGTGACAATGGCCAGCATCGTGTGCAGCCCACCCATGTAATCGGGCGGCGCGATGGAGGGAATGCCAGCGGGTTCCTCGTGCGGGAAGCCGGTGAGCGCGTCCCATCCCACGAGCGGTGCCTGATTCGGGCCGAAGGCTCGGAAGGGGTAATACGGCTTGTCGGGGTCGACTCCGAACCCGGTCATGCCGGCATAGATGATGTCGGGGCGCACCTGCTTGACTGATTCGTAGTCGAGTCCCAGCTCGGCGATGCCCGGCGCTGCAAAGTTCGTCAGGAACACGTCGCACGTGGCCAGCAGGCGCATCGCGGCCTCGAGCGCCTCGGGCTGCTTCAGCTCCAGGCCAACCGAGCGCTTGCCGGCCGACATCTCCGGCACGTAGGGACCGGTATCGCAGAAGACGTCTGCCAGCTCAGCATCGCGAGCCCACGCCGAGCCGAATGCTCGTGCTACATCGGGATAACTGTGGGCCTCCACCTTGAAGACCTCGGCCCCATGATGCGCCATCGCCTTGCCGCAGCACGGTGCTGCCACAGCGATGCTGATCTCAAAGACCCGGATCCCCGAGAGCGGCCTGCGGTCAGCGCTCGCCATCATCGATAACACCTCATGTGCTCTGATCCCATAGCCCGGTGACCTTACTCCCGGCCGCTTGTGACGCTTGTGCCCACTGAAGGGCTGCGGGATGGACACAGCAGCGGTGGCGGCAGCAGCCGCGGCACCGGCCGGCGGCGCGTGCTAGGACAAGATCCCGGCGACGGGATCCGCTCGCCGCCAGGCCAAGCCGGAGGATTGCCCCGACATGACTGATTCCGCCGATTCACCGACCGAAGTCGTCGGCAAGTTCATCGCCTGCATCGAAGCGAAAGACTTCGACGGGGCGGCCGCCCACGTCTCCGACGACGTCTATTACGACAACGTGCCGGTCGGCGACATGACTGGCCCCGACGCCATGAAGGAGTTCTTGAGCGGCCTGACGAAGGGCGACGGGCCGGTGGAGTTCGAGATTGTCCGCCAGACCGCAACCGGCAACACAGTCATGAACGAGCGCGTCGACCGCTTCCACACCGGCTCTGGCCGTCAGATCGAACTGCCGGTGATGGGCATCTTCGAGGTCAAAGACGGCCTGATCACCTTCTGGCGTGACTACTTCGACAACGGCATGTTCATGCGTCAGATCAAGGGCTGAGGCCGCTGTGGCCTACCAGTACGAGGGTTTCGACCTCACTGGCAAAGTCGCGGTCATCACCGGCGGCAACGGCGGCATCGGGCTGGGCTATGCCCGCGGCGTCGCTGCTGCGGGCGCCGACGTCAGCATCTGGGGCACGAACCCCGACAAGAACGCGGCGGCCGAGGCTGAGTTGCAGGAGATCAACCCCTCCGCAAGTGCGCTGCGCTGCGATGTCTCCGACGAGGGACAGGTCGAGGAGGCGATGGCGGCGGTGATCGAGCGCTACGGGCGCGTCGATGCCTGCTTCCCCAATGCCGGTATCGGCACGCAGAACCAGAAGGGCTTTCACGAGCACTCCAACGAGGACTGGTTCAGCGTCATCGACGTGAACCTGCACGGCGTGTTCTTCACCCTGCGCGCCGCCACCCGGCAGATGATCGCGCAGGGCGACGGCGGCAGCCTGGTGCTGACTTCGAGCGGCACGGCCATCCAAGGCGCCGCCCGGGGGCAGGCCTACGCAGCCACCAAGGGCGCCATGCTGGCAATGATGATGGGGCTGTCGGTGGAGATGGCCCGCTACAAGATCAACGCCAACGCGGTCATCCCGGGCTGGATCGACACCGCCATGACCGAGCGGCTGTTCAACTGGGACAAATTCGTCGACAACGTGATGCCGCGCATACCGATGCGCCGGTGGGGCGTGCCCGACGACTTCGGCGCCATCGCGGTCTATCTCATGAGCGACGCGGCCCGCTGGCATACCGGCGACGTCATCAAGATCGACGGCGGCTTCAGCATCTTCTGACACCTCGTGCGACGCCTCGTGCGGCGATCGATTTACGAAGGTGTGTTAGGTTTTTTGGCGCGGGCATTCCGGCTTGTGCCGCCCGAACGACCTCGCTGTCCCACAGCGACGCGACATTCGGTGCCACAGCGAGCTGGGCGCTGAGTCACGAGGGGGACATCGTGGAGGAATACGACATTCACATCAAGGACGGCACGATCGTCGACGGGACGAGAGTGCCGAGTTTCCGGGGAGACCTGTGGATCTCGGACGGTCGCATCGCCAAGATCGGCGGCCGGGCCGACAAGCCGTCCCGAGAAGTCATCGACGCCGACGGTTGCATCGTCGCCCCTGGCGCCATCGACCTGCACACCCACTACGACGCCCAGATCCGCTGGGATCCCTACTGCTCAATCTCGAGTTGGCACGGGGTGACGTCGGTGGTGCTCGGCAATTGCGGGTTCGGCTTCGCTCCCTGCAAGCCCGACTTCCGGGAGCGGTCGATGCTCACCATGGTTCGCACCGAGGCGATCCCGCTGGCAGCCATGGAAGAAGGAATGCTGCCCAAGTGGGACTGGGAGACCATCCCGGAGTATCTCGACTCGCTGGATGCCGCACCCAAGGGTGTCAACGTGCTCCAGTACATGCCCACGGCGTCGCTGATGATCTATGTGATGGGGCTGGAGGCAGCGAAGTCGCGGCCGGCCACCAATGCCGAACGCAAAGAGATGCAGCGACTGCTGCACGAAGGCATGGACGCAGGCCTGTGCGGTTTCTCGATCCAGCGTCTCGGGCCGAATTCGACGCAGGCCGACTTCGACGGCAGCCCGATGGTGACCGACACGATGTGCGACGACGACATCTTCAACCTGGCCGAGGTGCTGCGCGAGCGGGACGAGGGCTTCATCCAGCTCACACAGGCCACCAGCGCGAACGTCAATGACCCCGACGATCTCGAGTTCAAGCGCCGTCTGGCCGAAGTGAGCGGGAGGCCGATCATCGACAATGTCGTCCCGGTCAGCCAGCGCAACCCGCGGGTCCATGAGCAACGGCTGGAGTGGCTGGAGGAAGCCCAATCTGAGGGCCTGCGGATCTTCGGCCAAGGTGCCTCCATCCGCACCGGATTTGCGTTCTCGCTCGACGAGTGGAACCTGTACGACTCCAGCCCGGCGTGGCGCGAGGCCACGACTGGCACGCTCGACGAGAAGATCCGCAAGATGTCCGACCCTGCAGTGCGCGAGCGACTGCGCGTCGAGACCGAGGAGGCCTCGACGCTGTTCGCCAACACCCAGGGCGCTGTGGGCGGCCCGCCCCGCAAGCTGGTCGTGCAGGGCGTGGCCCGGCGCCAGGACCTGCAGCAGTACGTGGGCAAGTCGCTGGGCGAAATCGCCGAGGAGCAGGGCAAGCACTACATCGACGTGATGCTTGACCTCTCCCTCGAGACCGACCTGAAGACCGAGTTCTTGGGCGAGGGCCCCGAGTTCAACGTGGACCACATGTCGGCGGTGTACACCGAGTCGCCCTACACCATCCCCGGGGTCTCAGACGGCGGTGCCCATACCAAGTTCTTCACCGGCGGCGCCTGGACCACCGATTTCCTGGCATGGATGGTGCGTGACGAGCAGCGGATCACGGTCGAAGAAGCCCACTACCGCATGTCTGCGCTCGCGGCCCACGCGGCGGGCTTCAAGGATCGGGGCGTGCTGCGCGAGGGTGCGCCGGCCGACGTGCTCGTCTACGGGATGGACGACTTGGCCATCGATCCCGAGTGGATCGGCGAGGCGGTCTACGACCTGCCCGGCGGCGAGTGGCGCCGCATCCAGCGCGCCCACGGCTACCGGCACATCCTCGTGAACGGGGTCGAGACATTCCACGACGGCGAGTGCACCGGGGCAACCCCCGGCAAGCTCCTGCGCCAGGGCCGCGGCTAAGGCCTCTCTGCCGCCCACCCGGCCAATCCGGCCGCGGTGATGCCACGCAGCTACATCTCGGCGATGACTTGTGCCAGCGCGGCCACGCCCTCGCGGATGTCGTCGTGGGAGAGGCTGCCGAAGCACAGCCGCATCCGGCGGGCTCCCCATACGGGGTCGACCGACCACGCCGCGCCTTCGTTGAACTGGATGCCCCGCTCCGCCGCGGATGCCAGGTACGCCGCGGTGTCGGTCCCAGCGGGAAAGGTCAGCCACACGAAGATGCCGCCCTTGGGGTCGGTCACCTGCACCGGTCCGCCAAGCTTGATCGCCACCTCGGACAGTGCGCCCATGTGGGTGCTCACGGCGCGACGCATCACCGCACACTTCTGGCGCAGCGTTTCCCGCAGCTGAGCTACGTGGTCGTCGAAGTGGGCCGCTGCGTACTCGGCGAGCACGAGCTGTTCGATTGCGCCGGTGCCGGCGTCGTCCTTGAGGGCTATGAGCTGACGCACGATGGGCACGTCAGCAACGATGTAGCCCACCCGGAGCGCGGGCGCGATCGACTTCGAGAACGAGCCGCAGTAGACCACTGCGCTCGGCCCCTCCGCTTCGGAGCAATCCAGCGCACGCAGCGTCGGTGGACGCTCGCCAGTCCACTGGAGATCGGAATAGCACTCGTCCTCGAAGATCGGCACGCCGAATTGCCGGGCGATGGCCAGAATCTCCCGCCGGCGCTCGACCGGCATCACTGAGCCTGTGGGGTTCTGGACCGTCGGGATGGTGTAGATGAATCGAGGCGGCGTTCCGGCTGCGGCCAGCTGGTCGAGCAGGCTGGCAAGTCGTTCCGGAACGATCCCGTCGTCGTCGAGTTCGACGCCGACGCATCTGGCGCCTCGCCGAGCGACCTTTGAGATCATCCCGCCGTACGTCGCCTCTTCGGCTACCACGATGTCGCCCGGGCGCAGGAACGCCGCATTGACGAGATCGAGCGCTTGCAGCGAACCCGACACCACCAGCACCTGCTCGCTGCTCGTCGGCATGTGCGCATTTGCGTCCAGCGATCCGGCGACGAACTCGCGCAGCCCCTCGAATCCCTGCGGATTGCCTCCCAGGTTGTACGTGGCGAGCTCGGAGCCATGCTTCGCGAGCACTGCCATGGCCGCCTCGGTCAGGCCGCCCACCGGCACGCTCGGCGAGTCGTTGTTCCCGCCGACGAAGCTGAAGCGGGGTATCGGCGTCCACGCCCTTGCGGGCTGGGGCAGGCCCTCGGCCATTTTGGCTGCCATGTCGAACGCACTCGCTGGCGCGTCGCTGTGCGGTGGCCCGGTCTGCGGCACGATGCTCTCTCCGGTGATGCTCGGCTGGCTCGGCTAGGCGTCCGAGACCACGATTCGCTGGGCGAACAGCCACTGCCCGTCGACCTTGCGGACAATGTCGTCGTAGTGCCCGACCAGCAGGATCCTGCCGCCGTCAGCCAGCGGCTTCACCATCTGCAGGTGGCTGAACACGGTGGCCTCGGAGCCGTCGCCGTCGGCCACCACGTTGGTCACCCAGTGCTGCGCAGAAGCGAACTCTGCGTACTGCTCTTCAGTGGAGTAAGCAGCGGCGAACGCCCGCAGCTCGTCACGGCCGTTGAACGTGCCGACGATCCCGATGAACTGCCCATCGGGGGTGAACGTATTGGCGTAGCCGTCGGCATCACCGGTGTCGATCGCCTTGTTGTAGCGAGAGATGAGGTCCCGGATCTCGACTCGGTCGTCATTCGTCAGCGCCACAGCTCTCCCCCAGTGCTCCGCCAGCCTGTTGGCGTCAACCTACTGCGGCACGGGTCGCGGCACTCTGGCCCTCGGGCTGTGGGCTCTTGCTGGCCGTTAGCCATGCCTACCTACCTGCAGCAGGCAACGTCACTACGAGGCATTCAGCCTTCTGGATACGTGCTGAGTCCCATGCTTATACTTCGACTGGTGCGCACGGTCCGGGCATTTGGGTCAAAGCGAGACCGGCACTACGCCGACCCGGCGGCGCCGGATGATCTGGCCCGCAATGGTCACGGTCGGCACTGGCAGGGAGCGCGCTCGATCATCCTCGAGGGCATCACGCATTCCTATGGCCAACTTCCATCGGCAGGTTCCCCCGCCGAGCCTGGTCCGGCTGACGATGGTGCCCGAGGCGACTACTCGGTGCACGACTTGTCGCTGCGTGTCGAGCCGGGCGAGTCCATCGCACTGCTGGGCCCCAGCGGATGCGGCAAGACCACACTGCTGCGCCTGATAGCCGGGCTCGAACGCCCGCTTGCCGGCACGATTCAGCTCGGAGACAGGTTCGTGTCGGGCCCGTCGGGACGTGGTGGCACTTGGGTGGCACCTGAATCACGCCGAGTCGGGATGGTGTTCCAGGACTGGGCGCTGTTCCCGCACCTCACCGTGGGCCGCAACGTCGGCTACGGGCTCGAACGATCGAAGCGAACCCCCGGCCGAATCGCCGAGACACTCGACCTGGTCGGTCTGTCGGGCTTTGCCGAGCGCATGCCCGCCACGCTGTCGGGCGGGCAGCAGCAGCGCGTCGCCTTGGCGCGAGCGCTGGCTCCCCGGCCCGGGGTGCTCTTGCTGGACGAGCCCTTCTCCAATCTCGACTCGTCGCTGCGCGAAGACGTTCGCAGCGAGGTCCGGCGATTGCTCATCGAACTGGATATCACGGCAGTCTTCGTGACCCACGACCAAGACGAGGCCTTTGTGGTCGGCGACCGGGTGGGCGTGCTCTGCGATGGCCGCCTCGCGCAAGTGGACACGCCCGACGGCCTCTACCGCCGGCCGGTCGATCCGTTCGTGGCCGACTTTGTGGGCACCGCATCATGGCTGCACTGCGACGCCTCAGGCGGCTTCGCGCACACTCCTTTCGGACGTCTTCCCCTCAGCAACACTGCTGCTCGCAGCGGCCACGGTGGCTCATCGGCTGGCGCCGGGCACACTGTCAACGTGATGCTGCGCCCCGAGCAGCTCCGCTTGGCCCAGGGCTCTGCCGCCGAGGTCGAGCTGGTTGAGTTCTACGGGCACGACTCGATGGTCGTGGCCAATCTCGACGGCGCGCTGCTGCGCGTGCGCTGCGGCCCCGATCCCGATGTGCGCCGCGGCGACTCGGTCGCCGTCGAGTTCACCGGCACCAGCGTCGTCGGATTCGCCTAGCTGAAGTTCGCACGCAGCGGGGCGATGACCTGCTCGGCAAAGCGGTGCGCGGGCTCCGCGCTGTCGGGGCTGCCGAAGTCGAGCACGAAGTGCCGGATACCCACGTCCACCAGCGAAGCCAGGAACTCGGCGTACTCGGCAGACTCGCTGTCAGTCGTGGGCAGTGCCCGCTCGACGGTGGTGGACATCTCCAGGCCAGCCGGATCGCGTCCGAGACGCTCGAGCTCCTCGAGCACGATGCCGCACTTGCGCTTCAGCGACTCGAGATCCCGCCGCCATGGTGTGTTCCATATGTCGGCGTGGCGGGCGGCCACCTTGAGGCCGATCTGCTCTCCCGAGGCCCCGATGCAGATCGGCGGGGGAACCTCCGGCAGCGGCGGCGCTGCGGCGCCGTCGATGCGGTAGTGCTCGCCTTCGAAGCTGGGGTCGTCCTGGGTCCACATCAATTTGCAAATCGTGACGACCTCTTCGAGCTGGGCGAATCGCACTTTGGGCGAGGGGAATTCGTAGCCGTACGCCTCGTACTCGTCGCCTCGCCAGCCTGCCCCGATGCCCAAGATGAACCGGTTGCCCGACAGGTACTGCAGCGTCGCCGCCATCTTCGCTGTCAGAGCCGGCGGCCGGTAGCCGTGTCCGAGCACGTGGTGGCACAGCTGCACGTCGGGCAAGCGAGCCGCACACCAGGTGATCGTGGTCCACGCTTCGAGGAACGGGTCGGTCTTGGCATCGAACCCGTAGAAGTGATCGGCGATCCACAGCGAATCGAAGTGCCCGATCACTTCGGGCAGGAGCCATTCCACCTGGTCGGCCACGATCGGCCGGTGGTCGCTCCACCGGTTGCCGATGCACGGCGACAGCCACCCGAACCTGAGCCCGTTTCCTGAAATCACGGCGTCACGCTAACCGTGCGGCTGGTCCGAGCTCACCGGACGCAAACGTCTGACGGACAGCCTTCGGTGACGCCGGAACGCTGCTCTCGGGGTCAAGATCACAGCGGCAGCTTCCCTTCGACCGAATGCAGCGCTGCCTTGCGCTCGGCTGCGTCGGGCAGGACAGCGCTCACGAGCGCCCAGAACGCCGGACCGTGGTTTCGTTCGGTGAGATGCGCCAACTCATGGACAACGACGTAGTCGAGCAGTCGAGGCTCGAGCATCACGAGCCGCCAGTTGAACCTGAGCACGCCGTCCACGGCGCAACTGCCCCATCGCCTGCGCTGGTCCCCGATGTGCACCTCGGGTTCGGCGCCGCGCCCGAGTTCGGGCCACCAACGGTCAATGCCCGCCGAGACGTGCTCCAGCGCACGAATCCAGTACCACTCCCTGACGGCGCCGCGAATCTCCTGTGTCAGTTCCTCCTCCACGGCGTCGTATGGCAGGAACACCCGCAACTCCCACGGCCGAAAGCGCACATCGACATCGAGAACGACGCCATTGCCGACAACCACGCTCAGGTCTCGCCCGAGGTACGGAAGCGAACGCGGCAGTTCGATTGGACTCGGCGCCTCACGGATTGTCGCCAGACGATCAAGGATCCACCGCGCCTTGTTGCGGACGAATCCTGCGATCTCGTCGCGAGGAGTGGCGACGGGTACCGCCACGGAGACTCCATTCGGGCCCACGCTGAGTTGCAACGTCTTCTGCCGTCGCGTGCTGCGCCTGACCTCGAAGTCAATGACCGCGTCGCCGAATCGGATCTGGTCTCGCTCGGTGATGATCACCCCGCGATAGTGCCCGCAGACGAGCAGCGAAGTCGCACCATTTTCTGACGTGCAACAGTCCGGTGAGTCCGACCTCGTGATGTGTGCAATCCAGTTGTGAACGGGGCGCGATCAGGGGCGGACGGCGCGTTTGTTGGGGCGGCGGGCCAGCTCTTCGAGGACCGGCTGTGCCAGCTTCACGAACGTGCACGCCAGCCGGCGGGTCTCTCGCGGATCGATGAGGTCGACCACATCGCCGTGCATTGCTGCCTTGAACGGCGAGCGGAGCCGCAGCAGCCGTTCCTCGATCATCTCTCGATGCGCCTCAGGGTCGGGTGCGGCGTCGATCTCACGCCGGTATGCCGCCGCTGCCCCGCCTTCGATCGGGATGCCGCCCCACTCCCCCGCCGGCCAGCCGAAGCGCAGGTTGAGCGCGTGAGGCAGGCCGATGCTGTTGGGCGCATCGGCGGCCACGCCGTAGGACTTGCGCACGTTGAACTCCACCTTGGGCACGCTCGCCTCCGCTGATGCGATCAGCGCCCGCACGCCCCGGCGCATGGTGGCCTTGCGCTCGGCAGCAGAGCCCAGCATGAATCCGGGCATGTCCAAGAAGATCAGCATCGGCAGGTTGAACGCGTCGCACAGATCCACGAAATGCGTGTACTTGTCGGCGCCGTCGCCGTCCATGGCGCCGGCCAGCCGCATCGGATCACTGCCGACCACACCCACGCTGTAGCCGTCGAGCCGAGCGAAGCCGGTGATGATCGCCCCGGCGTAGTGACGGCGCATTTCGAAGAAGTCACCGTTGTCGACGACATGGCGGATGAGCGCCCGGGCGTCGTAGCCCGCTCGCCGGTTGGTGGGAATGATGTTCAGCAGCTCCTCGGGCCGGCGGTCGGGGGGATCGCCGGTGTCGATGCGGGGCGCCACCTGCGCGGTCGTGTTGGGCAGGTACGACAGGAACTGCCTGATCTGGTCGAACGCGTCCTCCTCGCTCTCGGCCACGTTGTCGACCTGGCCGCTCTCGTACACGTGCATCCGGTACCCGCCGAGCTCCTCCTTCGACAGCGTCTCGCCGGTGGCCCGCTGCACCACCGGCGGCCCAGAGGGGAAGATCTGCGACTGGCCCTTCACCATCACCGTGAAGTGAGACATGAGCGCCGCAGCAGCGGGCCAGCCCGCCACGGATCCCATGATCCCTGCAGCCACCGGCACCTTGGTCAGCATCTCCACGCCTTGCCACCACATGTCGCCCTCCGGCAGCGCCATCTGGCCCGACTCCTCGTCAGACCGTGAGCTGTGGCCGACGCCCTCGCGCAGCTGCACATAGGGGATGCCGTAGGTGATGGCCAGCGGCTGGGCGAACTGGTGCGGGATCTTGTGGACGTTGTGCGGGCTGCCGCCCGAGATCGTGAAATCGTCGCCGCCGATCGCCACCGGCCGCCCGTCGAGTTCGGCGAGGCCCATCACGTATCCGCCGGGCGTGAAGCCGATGATGTTTCCCTCGTCGTCGTATTCGGGTCCGCCCATGAGCCCGCCCATCTCGACGAACGAGCCCGGGTCGGCCATCTTGGCAATGCGCTCGCGCACGGTGTACCGACCGCCTTGATGCTGGCGGTCGATGCGATCGGGGCCGCCCATCTCGGCGGCCAGCTCCTTGAGGTACGCGATCTCGGCGATCGCGTCCTCCCAGGACATCCCCGGCTTCCACGTCTCCCGATCCGGATCAACTGGCATTCGTGCGCTCCGATTCGTCAGCCCATTACTTCCGTGTCAACTGCAACCGCCGACATCACCTGCTCAGGTTCATTCACCGATCCATTCCAGAACACAGATTGGATGGCTTGAACCAGTGCTGTACGGGTCCATACTGCCTCGATCCTCCGAGAAGCCCCAGACAAACTCACCGTCGTTCAGAGGAACAGGAGCGCGTGCGTCACGACGCTCTTGGAACTGGCCGAGAGACCATTCTCTCTTCGCATTTCCGCCTATGACGACGAATACGCATGCCAGGGACGAGTCCTCGGACCATTGCCACATCCCTGCTCTCACACCGACGCCAACTTCACACGAAACTTCAGGCAACTGATTCTTGCGTTCCATTACCCAGTCGAGCTTCTTTGCCGGAATAGGAGCGTTGTGAGCATTACAAGCAGCCGAGTCAAATGACACACCTCCACATGCACCTGTCGATACAATCAACAAGGAAGATAAGACAATCAGGTAGAATCGTCGTTCAATTCTCATGGTCTCTTCAATATGTTAAACCAATTGCCTTAGTGGACGAAAGTTGATCAAGCAAGGCCAACGGCCTTCTTGGTCGCCATGCACGATGTAAATCAGGGCATCGGATTGTATGTACTTCTATATAACTTCGAGGAACATCAGCAGAAACAGGATCAGGGCACAATTTGCGAACGGGGCTCACCAACGGTGTCGCTTCTAGCTTCTCGTACATAGGCCAATACTGTGATCAGAGCCAGCAGTTGAGGCTACGGCTCGATTGCATGTCGCGGCCTCTGCCCCTGTGCCATTCTCTCTGTGGGCAATTGCGTTGGACCCAATAACCGTGTCGCTGCAACGAATCTAACTGCTGTAGCCAAAACTCTCACAGGCTTCCTCCCGGACGGTCCTATACACTTCCCCCCAGACAGCTGCTTGGGGTTTCGATATCCATCCGTAGAGCGTCACTTCTTCCTCAAAGCCAGCTTCGTTCAAGATCGTGGTGATGCCTATCGGACCCCATACTCCAGCCACTGGCGCTCTGAGCAATATCGGTACAAGTATTTCGAAGACTCGTACAGGGCACTTGCTCGGGACGCGCGGCTCAGGGTCGTACGGGCTGTTACAGGCGTATCCCGAACCGAACTGATAATGTTCATGCGTCCCGCAGACGGGCGCTTGCTGGCCTACTGGAGCTTCATCTGGACCGAACAATGGATCGATGGTGTCGGTTTCATTTCCGTTGGGCAGCGACGGATCCGTAGCGGGTCCGTCGCTTTCGTCGGTATCACTCTCTGGTTCGGTATCACTCTCTGGTTCGGTCGCCGGACTCGGCGGGTTTGACTCAGTACCTACCAACTCCTTGTCTGGCACCAAACCGTCGTCCACACCCGTCTCGGCACCTGCTGGTGACGAGAATGTGAGTGCGAGCACCGAAGTGCAGAGCCCCGCGACGAGAATTGAGACAAACGATTGGCGAAAAAATTTCATCGGAGCACCATAGCGCTCGGAGAGCCTGTCAACTGGCAAGTCGGCTGGTTCCGCGCTGCTGGGCTACCCTGCCCAGCGGTTGACCTCAGTGCGAGGCAACCGCCAGCAAATGGAGTTGACGATGGAATTGGGACTGTTCACCATGCCGAGCCACCCGCCCGAGCGCGACCTGCGCGAAGGATGGGAGTGGGATCTTCAGGTCATCGAGTGGGCCGATGAGTTCGGCTTCGGCGAAGCCTGGATCGGCGAGCATCACGCGGCCAAGTGGGAGCCGCATCCTGCGCCGGACCTGCTGACGCTCGCCGCATTGCAGCGCACGAAGAACATCCGCATCGGCCCCGGCGGCTTCCTGATGCCCTACTACCACCCGGCCGAGCTGGCGAACCGCATCTCGCTGCTCGACCACATTTCGCAAGGTCGGCTGAACTTCGGCGTGGCCGCAAGCGGACTGCCGAGCGACTGGGAGATGTTCGGGGTGGACGGCATGGCCGGAGAGAACCGCGAGATGACCCAGGAGGCGGTCGAGTTCATCATGAATCTGTGGACTCAAGAGCCGGGCTGGACCCATGAAGGCAAGCACTGGAAGGGCTCGGTGCCCCACGGCATGCCCGACATGGAGCTCGTGCAGCATCTCAAGCCCTTGCAGCAGCCGCATCCGCCGATCGGCGTCGCCGGGCTGAACTCGCCCTCGCCGACGCTGGAGATGGCCGGCGAGAAGGGCTGGCTGCCGCTCAGCTTGAATCTCAACCCGCAGTACGTCAGTGGCCACTGGGACTCCTATGAGGCGGGGGCGAAGCGAGCGGGCCGCGAGGCGCACCGCAGCGACTGGCGCATGGTGCGCGAAGTCTTCGTCGCCCCGACCGACGAGGAGGCCTGGGAGCTGTCCTACGGCGGGATGATGGGCCGGATGATGACCGATTACTTCATCCCGCTGCTCGGCGCTTTCGACTTCCACAAGTTCCTCATCGACGAGCGCAACCCGCCTGCGGACGGTGTCGTCACCGTGGAGTACTGCGCCCGCAACAACTGGTTCGTAGGTTCGCCGCAGACCGTCGCCGAGAGCATTGAGAAGGTGTACGCCGACGTCGGCGGCTTCGGTCACCTGCTGCTGTTCTGCTTCGACTACTCCGAAACACCGGAGTCTGCCGAGGCATGGCGCCGCTCGATGGACCTGCTCGCCAACGATGTCATGCCACGGGTGGCACACCTCACCGGAGACTGAGAAGCTGCGCGGGCGGGTGCGCTCGCTGCGGAGGAGGCTGAGTCGTCAGTCGCCGCGCGTACAGTGGCTCACCATGGTGTCAGCACCGCGAGCATCGACGTCACCAGCACTTCGCGCACTTCGCGCTGAGGCCGGAGCGCTGGTCGATGCGGCTCGACGCCGCGTCTCCCAATACTCGGGCGTCGGCGCCCGGCGCGCCGCTCGGCAGCCGCCAATCTGGCCGCCGGCCCCTCAACTGCCCAAGGGCGATCCCCGTCTCGGACTGCGTGACCGCTGGTACCTGCTGGGTGTCGCCGACTTGGTGGGCGCTCAGCCAGTAGCGACACGCCTCCTCGGCGAGGACTTGGTGGCATGGCGCGACGGCGACGGCGCGGTGCGACTGATGGCGGACCTGTGTCCGCATCGAGGAGCCCGGCTGTCGGTCGGCGATGTCGTGGGCGGGCAGCTGCGGTGCGCATATCACCACTGGCGATTCGACGGCGAGGGCCAGTGCACATCAGTGCCGTCGCAGGGCGGTGCCTGCTCGCTGGCCGCGCGAACCCGCGTCAGCGTGAGCTACCCCGTTCGTGATGCGGCGGGCTATCTGTGGGCCTGGATCGGCGAGAGCGAGCCTGCACCGCTCAAGCTCCCGGCTGAATTCACCGACCAGCGCTACGCGACGTTCCCCGAAACCGTGGAATGGGGCGCCAACTGGCTGCTTGCCCTCGAGAATCTCGTCGATCTCATGCATGCGCCATTCCTGCACGCTCGCTCGATCACGCTCAACGAGGGGATCACCAACGACCGTGTGGTGGTGGACGATCACGACGACGGCTTCGAAGTCCGCCGACGGGATCAAACGGGCACCAACTTCGACTGGATCGACATCCACACCGGCGCGCTCTCATTTGTGCGTCTGGATATTCCGCTGCCGCCCAGCGCCGGTCCGGGCCCGCCGCTGAGGATCCTGGGCTTCCTGACGCCGCGTGACAATGCAGCGACGCTGATGCACTTCCCCCGATTCCGTGCGGTGTCGGGCCGTGAGCGCCGCATCTGGCGGACGCTGTACCGGCTGCGACTGCGCGGCACGCACCTGCACGTGCTCAACCAGGACAAGGAGATGCTCGAAGGCCTGCGCACCGTCGAGGAGGCCCGCCGCGACGAGCATCTCGCCCAGGCCGATCGGCCTGTGGTGCACCTGCGCCGAGCGCTCGAGCCGGCGTTCGACAAGCAACGGCGGCGTTTCGGCCTCGACCAGCCCCCGCATCCGGCAGCCGTTGCCCTTGCTGACTGACACCGGACCCCACCTAACCTGCGACCGCCGACCACCACAGGACAGCAACGATGATCCAGACCGCCACTGACACGGTTGACACTGCTGCCGAGCTGGACGCTCGCATCGACGACATGTGTGCGATGCGCGACACCCGCCGAGAGGACTGGGACACCCTGGCGTTCCAGACCAAGGCGGGCCCTCAGTACCGGCGCGCGCAGATCCGCTACATCGGCTCGGGCGGCACCGGCAATCACGAGGGCGACGAACGAGCACTGGCTGCCGAGCACTTCACGTTCTCCAACATGCTGCTGCCACCAGGCGCCGAAGGACCCGAGCACACCCATCACGACGTGGAGGAGGCATTCTTCGTGCTCGAAGGCGAACTCGAGGTCACGATCCACGACGGCGACGATTCGGCCAGCCGGCTGCTCGGCTACCGCGACCTCATCAAGATCCCTGCCGGCACCGCCCGATCGCTGCGCAATGTGGGCGAAACAGACGCGTTGTTCGTCGTGATGCTGGGTGCGTCGAAGCCCCAGCAGCCCACCTATCCCCCGCACTCCCCCATGGCGGGGATCACGCGGGACTGAGAGGCCCAGCACCCGCACGAGCGGCTCGGACATGAGCCTGGACGGACGCCGCGTCGTCGTCACCGGCGCTGGGCGCGGGCTCGGCGAGGCCATGGCGCATGCGATCGCGGCCGATGGCGGGTCGGTTGTCGTGGCCGAGCTGGTGCCTGAACGCGGCGAGCAGGTCGCCAGCGACATCAGGGCCGCAGGCGGTGCTGCCGAGTTCCTGCCGACCGATGTGAGCAGCGAATCATCGATCGCCGATCTCGCCGCTCACGTCTCATCTGTCGGTGGGCTCTGGGGTGTGGTGAACAACGCTGGCCTGGCCGACGCCGTAGGCGGCAAGTCGTTCTGGGACATCACGCCTGAGGAGTGGGACCGGATTCACACCACCAATGCTCGGGGGCCGTGGCTGGTGAGTCGAGCGCTCGCCCCGCAGTTGATCGGCGCCGGCGAAGGCCGGATCGTCAACATCGCCTCGGATGCGGCGCTGTACGGCCCGCCCCGGCTGGCGCACTACATCGCCTCGAAGGGAGCACTCATCGCTCTCACACGGGCCATGGCACGCGAGCTGGGCGATCACGGCACCACCGTCAACACTGTCGCGCCTGGGCTGACAGAGGGGCCGTCGGCAGAACAGATTCCCGCAGAACGCCACGCGTTGTACGCGGCCAACCGGGCCATCACCCGGCCTCAGCAGCCAGCGGACGTGACAGGCGCCGTCACGTTCCTGCTGTCGGACGCCGCCGCCTACATCACCGGTCAGACAATCGTCGTCGACGGCGGCTTCGTGATGCCATGAGCGCGAGACCGTGACGGCCATCGACGATCGAGGCAGCGGCCAGCGAAACGGTGGCGATCTGCTGGTTGAGGTGCTCTCAGCCCTTGGCGTGGACGCTGCGTTCGGCGTGGTGAGCGTGCACAACCTCCCGCTGGTCGATGCCCTGACGCATCAGCTGCGATGGATACCTACCCGCAGCGAGGCGGCAGCCGTCAACGCAGCCGACGGGTACGCCCGTGTGAACCGCACGCCTGGCTGCGCGGTGACCTCCACCGGCACCGGTGCGGCGAATGCCGCCGGCGCACTTGTCGAGGCCCTCACCGCCGGCTCGCCGGTGCTGCACGTCACTGGCCAGATTCCCAGTGAATACCTGGGGCAGGGCCGTGGCGTGATCCATGAGACCCGTGACCAGCTCGGGATGCTGCAAGCCTGCTCGGTGTGGGCCGAGACCGTCGATGCGCCGCCACCCCATGCACCTGCGGGACAGCCGGCAGCGCGCGTCGCATCTGGTGTCGCCGCAGCAGTGTTCGAGCGGGCGGCACGGCGGCTGCAGCGCCATCCGCGAGGCCCGGTCAGCCTGGAGTGGCCCATCGACTTGCAGTACGGCGAAACGGCTCCATTCGAGCCGGACGCGAACGGCACTGCCCCAAGTTCGCCTGGACCACTCGGCGTCGGAGAACCCGCGAAGGCAGCGCGCGATCTCTCCCCATCTCACGAATCCGGTGATGCCCTCTCGTCGCCCAGACCTGACGATGGCCTGCTGGATCGAGCCGCCGAACTCATCGCCGCCGCGAAACGGCCGCTGGTGTGGGCGGGAGGCGGCGCCACCGGTGCCAGCACGCAGATCGACTATCTGCTGCTGCATAGCGGCGCGGGCCTGTTCACATCCAACGCCGGTCGAGGCGTGCTGCCCGAGACCGACGACCGGGTCATCGGCAACTTCGCAGCCTCGTCGGCAGGCGCTGAATTGCTCGCCCAGGCCGACCTGCTGATCTCCGTTGGAACGCACTTCCGTTCCAACGAGACCCGCAGCTACCGGCTCGCTGTGCCACCGACGCACATCCAGATCGATGTCGACCCCGCGGCGGTCGGGCGGGTGTACCCGGCCGATGTCGGCATCGTCGGCGACGCCAGCGTCGTGCTCGATGCACTGATCCAGCGACTTGCGGGCGGCGCGGCATCCATCCAGCCCGCGTGGGGTGCAGCCATCACCGCGGCCCGATCCGAATGCCGGGCGCAGCTTCGCCGCGACATCGGGCCGTATTCGGAGATCTGCGACGTCATGGCGAGCGTGCTCAGCGACCGGGCGCCTCGTGTCCGCGACATCACCATTCCCAACAGCTCGTGGGGCAACCGCCTGCTGCCGATCATCGATCTCACCACCAATGTGGTGCCCCGCGGCGGCGGCATCGGCCAGGCCGTCGGCATGGGTATCGGCGCAGCGCTGGCCCGCCCCGACGAGCCGACCATGGTGATGGTCGGCGACGGCGGCCTCGTCCCTCAGATCGGCGAACTCGCCACCATCGCCCAAGAAGCGCTGCCCATCACGGTCGTGGTCTTCGACGACGGCGGATACGGCGTCCTGCGCAATACCCAGGACCGCCACATCGGTCGCCGGTCCGGCGTCGACCTCCTCACGCCCGACTTCGCAGCCCTAGCCAGCACATTCGACATCGCCTACGCCAACGCATCGACGCCCGACGAGTTCGCCGACGCATTCGAGCACGCCACCGCCGCCCGTACACCGCAGATGATCCGGGTGGACTGCACCGCCCTCGGCCCCATGCCGGTACCGTTCGTCCCCCCAATCGAAGTGCCCGCATCCCCCGCTTCGCCCGATGCACGCCCCTTCGCCCGCAGGACACATCCGCTCGGCATCGCGATCGATGTGAGCAACGTGGCCGAGGCCATCGACCAGCTCGAAAACCCCGACGCGAACTAGCGGCGGGCGCTCGTCAGCGCCAACCTCGTCCGCGACGCTGGACGACGCTGTGACGGCTTGACGGGCGGCAGTGTTGCACAATGGCGGGCGATGGCGGAGAGCGACGATGATGAGGCCATGAGTGCCCATGCCGCAGGGTCCGGTGGCGCCTCGGGCGCGCAGCCATGACCGTCGGACCCGAAGCCGCAACGGATGCGTCGACGAGCGGACTGATCTCGCGTAGCCATCTGGGAATCGAGCCGTTCGCGCTGGCTCGGCCGGCGTCGCTGGACGACGCTGCGGCGGGCGTGGCCAATGGCGCATGGGCGCACGCTGGTGGCATCGACGTTGCCCAGCGTCTGCGGAACGGCGAATCGGCCGAGTCCATGGTGCCTCTGGGTGGGCTCAAGACGCTCTCTGAGGTCTCGCTGCGCGACGGCGTGCTGTTCATCGGCGCAGCGGTGACCCATGCCCAGATCGAGACTGACCCGCTGGTGCGTGCTCATCGGCCTGATCTGGCTGCCGCCTGGCGGACGATCGGCAATGTGCGCATTCGCGCCACCGGCACCATCGGCGGCAATCTCATGTCGCTCGACGTCGGCTACGACGCCGCACCGATCCTCGCGGCCGCCGGCGCGGAGATGATCTTCCTCGATCCCGACGGAAGCGAACGGCGCTGCTCGGTGGCTGGCCGGGCGGCGGGCAGGTTGCTCGTGGGTTGCGAGGTGCCGCTTGAAGGCCATGTCGTCTACGACCGATCGCTCAAGCCGGTTGCCTCGGTGGCCGTCGGCGACCGGCGCGCCGCCATCGGTTGCGCGTACCGCGAAATCAAGGTCATCGAGCTAGAAGCCGGCACCGACGGCGCAGCCGCGTTGGATGCGCTCGGCGAGCCGCTGGACGATGCCAATGCGTCGGCCGTGTACCGGCGCCGCGTGATCGGGGTGCTCCTCAGGCGCTGCCGGCAGGCACACGCCATGGGCGACGCCGACGCGGTAGACCCCCAAATGCCCACCACACCCATAGCCACCACCGGCGGGCAGCCGCCTGCGGGCGACGCCAACTCAGTGGGACTCGAGCTGCACCTGAACGGCAGCCCCTTCGAGGCTGCTGCGCCGGTCTCGGAGATGCTGGTCGAGACGATCCGCACCCGGGCCGGCCTCGGCGGCACTCGCGTCGGCTGCGATCAAGCCGTATGCGGCGCCTGCACGGTGCTGGTCGACGGTCTGCCCACGGCGTCGTGCTCGACGTTCGCCTGGCAGGCGGCCGGGCGCGAGATTCACACGATCGAAACGGCCAACGCATTGCCCGATACCGAGCCAGCGAGGAGCCTTCCCGCAGTCGTGCGAGAGGTGCAGCAGGCGTTCGCCAAGACCAGCGCATTCCAATGCGGCTACTGCACACCTGGCCTGATCCTGACCGCCAGCTCCCTGCTGGCGCACCATCCCGATCCCGACCGCAGCACGATGGTGGACTGGCTCGACTCGAATGTGTGCCGCTGCACCGGCTACCTGATGGTGATCGAGGCAGTCGAGGCAGCGGGGGCTGCACTGCGTGAGCGGGCCGACGCACACCCCGAACCGGCGACATGACTCGGTCGGACGCGTCGCTGAAGGTCACCGGCACCGCGCCGTACGCCGTCGACGTGGCGCTGTCGGGGATGCTGCACGCGAAAGTGCTCCGCTCGCCCCACGCCCACGCGCTCGTCACCCGCATCGACACCGTCGCCGCCGAACAGGCCCCCGGCGTTCGGGCCGTGCTCACCCGCCGTGACCTGCTCGACGGCGAGCACCGTGACCGGTGGGCTGCCGCTGACCTCCAGCACCGTCCATCGGATGCGCCGCTCGTCGCAGCGCACAGCTACGGCTACTTCATCAAGGACCAGCCGATCCTGGCGCTCGACCGGGTGCGCTGCATCGGCGACCCGGTGGTCGCCATCGCCGCCGAAACCGAGCTTGACGCGGCCCGAGCGCTCTCGCTGGTGCAGGTCACCTACGAGCCGCTGCCCGCGGTCACCAACTTCGACGAAGCGCTCGCAGATGGGGCGCCGGAGATCTTCCCCGAAGCGCCGCTGGGGATGACGCCCGCCTACGGACAGGGTGCAAGCGGAGGCGCCCGGCCGCGGCCCAATGTCTGCTACCGCTTCGGTTACGAGACCGGCGATCCAGCGGCTTTCGAAGGCTGCGACCACGTCTTCACCGACGTCTTCGCCTTCGACGGCCGCCAGCAGCATCTCCACCTCGAACCCTTCGTGGCCGTGGCCAGGTGGTCGGCGCAGGTGACCGGCAACGACAGCCGGCTGGAGCTGTGGTCGAGCTGCCAGAACCCGTTCCCGGTTCGCAAGGAGATGGCGCGCCTGCTGGGCATCGGCGAGCAGCGGGTGCGCATGCACGTCGGCTTTCTCGGCGGCGGCTTCGGGGCCAAGAACGGCTGCAAGACCGAGCCCATCGCTGCGCTGCTCGCTCTCAAGGCCGGTGCGCCGGTTCGCTACTGCCTGACGCTCGACGAGGGCTTCTGGACGATGCGCCAGCACAACGCCCGCCTGACGCTTCGCACCGGCGTCATGGCCGACGGCACGCTGGTGGCTCGCGACGCCGAGGTGCTGCTCGACGCCGGCGCATATGCCGACGCCAGCCCGCTGGTGGCCGAGAAGGCCGGCTACCGGGTGGCAGGTCCGTACCGCTGGCAGCACATCCGCTCGGTCACCGATGCGGTGCTCACCAACACCACGCCGGCCGGCCCGTTCCGGGGCTTCGGCGGCACGCAGGCCAACTTCGCCTGCGAGAGCCAGATCGACATGATCGCTGAGCGGCTCGGCATCGATCCGGTGGAGCTGCGCCGCCGCAACCTGATCCGCCTCGGCGAGCCGTACGTGCCGGGCGAATCGGCCATGGACTCCGACCTCGTCGAGGGGCTCGAGCTGGTGGCAACTCATATCGGGATGGACAGCCCCCGTCCGGCGGGCCGAGGCCGCGGCGTCGCGGTGGGCTTCAAGGACTCAGGCGGGGTGAACAAGCCAGCGCAGGCCCGGGTGAAGGTGGCCACTTCGGGCGATGCCTGGGTGCAGTGCGGCACGGTCGAGATGGGCCAAGGCGCACAGACTGCCCTGCGAGAAGTGGCCGCTCGCATCCTCCGACTGCCACGGTCTCGCGTGCATTGGTCCGACATCGACACCGACCACACCCCGTTCGACCAGGGCACCAACGCATCGTCGGCGATCTCGGTGATGGGCCAGGCCGTTCAGAAGGCCGCCGAGGCCGCGCGGCTACGGGTTCTGCTCTTCGCCAAGACAGAACTCGGCGTACCGCTGGAGCGTCTCGACTTCGTGGACGGATTCATCCACGTGACGCCCGAGGCAGCGAGCGACAGCGATAATCGCAGCGGCGACGGCAACGTACCTGAGCCCCGTCCTCTGGCACCGATGGTGATGGGCGTCTACGGCGGCACCGGCTACGAGTTCACCGGCGAGGGATTCTTCAAGGCGCCCACCGAGAGCCGGGCCCCGCTGGAGTCGCCGTGCGTGTCATGGGAGTACGGCTGGGGCGCCGCGGAGGTCTCGGTGGACACTGAGACCGGCGCTGTGACAGTGCACCGGTTGGTTGTCTCGGGCGATGCCGGCACGGTGTTGCACGACGGCGCTTGCAGAGGCCAGGACGAGGGCGCGGCGGTCATGGGGCTCGGCGGTGCCCTGTTCGAGACCATGCGCTTCGACGGCGCCGTGCTGACCAACGGCCGGCTCGTCGACTACCGGGTGCCGCGGGCCAGCGACCTCCCGGCCGAATTCGTGTCGATCACCCAAGAGCAGGGCCACGGTCCGGGACCGTTCGGTTCGAAAGGCTTGGGCGAGGGCGCGATGCTGCCGATCGCATCGGCGATCGCTAGTGCCATCGCCGATGCCACGGGCGCCCGTGTCACATCCATGCCCCTGACGCCCGAAACCGTGCTCACCGCGCTCGATGCAGCCGCAGGCTGAGCGATGAGCCCCGCTTCGCAGCCGCCGACGTGGGCGATCACCCACTTGCGCCACATCTCGCTGCGTTGCGCTGCGTTCGACGAGAGCGTCGACTACTACGCCGGCCCGTGGGGGCTCCGGACGCTGGGCGATTCGGATGCGCGAACGGCACTGTTGCGAGCCACGGGGGCCGAGCACCATGTGCTCGAGTTGCATCGAGCCGACCGCAACGGCATCGACCACATCAGCCTCGGCCTTGCCGACGAGCGGGCTGTGGATGCCGCTGCCGTGTCCGTGCGTGAGGCCATCGCTCGCTGGGACGGCGGCGACGAGCGTGCTGCAGAATCCCCCCTCGGCGGCACCACCGCCGAAGGCGCCCGACTGCTCAGCGAGCCCGGCGCTCTCGACCGGCCCGGAGGCGGCTACGGCTTCCGCTTGGCCGATCCCGAAGGCCGGGTGGTGGAGCTGTCGGCCACCGTCGAGGCGGTGCCCACGCTGGCGGCCGATGCCGCACCGGACAAGCTCGCTCATGTCGTGCTCAACACCGCCGACATCGAGGCACTCTGCGCCTGGTGGTGTGAGGTGCTGGGTTTCCGGGTGAGCGACTGGAGCGAGCGCCAGATGGTGTTCCTGCGCTGCAATGCAGACCACCATTCGATTGCGTTCAACCGGGCCGAGTGGGCGTCGCTCAATCACGTGGCCTACGAGGTGCCGTCGCTGGATGCCTACATGGCATCGCTGGGGCGGCTCAACCGGGCGGGCCACACGGTCGGTTGGGGCCCCGGACGCCATGGCCCGGGCAACAATGCCTTTGGCTATTTCGTCGACCCGGCGGGAACCGTCCCCGAGATCACCGCCGAAGTCCAGCAAGTCGACGAGGCGACATGGGTGCCGCGTACCTGGCCTCGCATCCCCGAGCTGTCCGATCGCTGGGGCACGGCCGGCCCACCGTCGCCCGAGATGCGCCAGCACATGGCCGGAACGCCCGACTAGCCGCTGGGCCTGCGCTGCCCACTGGTCAGCTCGTCGAGGTTCACCAGGGAAGCGACTGCACCCTCGACAGCTGCTTGGGAGCTGCAGATCAGCACGACTGCCGGATCGTGGACGCCGGTCGCAGGCACGATGCGCCAGCTCCGGCCCACGGCCTGCACCTCATGGCAGCTTCCATCAGGGCTGGAAAACCACCCCTTCGCCCGCAGCAGCGAGAGCGGCGCCGATTCGAACCAGCGAGCAACCGCCGCCACCTCCCACGGCCTTGCTGGCGTCACGACCGCACTCGCCACCTCGAAGGGGTGCTCACCTGCTTCGGCGGGGAGCGTCGCGCCTCGCAGAGCAGCGCCGAGCAGCAGCCACGGGTCGATGCGGCCGTGCATCGCGGGAATGACCATCCGGCCCGGAGCAAGCTGGCCGAGCCGGTCCGTGAGGTCCGCAACCTCGGCGCTGTCGACCTGGTCCACTTTCGACAGCACCACCAGGTGCGCCACGTCGATCTGACGGCGGACGGCGAACCCGACGCGCGGGTCGCTCAACTGTGCAGCCAGCTGCTGCGCGTCCACCACGGCAACAACACCGTCGAGCATGCAGCCCGCAGCCCCCTCGGCTGCCAGCGCCAGCGTGGCGGGATCGGCTACACCGCTGGCTTCCACCACGATGGCATCGCTCATTCGGGCGCCAGCCAGCCCTTCGAGGGTTTCAGCGAGATCGTCCACCAGTGCGCAGCACGCGCAGCCGTTGGTGAGTTCGACCCGGCCGGGTGTCCGTGACGCGACC
The DNA here is from genome assembly GCA_022827265.1 of Acidimicrobiia bacterium. Classification (GTDB taxonomy): domain Bacteria; phylum Actinomycetota; class Acidimicrobiia; order Acidimicrobiales; family Poriferisodalaceae; genus Poriferisodalis. The sequence continues at coordinate 7,382 of JAJDTF010000112.1, read as the reverse complement.
TGCAGCCCTTCGATGGCTGCAGCGTCGATGTTCACTGGTCCGACATCGTTCACGACCGCGGCGATGCGCAGCCCGGCTGGCTCAGCCAGCAGCCGGCGCAGCACCGTGGTCTTGCCGCTGCCGAGGAAGCCAGTCAGAACGGTGACGCCGACGGCGTCGGCACCACCGTCGCCAGGCTGCCGGCGTGCCGCTGCGATCGAGCCGACGGTGGCCTGCCACGCAGCGTCGAACTCGTCAGTGCCCCTGGGCTGCGCTCGCAGCGGCCCCGCACCGCCGGAGTCCGTCTCGGCGTTCATGTGTCTCAGTAGATCCGGGGCACGATGCGCCACGGCACTTCGCTGCGGTAGCGCTCCCACAGCTCGCCGTACTTGGCCGCGCAACGTCGGTCGTCGTCGCGTTCACGCGGCACCAACAGCAGCACGTAATACAGCGGGTACAGCCACGGCCAGACCACGCCTGGCCGCCCCAGGGCCAGTGCGAGCCCGGTCGCCATGGCGATCTCGCCCAAGTAGTTGACGTGCCGGGACAGACCCCAGAAGCCGCTGGCGAGCACGTGCCGCTCGCCGTCAGAGAGCGCTACGGGCGCCAAGCTCAGGAATGGCCGGCTGGGATCTCGCTTGAAGCTGTACTTCTGCATGTTCGATCCGCGCGCCAGCGTCCATCCGAACACGAATACGACGGCGGCCGCGACCGTCAGCCAGACGGGCGCATGCGGGTTCGGGCGATCTGTCACTGCCCACAGCCCGACGACGTAGAAGTACGGGTACCAGCACAGGCAGCCCCACACGAGCTTGAACCCCACCCGTTCCGCGAAGAGGTCGTAGGTGTACAGGTGGACGTGCTCGAAGACCAAGTAATCGCACACGAACCAGCTCAGCAGCACCACGTACAGCACGACGCCTGGCGACACGTCATCGGAGTAGGTCTCGAAGTGGTGGGCGGCGAACGAGAGCAGGTTGAGCTCGAGCAACGTCGCTCCTGCCAGGTACAGGTACATCTTGGCGTCGGCGCGTCCCCCGAACGGCTGCGGGTTGGCCCGGCGACCGAGATAGAGCTCGGCAAGCAGCCGCTTGCCGCCCGACGGCGCCCCCAGCACCACCGCAGCCGACGCCAGCAGTCCCAGCGTCACTGCCCCCGCAGCCCCCGACCAGCGGTGGTGCCACAGCCAGTCCCACGCAATGACACCACTGGCACATGCGACACACCACAGTCCCACGGTGACCGCGAACACCAGCAGGCCATTGATGCGGTAGCTCAGCGCTGCGCCGCTGTGTTCGTGGAGCGCGTAGCCGGTCACACGCCGCGCCGGCAGCACCAGGTGCAGCACCCCGACGACGGCGAAGGCCGCCCATGGAGCGAAGAAGCCCGCCAGGTAGTCGATCACGTCGTGTCGCTCGTGCTCCTGCCAATGATGCGCACCGCGCTGCGGCGGCTCAGCAGGCGCCCCATCAGTACCGCTGTCATGCGGTTGACGAGTCCCGGCACGAAGCGAGGTCCCCCTCTGAGCGCATCGAGCGTCCGGCGGGCGGCCTCCTGCGGGCTCAGCATGCCGGGCACCTTCTTGCCGAAGTTCGTTTGGTATCCCGGTGTCGGCATCGCCCCGGCGCAGCAAGCAACCACATCGATGCCCGCAGACCGCAGCTCGTACCACAGGCTCTCGGCGAGGTGGGTGTTGAAGGCCTTGGTCGCCGCATAGACGGCGATGTGGGGTGTCCCCTGGAGGCCCGACAGGGAGGACATCAGCACCACGGCTCCCCGCCCCCGATCGCACATGGCCGGTGCCAGCGCCCGCACCGCCAGCATCGGGCCACGCACATTGACATCCACTGCTCGGGCGATCTCGGGTTCGGAATTGTCGAGAAACGGGCCCAACGGCGCGAAAGCCGCGTTGTAGATGACGACTCCCACGTCCAGGCCGCTGGCTGCGGTTGCGAGCTGCTCGACGAAAGCCGGATCAGCCAGATCGGCCACCACGCAGCGAACCTCGATGCCGTGCGTTCCCGTGAGTTCCTCGGCCAGTTCGCCGAGCAGTCGGCCTCGACGTGCCACCAGCACCAGATTCATGCCCCGGGTTGCCAGCTCGGCCGCGAACGCCGCGCCGAGCCCTTCCGAGGCGCCGGCCACCACCGCCCATGTCCCGTATCTGTCCGGCAGGGAACGGGGGCGCCGTATCACGAGGTGGGCTCGCCTCCCAGCACCGTGTCGACCACGCCGATGTCTCGCAGCGCCATGGGATCGACCTCGTAAGGGTCGTCGTCGAGCACGGTGAAGTCGGCGAGCTTGCCGGCCTCGATCGATCCCAACCGGTCGTCGCGGGCGAGCACGTGGGCTGCGTCGATGGTGACAGCACGCAACGCCCGATCGACCGAGATCCGCTCCCCCGGCGCCATGACCCTCTCGCCGTCGGCGCCGACGCGGTTGACAGCGCACCACACCGCCAGCAGCGGCGACAGCGGCGTCACCACGAGGTTGAAGTCGCTGTGGAGGGCAAACGTGGCACCGGCCCGCTCCAGCGAGCCCAGCCGGGCAGTGGCCTCGCTGCGATCCGGGCCGAAGCCGTGATCGGCGTGCAGCTGCGCACGGAAGTGCACGAAGTAGATGTTCACGCTGGCCAGCCCGCCCAGCGCCGCCAGGCGCTTCGCCTGCGCCGGCGTCGATATGCAGTAGTGCTCGATCGTGAAGCGGTGATCGAAGCGCGGATGCTCTGCCTGCAGCGCAGCCAGCGTGTCGAGTGTCATGTCCACCGTGCGGTCGCCGTTGGCGTGCGAGTGGATCTGCACCCCCGCCCGCCAGAACGGCCGCATCCGCTCCACCATGTCCTCCCAGGGCACCTCGCCAGTGTGGGCGGTGTCCTCGTCGAGGTAGCCGGGCGAGTTCATCACCAGCGTCATCGACGGGTACGAGCCATCGTTCACGTACTTCACACCGTGGGTGTTGAGCCGGTCGTCGCCCTCGGCCCGCTTGCTGGCCAGGAAGTCGAGCATCTCGGCGCCGTAGCTGCGCACCAGCTTCGGCTCGAAGGGGATCATGAAGATGCGCAGCGGGAACGTGCCCTCGGCGATGGCCGCCGCATGGTCGTCCCACTCGGGCTCGAAGCCGTCGGCCATCCCCCACACCAGGTCCGCCGTGGTGGTGACGCCGGCAGCACGGGCCACCGCACCCATGCGGTCGATGGCAGCCCTGCCAGTGCCCGGACCGAAGATCGACGCCGCAACCGGCCGATTGGCCCGCGCCGTCGCCTCAGTCTCCACGAACCAGCCGTTCAGCCGGCCGTCGGCATAGCGGCCCAGGCCGTGACCGATCGAGTCGTCGTCGACACCGATCAGCTCGAGCATCGGGGAGTTGGCATAGACGATGTGCGGCGCGTAGGCGCACACCCACAACGGCACGGTGTCGCTGATCTCGTCAAGCATGTCGCGGTCGAGGTGGCCGTCCTGGCTGGCCGGGTCGTAGCCCCATGCCGTCAGCGGCTCACTGGGGTTGGCATGCTCAGCGGCCAGCGCTCGGAGCTGGTGCAGCACGGCGTCGCGGCTCGGCAACCCCTTGCGTATCCCGGTCGGCGAAGCCGAGTCGATCGGGCCGACGTAGTGCAGTCCCATGTAGGTGCCGCTCAGACGCAAGTGGGTGTGCGGGTCGATGAAGCCCGGAAGGATGACCTTGCCGGCGTAGCGGTCGTCGACGTCGTAGGGGTAGCGCCGCAGCCATGGCTGCATCGACTCCATCGAGCCCACCGACACGATGCGCCCGTCCGCAACCGCGACGGCGCTGCCATGGGGCCTGCCGGGGTCCATCGTGTGGATCCGGGCCGCCGGGTACACCGTGATCTGTTCCATGCGCCACCCCGCTGGTGCCGTGGGCTTCCCGCGCTGTTCTAGTTCAGCTCACCGACGAGATGAAGGTCTCCAGTGCGGTGATGTGCTCGGCCGTGCTCTGCAGGTTGGCGGCGGGATTGCCGCCCCACTCGCACGTGGTGCTCTGGCAGTTGATGGAGAAATGGCTGAAGCCCGCGGCTCGGGCGCCGTCCACCAGGCCGATCCACCGGTCCTCGCCGATGCCGAAGTTGGCTTCGCCCTCCATCTCGAAGCCACCCGCATCGCGCCCCTGTTCTGTGAGCAGCTCCCGCAGCCGGTCTGCCAGCGCAACGGTGTCGGGCCCCGAGTCGCCGAAGGTGAAGCCGTCGCCGAGGCGTGCAGCGCGCCGCAGGGCCGCGGGCGTGTAGCCGCCGAACCAAATCGGGATGCGCCGTGCGGGGCGGGGCTGGATGCCGGCCCGGTCGATGCGGTGAAACTCGCTCGAATAGTCGATGACGTCGTCGTCCCACAGCGCCCGGATCACGGCGATCTGGTCATCCAGCAGCGCACCGCGCCGGTCCCAGTCGGCACCCAGCGATTCGTACTCGACGTAATTCCAGCCCGAGCCCACACCCAGCCGGAACCGCCCGCCCGACAGCAGGTCGACCTCGGCTGCCTGCTTGGCCACCAGTGCGGCCTGACGCTGCGGCAGGATGATGATGCCGGTCTCGAATTCGATGGTGCTGGTGACACCGGCCAGGTATCCGAAGAGCACGAATGGCTCGTGGAAGTCGTCGCGCTCGGTGTAGGGCCCCCAGAAGGCTGGTTCTCGTCCGGTGTGCTCGGCACCGAGCACATGGTCGTAGGTGACGATGTGGGAGTAGCCAAGCGATTCAGCGGCCTGCGCCCAGTCGCGCACGGCAAGTGGGTCCGAGCCGATCTCGCACGTCGGCAGGACGGCGCCGAACTTCATGGGCTGGTTGCTCCCCCGGCTCAGTTCAGGATCCGGATGGGCACGCTGCGGGGGCCGCGGATCGGGCCCACCGACCACTTCACGTCGTCAGGCTCAACGGCGAGCTCGAAGTTCGGGTAGCGCTCCAGCCACGCAGCGAGCCCCACGCGCAGCTCCATGCGCGCCAGATTCGAACCCAAGCAGCGGTGTACGCCCACACCGAAAGCCATATGCCGGTTGTTCTGGCGGTCCAGGATCAACTCGTCGGGATTCTCGAAGTACTCCGGGTCTCGGTTCGCCGACGGGTACGAGAGGAGCACACGGCGGCCGCCCGACACAGGGCACCCCGCAATGTCTGCGTCCTCAGTGATGTACCGGGCAATCGTGACCGGGCTGTAGTAGCGCAGGAACTCCTCGATGGCCGTGGGCATCAGCTCAGGCTCGTTCACCAGCCGCTCGAGGTCGTCGGGGTGGGAACCGAGGTGATACAGCATCGATCCCAGCGTCGACCACGTCGTGTCGATGCCGCCGAGCATCAGCACGAACAGCGCGCCGATGCGTTCCTTGCGGCCGAACGGGCGGGTGTTGCCGTCGGGCTGCTCGGCCTCGGCGTTCAGCACCATGGTCACGAGATCATCGGGCGCGTCGTCACCCATCGCTTCACGATCGGCCAGTTGGGCGGCGAAGAACTGCTGAACCTCGCTCGCAGCTTTGCGCGCGATGCCCAGATCGATCTGGCCCTCCTTGAGCATGCCGTCCACCCAGCGCCGGAACGTCGGACCCATCTCGGCTGAGACCCCGAACAGGTAACCCATGACTTCGACGGGCAGCAGCTGTGCGAAGTCGAGGGCGCCATCCACCAGCTTGCGATCGCCCATGTCGTCCAGCAGGCGTTCGGCCATGGCAACAACCGTCGGCTCCAGCTCATCGGTGGCCTTCGGGCTGAATGACGGCAGCAGCGGCCGGCGCACCGGGCCGTGGTCGGGCGGATCCAGCGTGATCGGAGACAGATCCAGCTTGATGTTGTCCGGGTGATTGGTGTTGACCGCGGTGATGCAATTCGAGAACGTGTCGGTGGCACGGGCGGTCTCGACGATGTCGTCGTGACGGGTCACCAGGTACGCGCCATAGAAGCGCTCGGTCTGGGCGACCGGGCAGCGCTCTCGCAGGTCGGCCAAGATCTCAGGTCCCTGCGCGGCCCACTCCTCGCTCAGATGGTCAAAATCTGTTGCCCAGTCGGTGACAGGTGGTCGTTCTGACATGTCGTTCGGCGCTCCACTCCCGGTAACCGCCGCGGAATCGTGACGGTACGCACGTCCGCAGCCTGCGATCCGCACGGGTACCGATGGTATTCCGCGAGTGGTTTGTTGCGCCGGAGTTCCCGGCTGCAGGGCACGGCGTGCAGCTCCAGCGTGCGCTCGGCACGGCGCACGGCCGCTGCGTCGAGTTGATGCGGCGCGTACCGTGGTGACGTGCCGCTGGATGTCATCGGGATGATCGGCGTATCGCCGCCCAAGGACGATTCGACCGTGCACGTCATCGAGGGCGGACTGTCTCGCCAGTTTCTCGAGGACTTCAGCCGTGCGCATGACGAGGCCGGCTTCGACCTGGTGCTGGTGGGCTACACCTCCACATCGGCCGACGGGTGGTCGGTGGCCACCCACGCGGCCTCGGTCACCGAGCGGCTCGGCTACCTCGTGGCGCACCGGCCGGGTTTCGTGGCCCCCACGCTGGCGGCGCGCAAGGCGGCCACGTTCGACCAGCTCAGCGGCGGACGCTTCGCACTGCACATCATCGCCGGAGCCAGCGACAAGGACAATCAGCGCGACGGCGACTACCTGCCGAAGGCCGAGCGCTACGCCCGTGCCGGCGAGTACATCGACGTGATGCGCCGCACCTGGAGGTCAACCGAGCCGTTCGACCACGACGGGCCCTACTACCGCTTCAGCAACGTGCGTGCCGATGTGCAGCCGCTGCAGCAGCCCTCGCCGCCCGTCTTCTTCGGCGGTTCCAGCGAGGAGGCGCTGGACATGGGGGCACAACGCTGCGACGTGTACGCCATCTACGCAGAACCACGCGCCGCGGTCGCCGAGCGGTTCGACGACTTCCGCCGCCGGGCTGCGGCGTACGGACGCACGCCGCGATTCTCGATCAGCGTCCGGCCCATCCTCGGCGACACCGAGGGCGAGGCCTGGGATCGGGCTTATCGCATCCTGGGCGGCATCGAGGCAGCCGGCACCGACAAGCTGACCGTGGCGGGCAGTCACCGGGGAAAGCCGTACGACCACGGCGGCGAGCGGATGCTGGGCTATGCCGCAGCGAGCGATGTGCACGACGAACGGCTGTGGCTGAAGATTGCCGAGGCCACCGGTGCTCCCGGCAACACCTCGTGCCTCGTCGGCACGCCCGAGCAGGTGGCCGATGCCATCCTGCGCTACTACCGGCTCGGCACACCGGCTGACGGCGGCGTGAGCGATGTGGGTTACGTGCTGATCCGGGGCTTCGACCCCTTCAACGACGCCGTCGACTTCGGCCGCGAGCTCATTCCCCGGATCAAGCAGGGCGTGGCCGAGCTCGATGCGGCATCAACCCACAGCGAGGACGCTGGCAACACCGGCGAGACTGCCCTGGCCGCCGCC
>JAJDTF010000063.1 GCA_022827265.1 Acidimicrobiia bacterium | reverse complement strand
ACTCGGGAGATCGCGATGAGCCATCCGACTTCGCTCCGGCTGCCAGACGAGGTGCGCGCACGCCTTAACGACGAGAGCCGGCGGATCGCGAGCGCGCCCTCCTCGCTTGCGGTCGTCTTGATCGACGAGGGTCTCAAGATGCGGCGGTTTCCCGGCATCGTGTTTCGTGACGGGCCGACCGGGCGTCGCGCCGGGCTGGCCAGAGGGCCCGACGTGTGGGAGATCGTGCGCGACCTCAAGCGGCACAGCGTCGAAGATGATCCGGTCCGTCTGGTATCCGAGGAAACCGGGCTGGCACCCGAGCTGATCGGTCTGGCGGCCGATTACTACGCCCTCTTCCCCGACGAGATAGACAGCCGCATCGCCGCCGATGCCTGGGCCTACGAAGAGCTTCGGGCACTGGCTGAACGCCGTGAACGTCTGCTCTCGACGTGAATTGGCTGATTGACGAGATGTACCCGCCGTCGACCGCTGCCGAACTGGGACGGCTCGGCCACGACGCAGTCGGCGTCGCAGGCTCGGCGCTGGTCGGCTCGTCTGATGATGAGTTGTACGAGTTGGCCGCGGCCGAAGGTCGCGTCGTAGTCACAGAGAACTGCTCCGATTTCTCATCGCTCCTGACCCGCGACGTCGAGCACGGTTCGTCACCATGTGTCGTCGCCTTCGTGAGGAAGGCTGCGCTGCCAGCAGGGAGCGCGTTGGGGCCAGCACTCGCCCGTCGCCTCGACGCATGGGCCGATGCCAATCCGTCGCCACCACCAGGCGCACACTGGCCGTGATCTGATCAGCCGTATGCAAATGACAGAGGTCCCTCACAAGGAGGGACCTCGGGTCCTGGACGACGAAGCGCACAGGGTGTTATGCCTTGAGAGTACCGCTGAGCACGATTCCGATCACACAGCGGGGCAAGCTGGCCGCGGTTGGCAGGATGGTTGAACCGTGACTCCTGACGTAAGCACTTTGGGACATCGCGTCGAAGTCGTACAGTCCGGCGAGTGGTGGGCGATAGCGGTTCCGTCGCTTCGAGGCGTCTTCTCCCAAGCGAGACAGCTCGACGAGGTGTCGGCGGCCGCTCGTGAGGCCATCGCCATGATGCTCGACATCGATCCCGCCGACGTGGGCCCGATCGACGTGCATGTGCAGGATCAGGGCGGCGCCGGGGCACTGGCCTGACGGCGAGATGCGCCATACCCTCGTCGCTATGGTGACGGTCGACGGGAGGCGCGGAGCCCACCGCCTGCGCAGGGGAACCTGAGCACTCGGCCCTGAGCCGACTTCAGGCGGACCGGCCTCCTGTTCTGCGCGCCAGGTGCGCTGCTGGCTGGTCGGCGAGTCACGTATCGTGGCGTCCGACAACCCCGAGGGGTCGCTCTTGAGCGGCTTCCGGGGTTCAGTCGTCTTGTTGTGGGCTTACCGGCCCGCCAGAGTTGGAGGTCCCCGACTCCGCTGGCGGCCTCGGAGTTGCGCGCGGCGTGAGTAGGGGTCGCGTGGATCTCGTAGAGTCACCCGCCATCAGGCTCCTCGCACCGGCTCTCGCTTGCGCGCACGACTCCAAAGCGCCTCTTCGCCTGCATCGCTGCGGCACGTCTCGACGTGCGCCGGCACCCCTCGTGCGCGCGCTGGTGCTTGCAGGGCAGGCCCAAGCATCCGATACTTGAGGGTGATGGGGGAAGCGGCCGACATCGGCCGTCGGGTGCAGCAGCTGCGGATTGAAGCCGGGGCGCCGCTCGATGATGTGGCCGATGCGCTCGGTTTGACGGCCGAGCAGTTGACTGCCATCGAGCGCGGCGCTCTCGACATCGGTGACGCCGAGCTCACGATCTTCGCCGATCTCGTCGGCGTCTCAGAGTTGGCAATCCTGGAGCCGGATTCGCTGCTCGGCCGACTCGCAGTTGCCCCTCGCGTCGGGGACGCGACCGTGTCTGCACGAGAGGCGCACCGAAGGCTGATCGCGCTCGCGGAGATTCATCACGTGCTCCGCGACGGCGGACACGACGCCCAGCCGGCAGTTGCGAGCCCCCCGGAGGGCGACGACGGGCGGTGGTTGGATCGGGCGAATCAGTTGGCCGAATGGGCCGGCCAGCGCCTCGGTGATCTGACAAGCGGTCCATCGGAATCGGACAGACTTGCAGCCCTCGCAGCGGCGATCGAGTTCCGGTTCGGCGTGGATGTCATGGTTGAGTCGCTGGGTGAAGACGGGCCGCTGGGAATGTCGCTGACAGACCCCGAGTTTCCCTTCATCCTCATCAACGCAGACGTGATTCGACCTCGAGCGATGTTCACGTTGGCGCACGAACTCGGCCATGTGCTCGCAGTGGATGGCTCTGAGATCAAGATCGACGAGGATCTCAGAGGCAACAACGACGAAGAACGGCTGGCAAATGCCTTCGCCGCAGCGTTGCTGATGCCTGAGCGGGGCCTCAACTCGTTGATCGAGGAACACGGGCGCGACGCCAAGTGCTTGGCGATGATGATCCTGTCCTTCGGGGTGAGCTTCGAGGCGCTGATCTACAGGCTGCACAACTTGCAGGTCATCAATGCCGCCGGGCGTGATGCGCTCAAGAATGCCGGTCTCCACGGCCTGCTCCGGGCGCTCGGCGACACCGAGAAATCGGCATTGCTGCTGGCGGCCCGTGAGCGGCCGTCTCGAAAGCCGCCGCATCATCTCACCACCCGCTGCATCAGCGGAATCTGGGACGGCACCATCAGCGCGGCGCCGCTGGCAGGCCTGCTCGATGTGGAGACCGACGAGCTCGCCGAGAAGCTGAGCAAGGCGTGGGAGACGGCGGGCGCGATCACCGAGGACTACTCGACGCCCGAGGACTCGCCCGACGTCGTGAGGCGGGCGTACGACGCCGACCCCGTAGCCGCATAGGTGCGAAGCACAGTGCATCGTGCTCGCCGAGAAACACGGCGGGGTGCTCGCAACCGATGACAACGCGGCCTACCAGTTCGCGACCCGCCGTCCGGGACTCGGACCGTCGAGGGTGATCGACACTGTCGAGATTCTGCGCAACGCCGTCGGGCAGAACATCATCACGGCCCAGGATGCGGTCGACATCGCAGGCGACATCGCGGCGGCGGATCGCTGGCTTCGGCCTGTGCACGCCGGACAGATTCGTGTCGACTACTTCGAGCCGGGCCCCTGAGCTGCACCGAGAGGCGCTTGCATGACATCGAAACGTGTCGATCCCGCTGCTTGCGCGGATTCCGCCGAGGTGTCGTGCCCGAAGTGCAGCGCGGCGATGGTGCGCCGGGTCGCGAAGCGGGGCGAGAACGCGGGGAGCGAGTTCTGGGGCTGTTCGACGTTCCCGAAGTGCAGGTCGGTCGTGCCGTTCGAGGTGCCAGGGCCGCAGGAGCCCCCGGCTGGTGACCGAAGCGATCAGAGGTGTCGGTTCAGCAGCCCGCCTCCTGAACCGCAGAAGGGACTGCTGCGCAAAGCCGCCGCAGCGATGGATGGCATCTGGCGCTGGAATCTCGAATCAGACGAGCCCGATGCGACCGACCGCTGGGAGCCCAAGCATCGCCGCAAGGTGCTCGAATACCTGCACATTCGTGACGGGGAGCGCTGCGGGCTGTGCGGCGGCACCATGAAGCTGAAAGGGGCCCAGGTCGAGCACGTGGTGCCGAAGCGGTTCGCGGTGTTCGAGCTCACCGCCGACGGCGGGGCGCAGCAGGGCACGTACTACACGAGCGTGCTGCACGGCATGGAGAACCTCCAAGCAGCCCACCCGCGGTGCAACAAGTACAAGGGCAACACGCCCGACATCCGCAGATGGAGACACCCGAGCATGCCCCAGCTCGTCGTCGCCAAGGCCAACGACGACCGGGTGCTGATGCTGCCGCCGACGGAAGACGTGTAGGCAGGGCCGGCCCTAGTGGCTGTGCGGCGGGTGCTTAGCTCCTTGGCGTGCGGCATCCCGTGTGGCGCTTTCGGAATGCGGCCGGTCTCTACGCAGCCAGCAATCGCTCGCGCTGGGTGTGGCACACGTAGGCGAGGCTCTGGGGTGGGCGGAAGCCGTGAGTCTGTCGAAGCGTGTGCAGCGGTATCGGTGCGGTCAGTGGATCGGGGTGATCGAGCAGCAGCGCCACGCCGCAGTCTCGGCCTTGGAGATAGGTGTTGAACTCGGCCCTCGAGAGCGCGGTGTTGGCGCCGTGCAGTTGCCACAGCTCGTCGGCTGGGTACCGGGCGACGCTTCGGACCACGCATGTGCCGACGAGCGCCCGCGTGCTGCCCGACGCGTACAGAAGCGCAAGCGTTGGAACGGTGATGCGCGGCATGACCCTTCGCACTTCGACCGTCTTGGTGCCGTCCAGGATCGCCTCGGCGAACCGCGGCTTCAGCGAGAGCACTAACGCCCGTGCGGGATCGACCATGCGTTCAGTCATGATCGGTGGGTTGAGGCTGTCCCATGCCCTCGCGGTATAGCGCCTCAGCAGTGTGCTCGCTCACAGTGCGTGTCGTGATGGCGAACCCTTGCTGCCAAATGTCGTCAGATGCAAGCTCGCGGGCGCGCTCGGCGTCGACAGGGCGGTCGAACACATCAGTCCGGCTGAACAGCAGCACGGTCGCCGCGGATGAACCCCTACCGCCACTGGTCGCGGATTGACGGACTTGGTCGAGATCAAACACGCCGCGCCTCGAGTACCTGCGGTGAAGGCGCTCTGGAGTGCCCGTGTCTACGTCTTCGAGCCACGACATCGCCCTCACTCCCGCTTCGGGGCCTCCACCTGTGACCCACCACAGAATTCGTGCCGGCGCAGACAAGCCGGCCCGGCGGCCCATGTAGTACGCATTCTCTCGTGCGGTCGCCGCTTCGGGCGCGGTCTCGATGAGCGTCATCTGCGCTTCCCGATAGCCGAGCAGCGTCCGGCCGTAGCTCGGCCGGATCGGTACCACAAGGCACGGGACTGCACCGGTGAACACCTTCAAGGGCCAGCGCTGCAGTTCTATGCGACTGATCAGCGCCGGTGACGGCTGCTCGACCCCCGGGTCGGGAAGCCCGAGGCCGTCAGGCAGCGCATCACCGCACCCAATGACGAGCTGAGACACCTCCGCTCGCCACAAGCCCTCAGAATTCCTGAAGCCCTCATCCCTGAGCGCTCGTCCGACTGTCTCGCCCACAGCATCGGTGATCTCGATGCTCGCCGCTCCGTAGGCCACGGCGCGCTGTCGGAGCCCGTGGATGAGCTGGCGCAGCACGCTGTATGCCCTGCGGTCCCCGAGAGAGCGCAGCGCGTTCACCCGCAACGTGTTTGCTTCCATGCGATGTGCTGCGAGCGCCCACAATGTGCCGGCGGCGGTCACTTCCTCGACGCGGCCGTCAGGCTCGCCAACGGTGCTAGCGATCCGGTCGCGTAGCTCGGCAGCCCGTTCGCCCCACGCTTGGTTGGTGAAGCCGGCGAGGACTGCGCTGTCCGGCACGCTGCTACGTCGACGGATTGCGAAGCTCGAGGTCTTGATGAGCTGCGGTTCGAACCCGTCGGCATTCTCCGCCTGTATGGAGAGCAGGAAATTCGCTGGACTGAGCACCCGCACCCCTACGAGGCGCTCGATCTCCTCAGCCGACCGCAACAGCGCTTCATCTCTGGTGACCAAGTGCGATGCTCCACCGGCCACGGTTTCGGCGACCACCCGCAGATCGGCACCTTGGTTGGTGCTCAGGCTGTCGGCGCCGCGCAGCTTTGCGTAGAGCTCACTGACCACTGAAGCCGCAGAATCGAGTTGAGGAAACTCGTGCTGGTCCGCGTCCGCATAGTCAGCGTCGGCGAGCCGTTTGGACGCTTGAAGCTCGCGGGACACCTCCGCTGTGATCACCAATTCCGCATGGTCGACTAGCCAGTCGGCCGTGAGCGCACGTGATGCAGCTTCGTCACGTCCCTCTCTTACATCGAGCACGACATTCGTGTCGAGCACGGCGACGATGAGGTCGTCGTCAACCGCTGCTTCCGAGACCTCCGCTGGTACGTCGAAGAGCGTCCGGTCGTCGATCCGCCGCCACCAAACTGCCAGCATGTGCCCGGCGCGGCTACGCCCGCGCAGACGACTCCATTCTTCGAACCCGAGCCGGGGCCACATGTCGTGGGCGGGGTAATCAACTCGACATCGAAGCCGGATGCCTCGTCGGTCCGAGTGAAGGCGAGTGATTTCCTCAACCAATCGGCGCGCCGCTCCGGACTTCCGCATGTCGTCCCGCACGCACAGGTGCGTCAACGAGACCTCATGACGCCGCTTGCGCAACGCGAACAACGCATAGCCGATGACCTCGCCACGCAGCTTGGCCGCCAGCAGACAGCCCGAGGCAGCGGCTTCGGTGAACACGGCATATGGGAGTTGCCCGAGCGTCGAGCTGTTCGCATCCCCGAGTTCGACTACCTGGTCGTAGGTCTGACCGCCCGCTTCGACCTGCTCAATCCTCACGTCGTGCGCCACGGCCCCACCTCGTCTCGTCCGGCAACCCAGCCACTGCGAGGTGCATTGTGGCATCGGGCCGACGAACGCCTCGAATTGTTTCCGCTCCGAGATCGTCGTATGCGCGCTGCGAACACCGGACTGGCAAATACCTGTCCGCAGCGCCATCTCGGACAGGCTGGGTCGTCTCAGAATCGTTTCTCGACACGAGAACAACCGTATGGACACGGTGCGACACGAATCGGCAGCGACGGTCGCCTCGCCGGGCCCGGGCGGCGTTGCCGACGGACCGGCAGCAACCTGGGTGCTACGTGGTCGCCGGTGTGGACGTGGAGTGGCTGTCTGCGGTTGGTGACGTCATGGCACCGCTGTCGGCCCGATTCGAGACGGTCGAAGTCGAGATCTCGACTCCTCAAGCGGCGCCTGCCGGCTGACGCCAGCCGGGTACGTCGCCGACTGGCCAGCGGGCCACCTATCGTGGCGTGCGACAACCCCGAGGGGTCGCTCTTGAGCGGCTTCCGGGGTTCAGTCGTTCTTGGATGAACTGCTTGGCTTGTCGCCGCTCTTCGGCGGCGGAGGCAGCGTGCCCTTCGGGAAGTCCTTCGGGCCGGTGCTGTTCTTCGGGATGTAGCCGTGTCGCTTGATCGTTGGCCTCGACCGCCGAGTTGCTCGCTTCGACATGGTTGCGGTTCTCCAAGGTCCCTAGTCCGAATCCCATGTAGGCCAAGTTTGGCTGTTCAACCAGGATCCCGGTGCTGGCCTCAGCCGGAATGGATGGGCAGAGACGCCATCTTTGGCATCGCCCATGCGGCGTAGAGCCAGATCAGTGCCGCCGCGGAGATCACCGAGGTCACCACGACGAACCGCCGTCGAGTCAGCAGCGCCAGCCCGACGATCGCAGCAAGCGTCGCTGCGATCACAGCCCATCCCGCCACGTGCCGCTCTGCGCATGCGTTGTCCCAGTCGGAGCCGCAGAACGCGCTTCCGAAGCCCCAGACGCCGACAAACCACATCACCAACAGCGATCCGAACAACCAGCCCACCAAATCCACCACGGCGAAGGCGCGCTCGCCGAGTGGCTTGGTTGGCGGTCGAGGCGTCAGCAGCGGAAGCGGCCGAGCCGCCTTACGGGACGTGCGTGCCACTCGTCAGGCTCTCTGCCAGCTCGCCGGGCGGCGAACCCACACCGCTAGACCCCCACGATCGTCGGGGCGCTCAGTCATGGGTGGCGATTCAGCTTGCTTGCATCGCCTGAGCATCGTGTCCGTTGGAAGCGTTGTCGCGCATGCGCCGGGTGTTCTCAGACTCGTGCCATTCAGCCGCTTCGGGTGTGTCGGTGAACTCGGTGACGACAGCCAGCCCGTCTTCTGAGTTGAGTGCGTCATGGACTTCCTGGGGAGTCGCGTAGAAGAACTCTCGGCGCAGGTTGACGAGGTTGACCCGTTGAGGGGCGAACCGGTCGTGCAGCCGCTTTTCGAGGTCTACTGCGTCCTCGGAGAAGATCATCGCGTGCAGGTCGTATCCGAACGGCACTGACGCATCGCCGAGCTCCTTGACGCGGTCCATCGGATCGAGCCGGCGGGTCATGCCGATCTTGACCATGCGCTCGCCCAGCGAGCCGACGTTGGAGATCACATAGACGTGCCCGGCGCGGACGTTCGCGACCCGCTGCTCGACGGATTCCATCGAGACGTCCAGCTCCTCGAGCTTCTCCTTCAGTTCGGCCATCTCGGCGGTCTTGGAGGCTGAGTCGTCGCCCTGCTGCTGCAGCTTGCGCAGCACGCCCAGGTAGTGGTTGCGCTCCTTGTCGAGGCGCTTCTTCTCGTTCTCGAGCTCCTTGCGTGCCTTGGCCTCCTCGCGCAGTCGTGCCCGTTCGGCCTTGGCCGCCTC
>JAJDTF010000144.1 GCA_022827265.1 Acidimicrobiia bacterium | reverse complement strand
ATCGGTCGAGTCGTCCAGCCCGATCACCGTTGCATCCCAGATCGCTCGCAGACCTGCCGAAGCGGCTGCGTCCGCATGCGCGCGAGCGCCGCTCACCAACAGCGCCTGAGCACCCAGCAGCAGCAACAGGACCATGATCGCGGGCCACAGGATCAACAACGGCAGCACCTCCCCACGCTCACCGCGCCGAACGCTGTCAATACGCGGGCGTTCGGCTCTGCGACGGGCTGCAGTGCCGCCGATGCGACTTCTCAAGTCTCGGCTACCACCCGTTTGCACGCAGGTCGGCCAGCTCGGCCTGGTATCGGGCGGGCACTCTCACGGGCGGGTCTGCATTGTCGAGCCGGTCCAATATCTCACGGGCAAAGATCGCGCGCTGGGGGGCAATCAACGCGCCGCGCACAGCGGGGTCGAGCGCAGGGTAGGCCGCGGCATGGCGGGCGCACTCGTGGAGCAGTTCGAGGTGCCCGTAGTACGACATGGAGTGCGGCAGGTCGGGCACCCTGTCGAGATCGCGCTCCATGGTCTCAAGGTCATATGCGGGGTCGAACACGAGCCCCCGGGCACCCTGCCTGAACATCTGCACGTCGGGCCCGCCGAGACTGCGCCCGCACGCGTCCAAAGCGTCGTAGAACGCCGAGTACAGGTCGTCGATCAGGCGGTGGGTCACCACTGGATCCGGCTGCTCGTGGAGCACCCCAGAGATGCTCACCGCGAACGCTGCGCTGAGCACCAGATGCTCGAACTCGGACAGTTCCCGGCGCGCCGCGTCGCCGTCATACTCGGCCTCGGCCTGATCGTGTAAAACGACGCTAAACGCCCGATTGATCTCGTCCGCGGCAAGGCCCGCCAAGCTGTCGAACGGCAGATTGGCGATGTAGCCCGAGACGAACTCAAGCACCCCGGCCAGCCTGAGCAGACGAACCACGCTCAACTCCCGAACGGCCCACGGATCCTCGTGCAAGTCCCGCGGCGTGAACTCGTGAGGGTCCTTGAGCTCGGCCTCGGTCCCGAACCACTTCGACCACTCGATGCCGCACTCGCGAGGCGACCGCGCCGCGCCGCGAGGCTCGTCGCCGACGGCCTCGGGATCAGCCGACACGACCGGGACCTCAGCGAGCCACCCAAGACACATGCCGTCATAGATCGACTGCAGATAATGCCGTTTCATGCGGCCGATCATCTCGTCGCGCACGTCAGGATCCAGCGACGGATAGCCCGCCGCGCGCAACGCGCACTCGTACCGCAGGTCGTAGAAGTCGTCATTGGAGAACCCGGTCTCAGACTCATAGAACGCCAACTCCTCATCCTCGGCATGATAGATGGGCAGGTCGTTTCCTGTATCAGGATCGCTGATGACATCCGGGAATCCTGCAGGCGACAAGCACTCGACCAGCCAGCCGTAATACTCATCTTCCAAACGGCTTCCTTCGCCCAAGTCATCAGGCAAAGAGCCATACGCCCTGAGCAGAGCACTCTCGACATCAAACTCGAACATCAATCGCTCGCGCTCGTGTCCTGTCGCCTCGTCTCGCTGGTAATCGCGCAGCCCGATCCACTCTTCGAATGCCTCATCTGCGGTACGAGCCCGCGCGAAATAGGACCTGTAGAAGACGATGTTGTCGATCAGCTCGTAGAGCCCGAGCTCCTCGTCGCTGTAGTGCCGACCGGGGCGCAGCGGCACTTCCGCAGCGATTTCAGCCCACGACGGGCCGACAGCGAGATGGTGCACCGCATACTGATCGAACGGGTCATCAGAATCCCGCGTGAGCAACACGACAACGGCTGCGGCAGCGGTCAGAACGACGGCGGGAAGCAGCCATCGGCGCACATATGCCGACGTCAGTCGCATGCCACATCCGACGCCAGAGCCTGATAGGCAACGCCCAGCACATCCTGCGCTAGTCCGAGCAACAGAGTAAGCCGCTGCGCCGCTTTCAGCACCGCAGACGGAAACGATTTGCGTGCCCAGCCGCCCACCTTCTTGGCCGAGGCGTTCACGCCCTTGTCCACGACATACTCGACAGCTCCTTTGCAGAGCGCCTTCACCAGCGCGTCGTCTGCCAGCGCCGACCCCAGCTCGCGCGTGTAGTCCGCGGTGCCCACCAACACCGTGCCGTCCTCTTCGAGCCGCTGCTGAATCTTTAGCCAATCCTGGCGAACGCTTGCGGGGGGCTTGCGGCCGTGGTCCTTCACGTACTCAACGAGCATCTGGACGATGTCGAAGCCGCTGCTCCAAGTGATCACCGCAAGGTTGTGCTGTTGCAGACACATCTTGAGCTGATCCCCTGGATCTGGATACTGAATGGGCGAGACTTCCTTGCAGCTGACCGGATTGCCGATGGCATCGACGTCGTAGGGCGTCCACGGCAGCAGCTCGAGTTCCTCTGAGCCGATGATGCCGCTGTTGTTCTTCGCGTTGCACTGCTTGAGATGGCGCGGCTCGTGCTGTCCCCCGCCGGACGGCTGCCATCTGTCCAAGACCCCGTAGCTGTCCGTGCATGCTGGCGGGGTGTGCGCTTGGCAACTGCGATGACCCCCACCATCCCGGTGGTGGTGCACCTGCCGGGCACGGTGGCCAGCTGGGCTGGGCGGGCAGTTGCCGCTGTAGGCGACGATCTCAGTGTCCTGCGACAGGCTGCCTAGACCACTGGTGTAACCGACGGTGACCGTGTAATCGCCGACGCGGCTCGCGGTGGCAGTGAAGTTGGCCTGCCCGGGGGACTGTCGGACGCTCCCTTGTCAAGTGGGGTCGTCAGGCAGCGTGAAGTCGGGCTTGTTGTCGGTGTTTTTCGTCGCGCCACATGCGTCGGATGACGCGGTTGGCGAGATGGCGTTTGTGGGCTCGTCTGGCTTCGCGGCGGGTTTTGCCTTCGCCGGCGTAGCGGTGCAGATGGCATCGGCTGGTGTGACCTCGAAGTCTTCTGAACCCTCGACATGACCAGCCCCATCGACTACGAACAGGCCAACACCGGCTGACCGACCCTCCTAAGTTTGGGGGGAAGCCCACCAACTGGTGCCGAAGTATCGAGCGTTGTGCGCCCTATCTGCCGCGCAGCGCGGCCCGCCGACTGAGATCAGCAGACTGCTAAGTCCGCAGGTGCTCCGAATGCCGGCTTGAGGTCGTCGTCGGCGACAACGGCGCTGAGCACCGCTGGGCCCGAAGCTGAGGCGTGCACCGTGTCGAGACGGCCGGGCCACAAGGCGCTGAACGGGCCGAACACACTGCCGGTCACGTCTACGCGCACCCAGCCCGGCTGACCTGTCCCCGGGCGCAGAGCGGCGTCCGCACCAGCGTGACACCAGTCGCTGCGGACCACCGTGCCGCCGGGAGTCCACCAGCGCCACCCGTCGCCCGCCGACGCAGCGCGTGCCACTGCATCATGCGCCGCCATTGCCATCACCACAGCTCCCGCAAGCGGGTCACTGCCTTCATCGGTGACGTCGTCCAGCCCGATCACCGTTGCATCCCAGATCGCTCGCAGACCTGCCGAAGCGGCTGCGTCCGCATGCGCACGAGCGCCGCTCACCAACAGCGCCTGAGCACCCAGCAGCAGCAACAGGACCATGATCGCAGGCCACAGGATCAACAACGGCAGCACCTCCCCACGCTCACCGCGTCGAGGTGCCGAACGCGGCGGGCACGCGGGTGTTCCAGCCCCGTTGGAGATCGCTCGGCCGCCGAGCCGGCTTCGAGCCTTGGCTACCACCCGTTCGTGCGCAGGTCTTCTATCTCAGCCTGATACTTCTGAGGCACGTCCAACGACCAGCGGTCGTCGTTCAAACGGTTGAGGATCTTTTGCCCAAAATGCGTTCGCTGTGGCAGCAGTAGTTCATCGCGGATATCTGGCTCAAGTGTCGGATATGTTGCCGCATACCGACCGCAAATATGTAGCAATTCCCTATATTCATATAGTGAGATACTCCAGTCGGGATCAAGATACAATACATCGTCGGCAGAGTTGCCTTCCCGGTCGGCCATCTTGGCGTCGGGCCACGGCGAATCCCGCCCGCACTGTTCGAAGGCTTCGAAGAACGCTTCATGCAACAGGTCAACCTCTGTCGGCGCCGGCGACCAAAACAACTCAGCGTTGCGCACAATCGACAACATCTCACGTTCGAATTCCCACAAGAGTCTGACTTCAGCGCTTGCATCGCCGTGTGTGATTCGTGATGCCGAGATTGCAGCCTGCAATTCGAAGTTCGGCAGGAAGAAAGCACCTCTGGGAATGTTGACGATGTAGCTGCCAAGCAGTTCCATGACACCGACGTTTCGCAGCATTCGAGCTACACCGAGATGCTGGACGGAGGGGCCATCGCGCAGTTCACGGCGATTGAGATCATTCAGGTCAAACTCGGCAGTGGTGTTCACAGAGCCGGAAGTTGCCGAATTGACTCCAGATTGCTCGACATCCAGCGACAACGCGTTCTCATAGGTGCTGCCTTGGGCACCTGAGCAGCCGACCAACAGCCCCGCCAAGTCCAACATCATCACAGTCACCCACCTCAGTCCGTGATAGCGAGTCAAGTCGGTGCCCGCGCTGGCACTCGGCACACTACCTGTCAGTCCTGTATTCTCATGCATCACGCGCTCATCCCCTTCATGACTTCGGCGGCACCACCGCCGCGGTGCAAGCGCCGATAGCTGCTGCGCTGGCCTGGGGACTCGGAGTAAGCCGCGCCCGCAGGAAAAAGCCCGCGCACACGCTCAACTTGCCCACAGGATCTAGCACGCCCTTGCGCAACGCAGGCAGAGCGTAGTCAGAGAACGATCCGTGCTCCAGCACGGTCTGAAACATCTGATCAGAGTAATAGTCGCACTGCCAATGTTCCGAGGTGATCGGCTGGCAGCCCTCAAGTGCGTCGAGCGGGTCGCCGTCGGAAGAACCATCCGGCTTGATCATCAAGATTCGGCCGAAGTCTCCGTTCTTCATGAGCGAGTTTGTTCCCTTCGACATCGAGCCCCGCCGATCTCGCGGTCCTTGATGCAGGAGCGATGACCGCATGCCCCAAAGTGGTGCCCAAACAGCCCCGTTACCAGCCGTTCGCCCGCAACTCGTCAACCTCGTCCTGATACTCAGGAGGCACCTCCACCAGCGGCAACTCGTTGTCGAGCCGGTCGAGGATCCCACGGGCGAAATAGGCCCGCTGTGGAGCCAGCAGCTCATCACGCACTTCAGGGTCTAGTGTCGGGTACGTGGCGGCGTACCTACCGCAAACATGCAGCAGCTCCCGGTATTCGTACTGCGAAATGCTCAGCTCAGGGTCGAGATACAGGACGTCTCCAGCGGCGTAGCCCACTCGCTCGGACATCTTCACGTCGGGCCACGGCGAATCCCTCCCGCACTGCTCAAAGACCTCATAGAAGGCATCGTGCAATGCGTCTGGCTCGTCGATTGGCCACTGCTGTTCGTGCCTCCAACCCGCCAGTTCATTGTCTGCCATGATGAACATAAGTCTCTCGAAGTCGCGTAGAACGCTTGCATCTTGGTTCACACCGTCATGAGATTGCTCGGATGCGGACATAGCAGCCCGAACTTCGAAATTTGTCAGAAAGTAGGCACCAGCAGGGATATCTGCAAGATAACTTTCGAGCAGACCAAACACGCCGATCTGGCTTAGCAGCCGAGATGCTCCCAATCGCATTACAGCTTGGCCGCGCAGCAACTCTTGGCGATCTAGATCATGAAGATCAGACACGACATCCGTGGGCACCGAGTCGTCGAGCGTCGGATCGGTGTCCGACTCGTCGGCAAACAGCGATACTGCATTCTCGTAAGTTCCACTGCCGGCGGAACCCGAACAACCTCCTATCAGCGCGAACGTTGTTACAGCGCACGCCAACGCGATGCCTGGAACTCCGCTGACGCGCCGACGCCCACTTCCTCGGACTCGGCTAGAGACGCGCATCATCGCAATCGACCTCAACTATCGTCTTCCCAAGTGAACAAGCGGCCGCACGAGATAACTGTCCCCGCACCGACCTGCGGATTGGTACCGCCAGTGCCCCACATGAGGAACACGAAGGTTGCACAGCGAGCCGGATCCACCACCCCGCTGACGAAAGCATCCAGCAAGTAGCTGCCTAGTGACCCTTGTCCTTCATCGTGGTACCACAGCCAATCCGCACGGTAGTCGCACTGCCAGACCTCGGCGGTGATCGACTGGCACCCCTCGAGCAGCTCGTCGGACTCGAGAGCCACAACAGTGCCGTACCTGGGGTGCATTTCGGATGTTCCCACGATCTGGTCGCTGGTCTTGCTGATATACACCCTCTCTTCTTGAAGCCGTCGGCAGATCCATCTGTCCGGCTCGCCGACTCGTCGCTTCAAGAAGCAGTCATGAGCCATATTGACTATGTGCTCGGGGTGCGGCGAGACGAGGATCTGTTCCTTTCGTTCATCCAATGCCGTCAGTGGTGTGGCGCAGTCGCCGGGGAGCGCGCTTTGGCCGGTGGGGCAGTACGAGGTGACCGTGGTGGATTTGGTGAGAGTCTCCGGCCCATTGCTGTAGGTGACGAGCACCGCGTACTGGCCGACCTCGCTGGGCGTGACGGCGAGCTTGGCCCGGCCGCCGCTCGCATCGAGCGAAGCCGTGAGACCGTCAGGGAACGACGACGCCAGCTTCGTCGCAGTGCCGGCGGGCTGATAGCCCCAGGTGCCGGTCGCGGTGGTGCCGTTCTTGACGCGCAGACTCGTCGGCTGGCTAGCAGCCGGTGTGTGGTCGACGTTGACGTGCAGGACGTAGTCGCCTTCAACGTCATGCTGTTGGTGCCATTCGAGCCAGCCGTACGTGGTCGCCTCGATCGTGTAGGTGCCCGCAGCCAAGAAATAGCGAGCGATCAGCGAGTCGCGCTTGCCAAGCGTCAGCTCGCTGCGGTGGTCGTCGTTGAAAGCGAGCCGCTTGCCCGACCCATTGGCGGCGGCGCCTTGGAGGATCAGCAGATACACGTCCAGCGGATTGCCGTTGGACGCCGCCGACCGCAGCGTCACTGTGACCCACCCCGGACTGGCCAATTTGAGAGTGTGCCACCGCGCATAGGACGTGCGGCCTGTTTCATCATGGCGGCGCACCGACTTGCACCCGCCCGCAGAGCTGATCGCGGCCCTGACAGTCACCCCGCCCGAACCGAACGTGCCCAGACTGCTCGTGCAGCCATCAAAACGGGTCGCGGCGAACTTCGCGTGCACCCGATGCGACGCTCCGCCCTTCGAGCACGTCAACGTGACCGACGCCGTCACGCCCTTGTCCACTTCCAACGACACCGTTCGGGTGCCGCCCGTGGTCGGCGACACCGACGCAGCCGCAGGCGTCACCGTGCACTTGGCGTCAGCCGGTGTCACGTCGAAATCTTCGGACACCTCCACGCTGTGGGCGTCGCCCGCAGGCGCCGACGCATCATCGAAGCCGCTGATGCGCACCGGCGCCGGATTCGCCTTGAACTTTGCCGACGCCATATCGCTGTCGGTACCCGAAGTGCAGGTCACCGTCACCGTGACCGTCGCGGCGGCCACGACGCTGCACGCTATCGCCGCTTCGGAAGGACTCTCGGACAGTCCCACGACTGAGGTCAGCAGACTGCTAAGTCCGCAGGTGCTCCGAATGCCGGCTCGAGGTCGTCGTCGGCGACAACGGCGCTGAGCACCACCGGCCCCGAAGCTGAGGCGTGCACCGTGTCGAGACGGCCAGGCCACAAGGCGCTGAACGGGCCGAACACACTGCCGGTCACGTCTACGCGCACCCAGCCCGGCTGACCTGTCCCCGGGCGCAGAGCGGCGTCCGCACCAGCATGGCACCAGTCGCTGCGGACCACCGTGCTGCCGGGAGTC
>JAJDTF010000160.1 GCA_022827265.1 Acidimicrobiia bacterium | reverse complement strand
TATGGGGGTGTGGCCGTGGCCGGGTGACCATGTTCCGGTTCCGCATGGCGGTGTGAAGCTGTGGCTGTGGCAGTTCTTGCCTGCGCCGCCGTTGGAGTGCTGGCCGGGCGGGCACGTCTTGGGCGGCGGCGCTGTCGTGGTCGTGGTCGGCGCCGCCGTGGTGGTGGGCGACGTGTCCGGCGGGGGGTTGTCGGGGATCACGCGGTGCGTGTGGGCGACCGTCTCGGTCCAGCACTGGTTCTGGTTGGTGAACGGGTCATAGGAGCAGCGTTTGACGGTCTTGGTGTGAGCCTCGGCTGTGTCGCTGGTGGCGAGCGGCACGGCGACGAGCACGGCCATGAACGCGAGCAGCGCGGCGAGCGCGGCGAGGGTTCGTTTGGTCATTGGGTGCGAGTCTCCTTGGCGTGGCAGGCCGCGTGAGGGGCCAAGAGCGGTGCCGGCCACGCGGGGGAACCCATGCGATTTGTTGCCGCCTGCGCGGCCGGCGCCGCTCGAATCTGTCTGGCATGTGGCATTAGCGGTGGTAGAATGAGCGTCCTATGCCGTCGCAGCCCTCACAGCACCCCCAACCGGCCTGCCGCATCACCGCCGACGCGTTCAGTGCCGCGTCAGCGGACTTCGCCCCGTCGACGCGACGCGCTTACACGGGGCGGCTGCGCGTGGTGCAAGCCGTGCTCGGCAGCGAACCGCTCACAGACTCCGCGCTCAGCAGGGTGCTCGCCGGTATGGCAGCCCAAGGACAGTCGCCGTCGACGCTGTCGCTGACCGTTGCAGCAGTGCGGACCGCCGCACGCCGTCTCGGAGAGCCCGACCCCGTCGGGCCCCTATGCGAGATTGCGCTGCGCACCCACCGCAGAGCGGCCCCGCCAGCGCGTCAAGTCGCGGCGGTTGACTGGGACGCAGCCGACGCCGCAGCCGACGCGGCAGCCGCACGCGGCGACACCATCGGGCTGCGCGACGCGGCCGTCGTCTCGGTGATGAGCGATGCTCTGCTGCGCGTCGGCGAGACCGCAGCGCTCGATGTGGCCGACATCCGCCGAGCCGACGACGGAACCGGCCATGTCCACATCCGCCGATCCAAGACCGACCAGAACGGCGACGGCGCGTCGCTGTTCTTGCGCCGCGCAGCCATCATGCGCATAGACGCCTGGCTCACCGCAGCCGCCATCGACGACGGGCCGCTGTTCCGGCGCGTCCGCAAAGGCAACCGCGTCACCGACGAGCGGCTGTCGGAGCGCTCGGTGCGCGCTGTCATCACCGCCGCCGCAGCCCAGATCGGCATCGACGGTGCCTCAGGCCACTCCCTGCGCATCGGATCGGCTCAGTCACTCATCCGGGCTGGCGCCCAGTTGCCCGAAGCCATGCTCGCCGGCCGCTGGACCAGCCCCACCATGGTTCACCGCTACGCCAAATCCGAACTCGCACATCACGGCGCCGTCTCACGACTCCGACCCGACGACCCCACACCATGACAGCCGGCAGCGCAGCTTCGGTCGTGGCCGGCGAGTCCGGGCTCCGACCAAGCGTGAGAATGATCTAGGCGTCTGGTGGCGCGAGCGTCACGCTGACTTCGGGATGCGCGAGCGAGTCGTCCCCAACGAACGTCAGGCTCTTGATGCGTCCGGCATCGATCAAGTCGGCTCGTGTCTGTTCCAGTACGGCGAGATGACCGTGCGCGGCGCTCACCGTCACTTGCTCTGCGGGCACGCGCAGGCTGCGCCTGGCCTCGGTCTTGGCCCGGCGAACCTCGCTCAACACCGATGCGGTGAGTTCGAACGCCTCGCCCGGCGACGCGCTCGACGCCTCGCCCGCCAACGACGCGATCTCACCGACAGCAGGCCACTTGGCTCGGTGTACCGAACCCGGCCGCCACCACGACCAGATCTCCTCGGTCACGAAGGGCAGGAATGGCGCGAACAAGCGCAGCAACACATGGAGCGTCACCTTCAACGTCCGATGAGCCGCCGCCGCTGCTTCGGCACCTTGGCCACCATAGGCACGTCCCTTGACCAACTCGACGTAGTCGTCGGTGAAGCGCCAGAAGAACTGCTCGGACCGCTCAAGGGCGCGGGCATAGTCGAAGTTCTCGAATGCGTCGGTCGCGACGCGCACCAGCTCGGCCAGTTCGCCCAACAATGACGCGTCCAAGCTGTCGCGCGCGGAGGCTAAACCGAATTCAAGCGAGTGATCGGCGGTGCTGCGATCGTCGAGGGACTCGAGTACCACCGCAGTCAGCTTCGCGGAGCGGTCGTCGGCGGGTGATGAGTCAGCCAGCGTCAGAGCGAACTTCGCTGCGTTCAGCAGCTTGATCGCCAGCCGACGGCCGATCTTCATCTGCCCTTCGTCGAAGGCCGTGTCGGTGCCGGGGCGGCCGTTGGCGGCCCAGTAGCGCACGGCGTCGGCCCCGTAGGTGTCGAGCAGGTCGACCGGCGTCACCACGTTGCCCTTGGACTTGGACATCTTCTTGCGGTCCGGGTCGAGGATCCAGCCCGACAGGGCGCAGTGGCGCCACGGCGCGCAGTTGTGAGCGAGGTGGCTGCGCACCGCCGTCGAGAACAGCCAAGTGCGGATGATGTCGTGGCCTTGGGGGCGCATGTCCATCGGGTAGGTGCGCTCCCACAGGTCCGTGTCCTCGCTCCAGCCGCATGCGATCTGCGGCGTCAGCGATGACGTGGCCCAGGTGTCCATCACATCGTGATCGCCGATGAAACCGCCCGGCTGGCCCCGCTGCGATTCGTCGTAGCCGGCTGGGACGTCGCTGGAAGGATCGACCGGCAGCGCGCCGTCGTCGGGCACCAGCGGCTGTTCCCAGGTCGGCTCGCCGGCGTCGTCGAGCGGGTACCACAGCGGGATCGGCACCCCGAAGTAGCGCTGGCGGCTGATCAGCCAGTCGCCGCTCAGGCCCTCGATCCAGTTCGTGTAGCGACCCTGCATGTACGGCGGATGCCAGGTCATCTGCGAGCCGCGGGCGATCAGCGCGTCTCGCAGCTCAGCGTCGCGCCCGCCGTTGCGGATGTACCACTGGCGGCTCGACACGATCTCCAGCGGCCGGTCGCCCTTCTCGAAGAACTTCACGGCATGGGTGATCGGGCGGGGCTCGCCGATGAGCTCTCCCGATTCCCGCAGCAGTTCCACGGTGGCGTTGCGGGCGCCGCCGACCGTGCGTCCCGCGAGATGCCGGTACGCCTCCTGCCCGGCGGCCCCCTCGATGCCCGGCGGCGGATCGGGCGTGATGCGACCGCGCCGGTCCACGATGGCGCGCACGGGCAGGTCCAGCTCGCGCCACCACGTCACGTCGGTGGTGTCGCCGAACGTGCAGATCATGGCGATGCCAGTGCCCTTGTCGGGCTCGGCCAGCTTGTGCGCCATCACCGGCACTTCCACGCCGAACAGCGGGGTCGTCACCGTGGTGCCGAACAGAGGCTGGTAGCGCTCGTCGTCGGGGTGGGCCACGAGGGCCACGCATGCAGCCAGCAACTCCGGTCGGGTGGTCTCGATTTCGACGGTGCCGTTGTGCGATCCGGGCGGGCCGGTGCGCCCGAATGCAATGCGGTGGTAGGCGCCGGGCCGCTCGCGGTCTTCGAGCTCAGCCTGGGCCACAGCAGTGCCGAAGGTGACGTCCCACAGCGAGGGCGCTTCGATCTGGTACGCCTCGCCGCGTTCGAGGTTCCCGAGAAATGCGCGCTGCGCGATCCGCTGGCAGCGCTCGTCGATGGTGGCGTAGGTCATCGACCAGTCCACGCTCAGCCCGAGCTGGCGCCATAACGCCTCGAAGGCGTGCTCGTCTTCGGCGGTGAGCACGTGGCACAGCTCGATGAAGTTCCGGCGCGAGATCGCCAGCTCGCCGCGGGCCTCCACGGCCTTGGCGTCGCCGCCGTCAGCAGGCGGCTCGAAGTTCTCGTCGTAGGGCAGCGAAGGGTCGCAGCGCACCCCGAAGTAGTTCTGGACGCGTCGCTCGGTGGGCAGGCCGTTGTCGTCCCATCCCATCGGGTAGAAGACCTCGCAGCCCGCCATGCGCCGGTAACGGGCGATGTTGTCGGTGTGGGTGTAGCTGAACACGTGCCCCATGTGCAGCGAGCCGCTCACGGTCGGCGGAGGGGTGTCGATGCTGAACACCTGCTCGCGGGTGGCGGTGCGATCGAAGCGGTATACGCCGTCGGCTTCCCACTGCTGCGACCACTTCGCTTCGAGCCCGTCCACGGTGGGCCTGTCGGGCACCTGCGTCATGCGCCGCAAAGCTACCGCTGCGCATCACCAGAGGCCGATTCGGGCTACCCGCCAGTTGCTCAGCATTTCGCCGATGCGTCGGAAACTGTCACGGAATTGACACACAGACGCAACGGTATTGACTAGGGTATGCGGTGGTTGCCGCCTGCGGGGGCGGACGGCAACCGCAGCCGTACTGCCGACCAAAGGGGGTCGATTGGCATGATGGCGACAATCCTGACGCTGATCATCTTGGGCATGGTGTTCCAAGGTGCGATGGTGGTCGTGGACAGCGTCCTCGACACCGTCAAAGTGAACGACACGCTGAAGTCCATTCCGGTCGTCGGAAGCAATCTGAACCTGATCTGGGCGTACCTGTTCGTGCTGATTTCGCAAGTCAACGGCGCGAACGATGTGCTCGATCTCGGGTTCGGGACGAACATGGAACTGCTGTCGCTGGGCCGCTTTGGCATGGACGTGGCGACGGCCATCGTCCTCGTTGCGTTCATCCCGGTTCGAGACGCTGCAATCAGCGCCTTGAAGAAGGGCATTGGCGGGCGCGGCGACTGATCAGCGCTATGGGCGGCGCCCGCCGGGTGCCGTGCAATCGGCTGCGAGCCGACGTAAGGGCATCCCGCCTGCGGGGTGCCCTTTGCGTTGCCGGACAGCTGTTCAGTCAGGCAGAACGATGACGCCGTGGTCGCGCAGTGCGTCGATCTCGTCGTCGCCATAGCCCAGATCGCTGAGAATCTCGACGGCGTGCTCGCCCAGCAGCGGGGCATGGCGTCGCAACCGCGTGGGCGTGGCTGAGTAGATCACCGGATCGGCCACGTAGCGGTACGCCCCTTCGGTGGGGTGCTCGGAGATGCTCACGAGGCCCACGGCGGCGAGCTGGGGATCTGCGTCGAGGTCTGCCAGGTCCATGACCCTGGCGGCCGGTATCGAGTGGCTGTCGCAGTAGGCGATCCACTCATCGGTGGTGCGACGCACCGAGAGCTCTCCGAACAGTGCGTACAGATCGTCGATGTGCGCGATCCGCGAGTTGTGGTCGATAAAGCGCGGATCATCGGCCAGCTCGGGTCGTTCGACGAACGCGAAGAAGGCTCGGTACTGGGCATCGTTGTAGGGCAGCAGGCACACCCAGCCGTCGGCCGTGGGATAGGGCCGCCGGTGCGGCGTGAGCAGCCGGTCATAACCGAACGGCCCCTCGGGTGGCTCGAACACGGCGCCGCGGTAATGCTCCACCAGGTTGAAGGCCACCATCGTCTCGAACATGGGCACTTCGATGGTCTGTGCGATGCCGGTCCGCTCCCGGTGGAACAGGGCAGCGAGCACGGCCTCCACCACGTGCAGCCCGGTCACCTTGTCTGCAATCACCGAGGGGACGAAGCCAGGTTCGCCTGCTATGCGGCCGATCAGGTTCGACAGGCCAGAAGCAGCCTGGATGGCGTCGTCGTAGGCCGCCTTGTCGCGATACGGGCCGCCGCTGCCGTAGCCGTTCGCACGGCAGCAGATGAGATGCGGATGCTGCGCTCGCAAAGTGTCGGCGTCGAGGCCGAGGCGCTCGAGTGCGGCTGCCCGCATGTTGGTGACGAGCACGTCGGCGCTCGCAAGCAGCCGCTGCATGGCTGCACGCCCGGCGTCGCACTTGAGGTCGAGCGCCAGCGAGCGCTTGTTGCGCTGGATGTTGAGGCTGAAGCCGGACATGCCGACGGATCGGGCAGGAAGGCCGTTGCGCGTGGAGTCGCCTTCCAGCGATTCCACCCTGATCACGTCGGCGCCGTGGTCTCCCAGCATCCGGCACGCCATCGGCCCCATGAGCACGGTGGTGAGATCGACCACACGTATGCCGTCGAGGGCGCCGGCCGATTCGTGGCCGCCGGCGGCGGCGCTGTCTGCGGCTTCCGACATGAGATCCTCGTCTATCCGGCGGATCCGCGAACGGCGGCGTCAGCCGATGCGGCCGCAGTCGCTTGGCGCTCCTCGCGCTCGGCGGCCTTGATGCCGTGGCTCATGATGATCGTGGGCGCGAGCAGCATCGAGCCGACCACGAGCGCCACGGCGATCAGCGTGCTGAGCAGCGGCGTGTAGCCCCAGCGGATGCCCGCCGCGCCGAGCACCAGCGACAAGAGATACAGGCCGTACCCGGTCCGCTGCCCCAGGCTGGTGATCCGCTTCAGCCGGGCTCGCCGAGCGAGAACATCGTCGAAGGGTTGATCTGCCGATGGGGCGGTGCCCCGACGGCCGTCGGGCCCCTCGCCTCGAGACTCGCCGCCGTCAGCCACCGTCCCATTATCTCGGAACGCTACGGCGCTCAGTCGAGGACGCGAGATCTCGTCGCCAAGCACGGCCGCTGCGCCCCCGACCGAAGGTGGGCGCTGAGGCAACCGTTCCACTTGCTGAGGTCGTGAAATCGGCCACCCATTGCAAGCCGAATCGTTGATCAACGAAGACCCGCCTCAAGAGCTAAACGTGCAGGTCAGACGCGGTGCAGCGGCGCCCTGCTCGACAGGCCCAGCGAGAAAAGCGACGTGTCATGTCACTCCCCGGGAATACCCTTTGGGGCAACGACTCCCACCGAGTCGCCGCAGGCGGCATGATGAGTGCCGCCAAACCCGACACTGGAACAGCACCATGACTGCCATAACGGTCGCTGGCCGTACCTTGGACGAACCACCCAGCTACGCAGCAGACTCCGCCGACATCGAGGTTGTGCATCTCAGCGATGGCGACGTCGACGAACTCGTGAGCGATGCCCTCGACGCTGCTGGTTGCACACGCGAGGAGCTCGACCAGCAAGCAGCGACGGGTGACTTCACAAGCGAGCTCGCCCGACGCATGTGGTTCCTCGTTTCGTCATTTGACCCGCCCGCGGAGTGACCTGGAGCAGCAGGCCCGCGAT
The DNA here is from genome assembly GCA_022827265.1 of Acidimicrobiia bacterium. GTDB lineage: Bacteria > Actinomycetota > Acidimicrobiia > Acidimicrobiales > Poriferisodalaceae > Poriferisodalis. The sequence continues at coordinate 30,392 of JAJDTF010000160.1, read as the reverse complement.
TTCGCTGCAGAAATCACGGGTCTGCTCAACAGGACCGTTACGCATGGAATTCACCTCTCATCTTGGATCGACAGCAAAGGAAACGCGATCATCCGCTACCGGAGGAACGATTCGGACGCTCTCGACGATCTCATCCCGCTGACGGTCTCGCAGAAGCGGGCCCGCTTCGGTCTGCGCATCTTTCACACCCTGACGCTCGACGACGAGTCGAAGTACCTTCGGAACACGCAGAGCGCCTACGTGCTCGCAACCGCGGACGGAGAGGCAGTCTTCACGTACGACTTCGTGCGGCCGGCACCGAACGTGTACCCGGAGGCCCACTTGCACATCGACGGCAAGGCCGAGTCCTTGCAGCGTCTTCTCGATCTGTCCGGGCAGCCGGAGCGGAATTCTCGGCGCCTCCACCTTCCCGTCGGCGGACGACGATTTCGGCCGTGTCTTGAAGACATCATTGAGTTCTGCGTGACAGAACGGCTCGTCGACGCGCGCCCGGGATGGGAGGACGTGCTCAGCGAGGCCCGCAGCCGATTCCATCTGCAGCAGCTGAAGGCCGCGGTCCGGCGCCACCCTGACGCCGCCATCGAAACCCTCCGCGAAGCGAACCTGACGTAGCCGACTCCCGACGCCTTCGGCGGGCGGCGACTCGTAGTGGCGTTCAGGCGTCGAAGAGATGGGGGTCGTAGCTCTCCGTCGGCTCGTCAACCGAGGCGCGAGCGGGTCTCATGGACTCGTCGGCCTGCGGCTCAGGAGGCCACGGAGCGGGGGCCGGCCACGGTGCCGGCTCGACGCGCGATGCCCATGCCGGCTCACCGGGTACGAGCACCGGGCTGGGCTGGGCGGGGGCAGCCGCCGGCACAGGTGCGGCTGGCGTTGCCGCTGCGGCTGCGGCTGCGCCGATGAGCGGGGGGTGCTCCAGAGTCGTTCGCTGCCCTGCGGGCTTCAGAACGACTGAAGCGTCGTCGAAGTCGCTGTGCGGCACCGCCGCCAGTCGTTGCAGGTCCCGCGTACCCGGCCACATCAGTCTGAATGCGATATTCGCCAAGCCGGCCGCAGTCATCAGGTCGCCGAGCGTGATGACGTCCTTCAGCGGAGCGAGCGGGATCGCAGCGCCCAGCCAAGCGGCGATCGTCGCGTCGTCGGTCCACCGGCGTGCCGCACCGAGGAGCACCCGGTCGAGTCCGTCGAAGTCGATGATGCCTGCGGCCACGACGGCGCCTTCGCTCACCGGCACGTAGCCGTTCACGAGGAGCACGCCGAGATTCGCAGCTATGCCGATGGCGGCGACGGTCGCCCCGACGATGTGCCGGTTGAGCAGGCACCCCGCGAGCAGAAGTACCAGAGAGATGCCGAGGGCGAACCTGCCAGCAAGCATGTTGGTGTCGAGACTGACAGCGAGCGACAGGACTGCCCCGAGCACCAGCACCGGCCAGTGGTTGAGCCGAACGGCTCGGAGCCTTGCGAGGACCGAAGCGGCAGTACCGCCGGTGGCAAGCGCGGCAGCAAAGCCGACACCGGCTCCGATGAGGGTTACGAGCGCGATGAGGGACACCGGGTTCCGAAGATACCGATTAGCGCGCGAACGTTCGGGGATATGTCGGCCGCCGTTCACCGGCACCGTCGAGGGGCTGAGCAACGAGGTATGCCGTGGCGGTTGCGAGCGCCCTGCTCGCCGGCTCGGTTAGCTTTGCGCCGGCCCTTCGCCCCGGTTCCGTGGAGGAGAGACGACGTGCTGGACGTTCGAGCTGAGTTGACTGCGACCGTGTGGAAGGTGGTTGCCGAGGTGGGCACCGCCGTAGCTGCCGGCGACGAATTGCTCATCCTCGAGTCCATGAAGATGGAGATCCCGGTGACCGCCCCCGAAAGCGGCACGCTCGCGGAGATGCACGTGGCCGAGGGCGATTCCGTGGCCGAGGGCGATGTGCTTGCGGTGGTCGCCACGTCCTGAACAGACGCGCGGCCGTAGCCTTGACGTTCCGTGGGCGCTGCCGTTGCCTTCGAGGGCGTCGTTGCCCTGCTGGACCGCTTTCCCGCATTGGCGGGCGTGGATCTCAGCGTGCAAGACGGCGAGATGGTGTGCCTGAGAGGACCCAACGGAGCAGGCAAGAGCACGTTGCTGCGGGCCTGCGCGGGGCTCGTGCCAGTGCGGGGCGAGCGCGCCGAGGTGCTCGGCTTTGACCTGAGAGCACAACGTCGCTCGGTCCGACCTCACGTGGGACTGCTGGGGCATCGGTCACCCCTGTACGGCGATTTGCGGGTCGACGACCAGCTGCGCCACTGCGCCGACGTGCACCGTGCCGGGGCGCCTGAGGTTGCCGCCGCGATCGAGCGCTTTGCGCTCGGCGGCCGTCTCGGCGAAGTGGCCATTCGACGGCTGTCGGAAGGCCAGCAGCGGCGCGTGGCGCTGGCGTGTCTCACCATTGCGCGCCCGCGGCTGTGGCTGCTCGATGAGCCCCATGCCGGGCTGGACACCTCGAGCCGGGATGCGCTTGACGAGCTGCTGGCCGACGCCGTCACCGCAGGCGCCACCGTGATGTTCGCAACGCACGAGACGGGACGCTCCGGCATTGCGGCCGCTCGCCATGTGATGCTGTCCGGCGGCCGCGTCGAGCCGGCTGCACCCGTGCCCCAGACGACTGGCCCGACCGATGTGGCGTGAGATCTGGCTCGTCTGCCGCAAGGACCTGATCATCGAGTGGCGGGCTCGCGTCACTCTCATCCAGATCGTCCCGACCGTGCTGCTGGTGCTGGTCGTCTTCGCATTCGCTCTCGACGCGAACCCCTCGTTGCTGGGCGCGGGCGCAGGCGGCCTGTTCTGGGTGGCTGTGCTCTTCGGGGCTGTGCTCGGGGCAAAGCGCAGCTTCGACATCGAAGCCGAAGGCGGGAACCTCGATGGTCTGCGCCTCGGAGGGCTCGTGCCTGCGGCCATCCTCTGGGGCAAGGCTGCGGCGCTGGCCCTGCAGATGGTGCTCGTCGGCGTCTTCGCCGCCGCGGGCCTGCTGGTGCTTTATTCGGTGACCGTCCACGACTGGCTCCTGATCGTGGTTGCAGGACTGTGCGGCATGGCTGCGTTCGCCATCTGCGGGACGCTGTACGGGGCGATGACAGTAGGTCTGCGGTCGGCGGATACCCTGCTCCCGCTGCTGCTGATCCCGGTGGCAGCACCGGTGCTCTTGGCCGGAACCCGTGCGTTCGACGTGGCGCTCGGGACCAGCGCCGACCAAGGCTGGAGCTGGACAGCACTGCTCGCAGTGGTGCTCGTCACCTACATCGCAGTGGGCTGGGCGGCAGCCGGTCCGCTGCTGGAAGACGCCTGAGTCACCCGATGATCGAGACCCCTGAGCCCGACCTTCGCCAGCAGGCGCAGCGAGCCGGCTCCCTGACGATGACCGGCAGCGTCGCAACCCGGGTGCTCGGCGTGGTCGCGATCGCAGCTGTCGGCGTGATGGCGCTGCTGGCGCTGTGGATCTCGCCCGCCGATGCGGTCCAAGGCGACTCGGTGCGGCTCATGTACATCCACGTGCCCTCCATCTGGGTCGCCTATGGAGGCTTTGTGCTGACCGCTTTCGCCAGTGCCAGGGTGCTGTGGCGAACCCGCAGCGGCGCCGGCGGCACCTACGGCGTCATCGCCGATCGGCATGCCCGGCGGTGGGACCGCGTGGCCGGTGCGGCGGCCGAGCTCGGCGTGCTGTTCACGGCTCTCACGCTGGTGACCGGTTCGCTCTGGGGAAGGGTGACTTGGGGCACCTACTGGCAGTGGGACGCCAGGCTCACCACGACCGTGCTGCTGTTCGTGACCTACTTGGGGTACTTGGCGCTGCGCCGGCTCCCGGCCGAGTCACGTGCCCGGGCCCGCAGGTCGGCAGTAATGGCGCTCATTGCGGTCGTCAACCTGCCCATCGTCCACTACTCGGTGGACTGGTGGCGCACGCTGCATCAAGAGGCCAGCCTGAACCTCGAACCCGGTGGCGACCGCAACATCACCGGTGAGATGTACTGGACGCTGCTGTACTCCTGGGCCACGTTCACGGTGGTGGCGCTGTGGATCGGCATTCACCGCTACCGGGTGCTGCGCCTCGAGGAACTCGCCGAGGAAGCGTCGCTGGAAGAACTCCTCGCCCAGCGCCGTGACGAGCAGGCGGCGGGCCGATGACCCACGCGGCAAGCGTCGTCGTCGGCTATGCGCTGACAGCGGCTGCGGTGCTGGCCTACGCCGCACGGGTCGTCCGTCGGGGCCGTTCCCTCGGCCGCAGCCTGGGCATCTCCGGCACCGGCAGAAATGGCGACGACGCTGAACACGGGCGCGAGGATCGCAGCGGCAGCGACGCGTCTCGAACGCCGCCGGGAATCGAACACGGCCGAGATGCAGCGTCCGCGGCACCATGAGCGACCTCAGCCCGCGCCTTCCCCTTCCCGCCGACGCTGACCGCGTCGAGGCGCGCCGCGAGCTGGGACGTCGCCGCAAGGTCATAGTCGTGACCTTCGGGTTGCTCTTGCTCGTCGCGGCTGTTGCCCTCTTCGCGATTGGACTTCGCGATGCCACTGAGTTCTTCCGGAACGCTGACGAGGCCATCGCCGCGCGGGACGAACTGGGCGAGCGTCGCTTTCGTTTGCAGGGACGGGTAGTGCCCTCCTCGGTGACAATCGACGGCGGTGTGACCACATTCGAGGTGCTTCACAACTGCGCGTCCGTTTCGGTGCGTCACACTGCCAATCCGCCTGTCCTTTTCCAGTCGCCATGGATCCCAGTGGTGCTGTTGGGTCACTGGGAAGAAGGTGATGTCGTGACGGTCGCCGGTCGCGACACCCACTATTTCCTGAGTGACGACATGGTCGTCAAGCACACCAACGAGTACGCAGCGGCGAATGAGGACCGCCTGCCTGCCCCGACCGAGGCTCCCGAGGGCTTCCTCGACGACTGCCCATTCGAGGTGCCTCGGCTGTGATCGCCGTGCTGGGCACGCTCGGCGTGGCCGTCGGCCTCGTCAGCGCGCTCGGCGGTGCCGGGACGCTGATTGCAGCCAGAGCGCTGTCGCAGCCCGAGCGGTGCCGCCAGGCGCTGGCATGGATCGCTGCCATGGCCGGCGGCTGCGTGCTGGCTACCGGAGCGATGGAGTTCGCGCTGCTCAGCAACGATTTCTCGCTCGCGTACGTGGCGCGCAACTCCACCGTCGCCACGCCGCTCATCTACAAGATTGCCACGCTGTGGGGCGCGCTCGAAGGGTCGATCCTGCTATGGGCGCTGGTGCTGTGCGGCTATGTGGGCGCCGCGGCATGGCGCTTCCGTGCCCGCACATCAGAACCCACCGTTGCCTGGGCGCTCGCGGTGATGCTGGGCGTGTGCATCTTCTTCTTCGCGCTGCTCGCCGGGCCGGCAAACCCGTTCGGCACGCTCGCCGACCCGCCAGCGGACGGCGGCGGCTTGAATCCGCTGCTGCGCAACCACCCGCTGATGGCGATTCATCCCGTGATGCTGTACCTGGGGTACGTCGGGTTCACCGTGCCGTTCGGGTTCGCGGTGGCTGCGCTCATCACGGGCCAGTTCGACAGCCGTTGGCTGGCCGATACCCGGCGCTGGACGCTGGTGGCCTGGGGCAGCCTGGGCGCAGGGATCTTGCTGGGCGCCTGGTGGTCCTACGAGGTGTTGGGCTGGGGCGGCTACTGGGCGTGGGATCCCGTCGAGAATGCCTCGCTGCTGCCGTGGCTGACCGCCACCGCCTTCGTGCATTCGCTCATCACCCAGCAGCGCCGCCAGATGCTGCGCGTGTGGAACCTGTCGCTGCTCATCGTGACGTTCGCGCTGACCATCTTCGGCACGTTCCTCACGCGTTCGGGCGTGCTCGAATCGGTGCACGAGTTCAGCGAGTCATCGCTGGGGCCGATCCTGCTGGCGTTCTTCGCGGTGATCGTGGTGAGCGGGGTGGTGTTGGTGGCGTGGCGCGGCGAGGCGCTGCGGAACCCGGCCAGCCTGCGGTCGATCTGGTCACGGGAAGGGTCGTTCCTGGGCAACAACCTGCTCTTCGCCGTCGCAGCATTCGTGGTGATGCTCGGCACGGTCTTCCCGCTGCTGGCCGAGGCGGTCGCGGCCGAGCGCCTGGCTGTGGGGCGGCCGTACTTCGACCGGATGCTTGCGCCGGTCGGCATCGCGTTGCTCGGCCTCATGGCGCTGTCGCCTGCGCTGAACTGGCGCGACACCCCGGCTGAGCTTCGCTCGAAACGGCTCCTGTGGCCCGCAGCGGCAGGGGCGCTGACCATGGTGCTGTCGGTGTGGGCTGGAGCGCACGGTTCTTGGCAGGTGGTGGCGCTGGGCATGGGCGGTTTCGTCATCGGCAGCGCTGCGCGGCTGCTGTGGCTGGGCGTGCGGCGCAATGGCTGGCGCGGCCTGCTGGGACGAACGGGCGGCGGCATGATCGCCCATATCGGCGTTGCCGTGATCGCCTTCGGGTTCATCGCGTCGAGCGCGTACGGGTCTGAAGGCGAGTTCACGCTGTCGCCGGGGGAGTCCGGCGTGGTCGCGGGCCACCAGGTCACCTACTTGGGGCTCACCGATGAGATCGAGAACGGCAACCGGGTCGTACGGGTGCGAGTGGACGTCGAAGACCGGGGCATCTTCGAGCCGGCCGTGACGCGATTCGCCGAATTCGGCCAGCCGATCTCGACGCCGTCGGTGGCCACGAGCCTGATCGATGACGTGTACCTGTCGCTGGCGACCATCCCCGCAGAGGGAGACAGCGACGTAGCACTGCGGGTGCTCATCAAGCCGCTCGTGGCGTGGATGTGGCTCGGCGGCGCCGTGCTGGTGCTCGGCATCGCCGCGGCCTTGGTGCCGACCCGCATCGGCGCACGCGACCGCGTTCCGCGCCGCGGCACTCCCGCAGCCGCGGGTTCCGCCGGGGCGCGCGAGTCGTGACTGTGCCGTCCAATGAATCGTCGAGCGTTGAGCCGCAGGCTCCTTCCGGCAACACCAGCGACTCGGGAAGGCGACGCAGCCGCCCGTGGGTGCGGGTTGCGGCAGTGCTCGTGGGTCTGGTGGCCGCCGGACTGATCGCGCTGCTGGCGACTCGGGACTCCGACGGCGGCAGCATCCGTGCCGCGAGCCCGCTCATCCGCGAGTTGGTGCCGCCGTTGCGAGGCGAGCTCATCTGGCCGCCCGAGTCGTTCCTTGCCGCCGGCGGCGCGCAGGCCCTGCCAGGCGTGCGGATGGGTCCCGATGACGTAGCGCGATTCGACATCGACGCAGTGGGCCCGCTGTCGTCGAATCCGCGGTGGGTGCTGGTCAACTTCTTCGCATCGTGGTGCGTGCCGTGCGACCGCGAACACCCTGCGCTCGCGACATGGGCAGCTCGCCATTCCCACGATGGCGTCCTGGTTTCCGTGCCGTTCGGCGACCGGACATCGGATGCAATTGCGTTCTACGAGCGCCTCGGCGGCGATTGGTCGGTCGTCGACGATCCCGATTCCCGCTGGGCGGTCGAGTTCGGTGTGCTGCGGCCGCCCGAGTCGTTCCTGATCACACCCGACGGCATCGTGGCGGCACGCTGGCAAGGTCAGATCAGCGCCGACGATCCCGATGCGGTCATCGCACTGTTGACGGGTGCTGCGAATGGTGATGCAGCAGCCCCATCATCTCCCGCTCTTGTTCGCTCCGCTCACGGGCCGCTCGGGCCACGGCTTCGCGCCGCGCTCCCCGCTCATGTTCGCTTCGCTCACGGGCCGCTCGGGCCCGGGGCTCAACCTCTGGGCCTGCCATGAGCGACATCGGGGCGATTTCGTCGGCTCAGCCGGCGGCTCCGGCCCGGAGCGGTTCAGGACTGCGTCGCATCGGCTGGCTGGCCGTGGCAGCTATGGCCGTCATCGCCGCAGTCCTCGCCGCAACATCGTCGCAACCGCCGGCGACAGAGGCCGAGCGCGCATATGAGCTGAAGGAGGCGACGCTCTGCCCGGTCTGCGACGGCCAGAGCGTGCTCGAGTCGAATGCTCCAGCGGCGGCAGCCATGCGCCGGCAGATCGACATGTGGGTGGATGCCGGCCGCAGCGATACCGAGATCAGGTCCGATCTTGCCGCCGCCTACGGCGACGATGTGAACGCGCTGCCGCCGGGGGAGGGCGTGGGAACGCTGGTGTGGGCCCTGCCAGTGGCTGCTTTCGCCGCGGCAGCAGCCGGACTGTGGGCTGCAACCCGCCGCTGGAAGGCCCGCGCCGGCGCTCTTGAAAGCGACGACGATCGGCTTGACGGCGACAGCGCCGCGGCAGCAGTCGGCACGGGCGGAACCACGGCCCCCGGGGATCGATCCACCGCAGCAGTTGACCCAGACCCGCCGGGCAGGAGTGCTCGCAGAAGCGGCTGGCGCAGCGCCACGGTTGTCACCGTCAGCGCGCTGGTGCTCGTCGGGGCCCTGGCAGGTGTGCTGGTGGCGCGCTCGGCAGGGTTGCGCCTGTCGGGCGAGACCCTGACGGGCGACATCGACCGCTCGGCACGTTCATTGCTCGTCGACGCACAGCGCCAGTTCGCGGCGAATCAACTCGACGAGTCCCGCGCCACGCTGGAGGAGATCTTCCGGCTCGATCCCGACCTGCGCGGAGCGCTCGTGCTGTCAGCCCGCCTGCACCTGCGTCACTGCGAATCGGCGTCATCGCAGGACCCGTCCGGCGCAGGCGAGGCAACCGATGCTCCCGCGGCCGGCTGCGATCTGCAGTCGGCACTCGTGGATCTCGACCGAGTCCTCGCTGACGACCCCAGTGACACCGAGGCACTGGCGTTGCGCGGCTGGCTGCTGGTGCGCATCCCCGACCGCGAGCTCATCGTCGCCGGCATTGCGTCGCTCGACGCCGCCGTAGCGCTCGACCCCGGCGAGTTCGATCCGTGGGTCTTCCGCGGCTACACCGCCCGCTTCATCGAGCGCGACCTCGAAGCTGCCATCGGCTACTACGGCGCAGCGCTGCAACGCAACCCGCCCCCCGCCATGGCCGCCGCCCTCGAAAACGCCATCACCGAAATGCAAGCCGAACTCGAATAGCCGATCACAGCACTTCCGCTAGAGGGCTCAGCCAGCTGCTTGGACTACTTCAGAATGGACAGCACGGCCGCAGCCGTGGGAGCCGCGAGCCGTGCCAGCACGATGGCGGCTACTCACCACGCGGGATCAGCAACCACGGGGTACGCAGCGTCCTCGTGATCGACGATTCGTCAGGTGAGTCGCAGTTCGGCGTGTGGCATCGTGCACGGCTCTTGCGGAAAGCGACCGGTCAGGTTCCTTGCATCACCTGAGCGTCGTGTTCGTTGGAAACGCTGTCCCGTGGATGCCGGGTATCTGGTCAGCGCCTACGCTTCGGCCTGCGTCCATGAGCCAGCGTCATTCGAAAGGGGATCGCTTGACATGGAATCCCGTGCTGCCGGACTGTTCGACACCTCGTTCTCGGACCCTCAGCTCAGCGGCCGAGCGTTGTGCGAGGCGCTGATTCGAGCGGATACCGAGGCCGAGGTCGAAGACGTTCTTCGGGAGGCCGGCTACTGGGACGACATCGAAGCGTGGAGTGTTTTCGGCGACTCTCCCGGACTCCTTCTTCGACCGGGCCGACGTCGAGACGCGCACCTCGGGCTCGACTATCTCCGGTTCGTATTCGAGACGGATGCCAAGGACGATTACTTCGATCGGGGCGACGCGCCGGAAATCAGGGAAGTTCGAGAAGAACAATGGGACCAGCAGGTGCCCGAACCTTTCAACGGCGACACGGATCTGCGCAGAGTTGACGGCGGAAACGGCGTCTACGAGCTCAGGTACAACGCGGACAACAAGTGGCTCCGCAAGGAGCTCTCGCGGTCCAAAGCAAGCGAGGATCAGGCTGCCGACGACCGCGAGTAGCAGCCTGAATGTGTGCATGACGTCCGCTGACCCGGCGTTCGGGCGCTGCGCGTCAGCACATGGGTGCTGCGCGCGCCATACTGCGCGTGTGGCATCGGTGTACTACACGGAAGGGCTCGGTTCGCTGTGAGTGACAGCACGGCTCGGGCATCGATCGGGCCCGTCGAGCGCGTCGCTCTGCCGACGTTCTGGGACGGCGTGGCGCAGGCGTTCGACATTCAGGGTCAGCACCCGCCCTATAACTTCCTCGACGACAAGGGTGCCGACCTCTACGTGTCGGTGGTGAGCCGCTGGCTGCGGTACGGAGCGAGGGCAAGGAATGTCGCTGCGCATTACTTGCCAGAAATCAGCGAATGACCCAAGGGGAACAGGACCCCAACGGCGACTTGGCGCCCGACAAGGCTGAACGGGCCGAAGCACCTTCCCCGCAACTGTCGTTCAACCAGTTCAACCAGCAGATCCAGCTCAACTTCCCGTCGGTGATCGAGGCGCTCAACGGCCTTGCCGACAACCACCCGACACTGGCGGACAAGATCGTGGACGACATCGCTGCCCAGAGCCGTAGGCAGGATGAGATGACGATGGTCGTTGTCAAAGGCAACGATCGGCGCGCAGACCGGGGCCAGCGAGCTGCCCAGGCTGTCGGCTTGTTGGTGCTCGCGTTCGGCGCATTCCTGATCGCTACTGATCGCCCAGTCGAAGGGTTCGTCGCCTTGGCCGCGGTGGTCGCGCCCTACTTGGGGGTCGTCATCTGGCGGAGCCGTGCGGCGGCGCAGGAACGCATTGCCAAGGCTGAACAGATGCTCAGCCTGCCCGACGAAGCTTGACTGCCGCCGAGAGGCGGTTGACTCGGCGCCTCACCGGCGGCTTCGTCGACCTGCCCGGACTGCCGGGTGCCGCTGGCGAGCGGTCGTCGGTCGAGGTGGTGCGGTGCGCTGCGGGCGACGATGGTTGCGGCAGTAGCGTGCTTTGAGAACAGCAGATGCGGCTGGAGTGCCGTTGCAGTCACCACGAGGCAGTCGATCGCAACCGGTCAGGGGCACCCAGTGAAGGGCAAGCGTCGAGGGTCATCCGCCAACGGCGGACCAGCCAGCGTCACCGATCAGCAGTTGGCTGCTGCGGTGGCTGAGGTGATCGATCCCGAGCTGCGCCGGCCCATCGGCCAGATGGGCATGCTGAGGGCCGCGGCCGTCGCCGGACGTGCGGCACAAGTGCTGGTCGCCTTGCCGTCGAATGACTGGCCGGCTGCTGGCCACGTCTCGCACGCCGTGAGCGAGGCGGGACGCGCCCTCGACGGCATCGACGACGTGGTCGTGGAATTCACCGTCATGGACGAAGCCGAGCAGTCGACGCTGCGGGCCCAGCTGATCGGCGACCCGGCCGCCACAGCGGGCACCCAGGCCGGACATGGCCACGCCGAAGGCCGTGAAGTGCCGTTCGCCCACCCTGGCAACAAGACACGCGTGCTGCTGGTGGCCAGCGGCAAGGGCGGCGTCGGCAAGTCCAGCGTGACGGTCAACCTCGCGATAGCGCTCGCCCAGCGCGGCACGCGCACGGCTGTCATCGACGCCGATGTGTGGGGCTTCTCCATTCCCCGGATGCTCGGGGTCGCCCGCCCCCCTACCGTGATCGACCAGATGGTGGTGCCCACCGAGGCGCACGGCGTGCGCTGCATGTCGATGGGCTTCTTCGCTCGCGAGGACCAGCCGGTGATCTGGCGTGGCCCGATGCTGCACAAGGCGCTCGAGCAATTCCTCACCGATGTCTTCTGGGACGAGCCAGACCATCTCCTCATAGATCTGCCGCCCGGCACGGGCGACATCTCGCTGTCGCTGGCGCAGTTCCTGCCCCGCTCGGAGATGCTGGTGGTGACCACGCCGCAGCCCGCCGCGCAGAAGGTGGCCCAGCGCGCCGCCCAGATGGCGGGGCGTGTCAACCTGCAGGTGCGGGCGGTGATCGAGAACATGAGCTGGTTCACGGGCGACGACGGCAAGCGCTACGAACTGTTCGGCGCCGGCGGCGGCCAGGCCCTCGCCGACGAGCTGGAGGTGCCGCTGCTCGGCCAGGTGCCCCTGGTGCCGCAGCTGCGAGCCGGGGGAGACGAGGGCATGCCGATCGCCGCAGCAGACCCCGACAGCGAGACGGCCGGCGTCTTCCAGAACATGGCGCGCCTGCTCTGCGAGGAGCACCTGCCCACCCGTCGCTACAACGAGGGGTTGAAGCTGCTGTGAGCACAGCGGCGAAGCCGATGAATGACGCAGCGGCGAAGCCGATGAGTGACGCAGCGTCAGCGCCGACGCCCATCGGCTCGCTCGACCAGCTCAGCTTCGACAACCGCTTCACTGCCTCGCTTCCCGCCGATCCCGACGCCGGCAACAACCGCCGGCAGGTGGTGGGAGCGTGCTACTCGAGGGTCGAGCCGACACCGGTGCCCGCACCGCACTTGCTGGCGCACAGCGCGGAGATGTTCGATCTGCTGGGCTTCGACGCCGGCTTGGCGAGCGACCCGCAGTTCGCCGCAGTGTTCGGCGGCAGCACGCTGCTTGACGGCATGGATCCCCATGCCCACTGCTACGGCGGCCACCAGTTCGGCAACTGGGCCGGTCAGCTCGGCGACGGCCGGGCGATCGCGCTGGGCGAAGTGGTGGACCGCAACGGCCAGCACCAGACGCTGCAGCTCAAGGGCGCCGGCCCCACGCCGTATTCCCGCACCGCCGACGGCCTGGCAGTGTTGCGCAGCTCGGTGCGCGAGTTCCTGTGCAGCGAGGCCATGGCGCACCTCGGCGTGCCGACAACCCGTGCGCTCAGCCTGGTCGCAACGGGCGGCATGGTGATGCGCGACATGCTCTACGACGGCAACGCCGAGCTCGAGCCCGGGGCGGTGGTCTGCCGGGTGGCGCCGTCGTTCGTGCGGTTCGGGAACTTCGAGATCTTCGCTTCCCGCGGCGACATCGACACGTTGCGCACGCTCACCGACTTCGTCATCGGCACCGATTTCCCTGACCTGGCCGCGAGCGCCGGGTCCGACGGCTCGTCGCCGGAGCGATATGCGCGCTTCTTCGCCGAGGTCGTGCGGCGCACGGCGGACATGGTCTGCGAATGGCTGCGGGTCGGCTTCGTCCACGGAGTGATGAACACCGACAACATGTCGATCCTGGGCCTCACGATCGATTATGGCCCCTACGGCTGGCTCGACAACTACGACCCCGACTGGACCCCGAACACCACCGACGCGGCCCATCGCCGCTACCGCTTCGGCACCCAGCCGGCCGTTGCGCAGTGGAATCTCATGCAGCTCGCCAATGCGCTGTATCCGCTGGTCGGCGAGGCCGAGCCGCTGCAGGCGGCCCTCGACGGCTACGTGCCCTGCTTCGAGGAGAAGTGGTCGGCGATGATGGCCGCCAAGCTCGGACTGCCGGTGCTGGAAACCGAAGCCGACCGCGAGCTGGCGAACGGTGTGCTGGAAGTGCTGCGGCTGGTCGAGACCGACATGACGGTCTTCTGGCGACGGCTCGCCACCGTGGACACCGCTGAAGACGTCGACCGTGCTCGGCGCATCGCCCCGCTCGCCGACGCCTACTACCAGCCCTCGGAGGTCACCGACGAGCACCGCTCAGCCACCGCCGAGTTCGTCGAGCGCTACGCGGCACGGCTCCGAGCCCTCGGCGTCGCGGACGCCGCACGGGCCGAAGCGATGAACCGAGTCAATCCCAAGTTCGTGCTGCGCAACTACCTGGCCCAGCTCGCCATCGACGCTGCCGCCGACGGCCGACCCGACGCCATCGGCGAGCTGCTCGATGTGATGCGCCGCCCCTACCACGAGCAACCCGACCGCGAGTCCTACGCAGCCCTCCGCCCCGACTGGGCTCGCACCCGAGTCGGCTGCAGCCAGCTCTCCTGCAGCTCCTGACCCGCCGACCGCAGCGCTTGGGGTCGATCGGCAGGGTTGAGGTCTCGCTTGGCCGGGCCACCCAGAAGTTGCAGAGATGATGTATACTTCACTTATGCGGCGTATACAGCTCTACATCGAGCCTGACATCGACGACGCCCTGTCGGCGGCTGCTGCCAGACGAGGGGTCTCGCGGTCCGCGGTTGTGCGAGAGGCAGTCCGCTCAGCGCTGCGTCGCGACTGCGATGTGCTCGCTCCAGACCCGTTGGACGCGCTCGTCGGCAGCGTCGACGTTGCCCCCGACGACGATCTCGACGCCGTCATCTACGACGCTGCATCGTGAGGTTCGTCGACACCTCGTTCTGGATCGGTCTGCTGGTCCCACGCGATCATCGCCATCGCGACGCAGCTGCGTTGTGGCCAGGCGGCAGCCCGCTCAGGACGTCCAACTTGGTGATGGGCGAAGCCTGGACATGGCTGCGCCGTCGTGCCGGTCATGCAGAGGCTCTGCGCTTCGTCAACATGATGCACCAATCGCCACGCGTCTCGATTGCAGTGGTGGACGCTGCTGTCGACCGGCGGGCGTGGGAATGGCTGGCTGCCCACGACGAGCGTTCGTACTCCTACGTCGACGCCACGAGCTTCGAGATCATGCGCCGCGAGCGAATCAACGAGGCACTTGCATTCGATGGCGACTTCAGCGCAGCCGGCTTCGTCGAAGTTCGCCCCTGACGGTCAAGCTCCTCACGGCGTCATGAACCGCAGCCGCGAGTCCTGTCTCGAGCGAGATGGCGAGGCGTTCAATGGCCGCGACCAGAATCATGCATCTTCATAACCATTGATGAATTCTCCGTGGCCGTGGTGCGCCAGCTCGACGACGCTCGCCGCGGTCTGGCCGGCGAACTCACGCACAATTTGATTCTCGACGCACCGCATCTGGCTATCTCCAATCCATCTCGTTGATTCTCTCGGCCTGCCGGATGTACAACGCAGACGGTTCGCGCCGGACACCGAGCCCCGTTCGGCTCCCATAACCGCTGGTCAGAGGTTGTTTCTCGCCTATCGGTAAACATTCGTTTTGCGAGCGTCCGGATCGGGCACGAACGGACATCTGGGGCCGTCGGCTGTGGGCCGCGGCCAGCAGGGCGTGTGGGCGCGGAAACCCAGCAGCTACGCGGGTGCTGGTCCCTCGGAGCGCATCGCGCCGAGTCGCGGCGCAGCAGCAGTGCGGCCGGGTTGCGAGGCGTGTGTGGGCTGGTTGTTATACGAACGATTCGCGGCCGCGCCGGCCGCACGGACGGCACAGATGCATGGGCCCCTCCGGATCGGGCGACGCGGCCGTGGATCACACACAACCGCCCGCTCGGCAATGGAGGACCCCGGCCATGTCAAAACGACCCCTGGCAGCGCTGTGCGCGCTGCTGGCCTTCATGGCCGTGCTCGTCGCGGTGCCGCTTGCCACCTCGGAGACTGCCGAGGCGCATACCAAGACCGTCAAGCGCTGCGCCTATGACCCGTTCACGAACGTTCAGCAGTGCTGGAACGAGAACGTCGCGCACACGCACTCCTGCGGCGCGGGACTGACGGGCACCTATCCGAACTGCTACCCGATACCGCCCGACAACGACGGCGACGACGGCCGCAGCGACGACGAACGCGAGAAGGAAGCCGAGCGCAAGCGCAAAGAGGCCGAGGCCAAACGCAAGGCCGAGGAAGAACGCAAGCGCAAAGAGGCTGAGGCTGAGGCCGAACGGAAACGGAAGGCTGCTGAGGCAGAGGCAGAGCGGAAACGCAAAGAGGCTGAGGCTGAGGCCGAGCGCAAGCGCAAAGGGGAATAACGACAACGACGACGACTCGGGCACCGATGACGACAGCGGCGATGGCACCCACAGCTCCGACGGCACCGACGACGACTCGGGCGACGACTCAGGCGATGACTCTGAGCCCGACGACGACAGCGGCGACGGGCAGCCGAAGATCACACGGGCCGAAGTCCAAAAGGCGATTGCCGACTACAGGGCCGGACTCATCACCGCCGAGGAGATGAGAAGGATCTCCAACGGCTGGGCCTGCCAGCAATACGGCGGCCACTACTGCCGGTACGCGCAATAAGCGCCCCAAACTACCCTGACACCATGACTACCGAGGCGCACAGCGGCACGACAGACTCCGCCGTCGGCGTCACGTACTGGCAGGCGCTTTGGTGGCGCTTCGGGCGTTGGTGGTTCTTGAGCAGCCTCACTTTCCCGCTGATCTGGCTCGGTGGGACGGAATGGCTGGCACCGTTCGGCGATGATCGGCCGGTGCCGACCAGTGCAACTCAGCTAGCCGTGTTCGCGAGCGCTGCCGCTGCTGTTGCGGGCATGGGCTGGCTGAACTCCGTGTGGCAGAAGCGGAGGCATCCCGAACGCTACGCAGCCTGCATGGCCGCGCTCACCGCGGAGAGGGAGCGCGGCGTGAGGCCGAGGCTGCGGCGGGGCGGCCGGTCTAGCTGAGGCTCAGCGCCCCGGTTGTTCGCTAGGAGCGCGCTGACAGACCCGGTGGCCGTGTGGCAGAAGCGGCGCTCCCGGACATCAGGCCGCTGCGCTGAGCACAAACGCTGTCAGTGCCTCAGCTCTGAGCGCGCTTGTGCCACCTCAGTCTCGGTGAACTTCCCGTGCACGGCCTCCCAATCTGCAACGACGTCGCTGAGGCCCCGGGTGACGAGCCAACTGCGTGCTGCGGCCGAGCGGGACCGGCGCCGGCCGAGCGCCAGGCGGCGACAGCCTGGACCGGCGCCGCCTGCCGTATTGCAGGCTCACGCAGTGGTTCGCGAACCCCGACCCGACCGACTGCAACCCGGGAGCGGAGGGCGACGAATGAACACCACGAACTACGCCGACGTCATGAGTGCAGCGCAGGCATGGCGGCTGTCGTGGCGGCAGTTTCTCACGACGCGTCCCCGCGACTGGCGCGAAGCGCTGACGCGTCAGCGAGCGCCTTCGGCGGGTGCCGAACTGAAGGCGTCTGCTGCCTTGGCTTCGGCTTCGCGGTCGAGATGCAGCGTGTGAAGAAGCGGACATCTTGCAGGCCCGTCACTCTTGCCGCACAAGCTGCCGAAGACATGCGGCGGAGCCGGGTGCACTCGGCGCAGCTCGGCGTTCGCGCCGAGCACCACCGGTAGCCTGCGGCCATGGACATCCGGATCGGCATCACGCACGGCGGTCGGGAGCTCAGCGTCGAGATCGACGACGAGGCTGCTGAAGACGCGGCGGCGGCGCTCGAAGGAGCGCTCAGCGGCGACGACACAGTGCTCTGGCTGAACGATCGCAGCGGGCGCCGCGTCGGCGTGCCCATCGACAAGCTCGCCTACCTGGAGCTGGGTCCGGCTGGCGATCGGCGCATCGGCTTCGCAGCCGACTGAGACCCGGATGCGGGCGCCCGACGATCGGCCGCTGCCCGCAGACAGCGTGCGCGACAACACCCGCGACGGCCCGCGCGAGCACCTGCGCCGCCTGCTCGCATGGTGGTCGCTGCTGGCCGACCTGTCGTTCTCGGACCTGCTGCTGTTCGTGCCCGGACAGGTGACCGCACTCGACGAGCTGCCCGACGAAGTCGCCGACCCCGACTCGGCCCGCCCCGACGGCCCGCCCCGTCCGTGGCGCCGGCTCGGCCCCGAGACACCGCTGACCGTGATCGGCCAGATCCGGCCGACGACCGGCCGCACGCTGTACCGCGACGACCACATCGGGCTCTGCGTGGCCGCCGGAGAGCGGCCACTGGTGTCAGAGGCCTTTGCCCGCGGCGTCATCGTCACCGGCGAGGGCCTGCGCGTGCCCGGTGACCGGCGCGCTCGCATCACTGCGGTGCCGGTGACCTTCGACGGCGTGACGATTGCCGTGATGAGCAGCGAGGTGACGCCGCGCTTCACCGACATCCGTGATCCCGGTGAGCTCGAGCGCACCTACATCGCGACGTTCGGGCGCCTCGCACGCATGGTCGCAGCCGGCTCATTTCCGTATCGGGGGGCCGATGTCACCCACGAAGAAGCCCCGCGGGTAGGCGACGGGCTGTTCCTGACCGACGAGACGACACGCATCGGGTTCGCCACGCCCAATGCGGTCAGCGCCCTGCACCGCATCGGGGTCGGCGGCAATGTGCAAGGGCGCCGCGTGCGAGACCTCGATCTTGGACCGGACGTCGTGGGGCGGGCCATGAGCGGCGGGATCCCTGTGGTGGACGAGGTGGAGCACCACTCGGTGACGGTGCAGCTGCAGGCGCTGCCGCTCACCGACACGCCCGTGCGCAACGCCCTGGTCCTGCTGCGCGACGTGACCGAGCTGCGTCGCCGCGACCGGCTGCTCATCTCGAAGGACGCCACCATCCGGGAGATTCACCACCGGGTCACCAACAACCTGCAGACGGTCTCGTCGCTGCTGCGCATCCAGGCTCGCCGCTTGGAGTCGCGCGAGGCGAACCGGGCGCTCGACGAGGCAGTGCGACGCATCCGCGCCATCGCGCTCGTGCACCAGACGCTGTCGACCGAGACCACCGACGACGTCGACTTCTGCGATGTGGCCGAGACGCTGACCGAGACGATGCGCCAGAGCATCACGTTCCCGGAGCGGCCCATCGACTTCACCGTCTCCTGCGAAGCGGGGATGCTGCGATCTCAGACGGCGACTTCGCTGGCCGTGGTGCTCAATGAGCTGCTCCAGAATGCCGTCGACCACGCCTTTCCCCAGTTGTGGGAGATCGACGACCAAGCGCTGGAGGCGGCGCCGGCGCTCGACGAGAGCCCCATCGGCCGCGTCGAGGTGGAGATCTCCCGGCCGTCGCCGGACCTGCTGTCGATGGTCGTGCGCGACGACGGCATCGGCATCCGCGCCGACTACGACACTCAGCGATCAGGCGGCCTCGGCACCTCGATCGTCCGGGCGCTGTGCGGGTCAGATCTCGGCGGCACCTTCGAGGTGCGGCGCCGGACGCCCCCTCCGGGCTCCGAAGCCATAGTGCAGATCCCCCTGCGCACGCTCGCCTGACCGCCAACCGACGCTGCGGCGCTGGACCCTCGGTCAGCCAAGTACCAATGGCTGCTCGCGCGGCTCTGTTGGCATGTTCCGGATCCACTGGCGCGCTGCGCTGTGGGCGAGATCGACGCGTCCGCGTGCGGTGGCCACGATCATGCCGGCGCGTACGAGCCGCTGGCGGTAAACGCCTGCATAGTTGATGTCCACATCGAGGCGCTTGGCGATGTCCGCGAGACCTGAGTCGGCATCATCGACGGCCATCGCTCGCAGGAAGCGCCGGTCGACCGGCGAGAGGTCTCTCCAGACGGGTACGAGCACCACCCGGCTGACACGCTGATTGGCCTCGGCTGTTCCCTTCTCGACATGGCGAAGCGTGATGTGCTCCGAATCGGCGGGTGCTGCTGCCCAGCTGTAGAAGCCGACGAGTTGCACCATGAAGGCGTATCCGGATGTCGCGGCGCACGCTGCGTCGAGCGCGTCGTCGTCGATCGTGCGGCCTTGTTGCGCGATTGGCCCCGCGATCGCCAAACGAGTGGCGACCTGGCCGAGTTGCCCGACGTTGTGACGCGAGCAGCGATGCAAGAATGCCGACTGATCCTCGGTCTCGATGTATCCCTCGAACGGCGGCAGCGCGGCGCCCGCGAAGGCGACGGGACGCTCCTCACGGCGGCACACGTGCTGCATCACCGAGCCGAACTCCCTGATCTCGGCGCGATCGGCGCTCAACAGCTCGTCGATCGTGATCATGAGCCCTGTGCCGCGCTCGGCAAGCAGGTCTCCGAGCCGCGTGAGAGCTACACGCAGGCCTTCGCTCTCGCCAAGCGGGGGTGCGTCTTCAAGTTCCAGACCGAGCCCTGCGGCCTGGACGCCCCGCACCCGGCGCTTCTGTGGCCCGAGCAGCCTACGGAGATGCAGGAGCGCCGCCCGTTCGATCCGGGCAACGAGCCCAGCTCGTGAGGCATCCTCGGAGATGGTCAACCAGCCTTGTTCACCGGCGATGTCTTCGACCGCATTGAGCAGGACGGTCTTGCCCGCTCCGCGAACGCCGAAGAAGATCGATGTGTAGTCGGGGTGATTGGTGCCGGTGGCGAGGGCTTCGTAGACCGAGTCCAGAATGTCGTCACGGCCGGCGATGACTGGCGGAGTTCTGCCGAATGTCGGGGCAAACGGGTTCTGCGAGTGTGCCATCACAGCGACCTCTGCAGGCAGGGCGGCTGGGCTTGGGCTGAATTGCCTCTCTGCATGTGCGTGGCCCTTGTCGACGGGGAGCTTTTGCAGTCTTTAGTGTATTTGTTTCCTTTATTGTTTTTGTTTTCTTTATTGAGCGCCGCGCGCCGGGTCACGAGCTGCAGGAGAGCTGGCTGCAACCGACTCGGGTGCGGACACAGTCGGGGCGCAGCGCCGGACGCCCCCTCCGGGCTCCGAGGCGGTGGTGCAGATCCCTCTGCGCACGCTCGCCTGACGGCCGCCCGGGCGGTGGCCTGGCCGGCCGAGACACCGAACTCGTTGCGCTGAGCCGTGACGTCTGAGATCGCCTGCTGTCACGAGAGCGTACGATTCTGGCCGTGGCCGTCGAACGCCGTACCCTCTCGCTCGAGTCAGAACTCGCGGCAATGGTTCGCGAGGCCGCTGCAACCAAGGATCAGAGCGTGTCCGTATGGCTGGCCGATGCAGCACGCAGTTGGCTCGTCACCCGGGACCTCAGCGACGTCGTTGCAGATTGGGAGGCCGTGCACGGGAATTTCACCGAGACTGAGGTGGCCCGAGCGCGCTCAGAGCTGAGGCACTGACAGCGTTTGTGCTCAGCGCAGCGGCTCGATGTCCGGGAGCGCCGCTTCTGCCACACGGCCACCGGCGTTGAGCGCATGCTCCTCGCTGCCTCCGCCAGCGACGCGCTCCGCGTCCCTCTCGAAGCCAGTCCCGCGGCTGCGGCCACGCCAAGGCGGCCCGTCGAGCGGCCCGATCACAACGGCACCGCCGAACCAGCACGCGCAAAACCCCTCAGAGCCGACCCTGAGGGGTCCCGCAAGCGGAAAGCAGCAGCCTGCCCCACAGCAGGCGCTACAGCGCCGCTGAGCGCGCTAGCAGTCCGCCAAACCCGTAACGGTCTACAGGCGGCGTTCGCGGCGGTACTTCAGCCGTGCTCGCAGGCCAAGCCAGCCGATGGCTGCAAACGGCGCGGCGGCAGCGAAGCTCATGTAGAAGTCAAGGCCCACCAACAGCCGGAACAAGAACGCCGCTATGACAAAGGGGATCGTCACATGGAACGCCTGTGCTTGGCGCTCTCTCGCGTGGCGAGACGTGAAGTCAGGCCGCCACCACGACGGCAACTCTGGTTCCATCACGTCATGACGCGTCTTGCGCCAATCGCCCTGCCGTGTCGAAACCATGGTGTCAGGGTAATTCGCGGCGTTCATCGTCGTTTCCCGCCTCACTTGCCGCAGTAGTAGCTGTCGCCATTGTCGCACCAGGACTTGTAGATGATCCGGTAGTACTCCGCGTCGGTGAGCTCCCCGGCCTCGTATCTGAGGGCTGCCTCGTGCGTGTCCTCGGCCGTGGTCTCGCCGTCGCCTTCGGGATCGTTCGGGTCAGGCGACGGCTGCTGGCTGGAGCCGCCCGAGCCGCTGTCATCGTTCGGCGGGGTCCACCCTTCCGGGATCAGCTGCGGCAGCGGCAGCGACTCGGTTTTGTATGCCGCGTAACTACACGCACCGCCGAACGTCGCCCCGCCAGCGACAGCAGCACCGCCGCTTCCGACAACGACGGGAACGGCCGCAGCGCCGAACGTCAGCCCGACGAAACCGCCTCAGCCCCGCGGTGGGTGTTGCGCCGGCGCTTGATCCACTCGTAGACCATGCCGACAATCGCGACGCTAAGCATGAGCATCACTCCGGCCCACAAAGACCGTCGGGCAATCACTTGGCCTAGAAACAAGACCGTCAACATGCACGACAGCCACGACAACCAGCGCCACATGCCTTCGCGTTTCTTCTGCGGCGGGGCCAGCGTCGCGGCGTCGGCGCTCATGGTGTCAGGGTAGCTTGGGGCGCTCATCGTCGTTTCCCGCCTCACCTGCATTCGTGGGTGTCGCCTTGGTCGCAGGCGTACTTGCGCCAAATCCGCATGTATTCCTCATCGGTGATCTCCTCGTCCCAGAGCTTCTGATCCGCTTTCTTCAGCTCCTCGCGCGAGGTCGTGCCGTCGCCGTCGTAGTCGCCGTCAGGATCGTTCGGATCAGGCGTCGGCTGCTGGCTACCGCCACCTGAGCCGGAGCCACCCGAGCTGCCGGTGCCGGGGTCACGGTAGTGAATCTCCAGAGCAACAAGCGCATTCGTACAGCCAAGACCGGCCACAACTTGTGTCCAGCCGGGAATCTTGGCGGCCTTGCCCTTCGTCCTGACATAGATGGCGACAACACCGGCGCAGAGGAGAAACTCGTTGGTGGCATCCAAGTATTCGTAGCCCGGAACCTCATAATTCCAGGCTGCTTTGAGCGCTTTGCGAAGGTCTTCGTACGCCTGTTCGGTTGCCTCGCGCTCGCCCTCGACGGCCTCGCCCTGGTACTCAGAAATCTTGCGGCCTATTTCGGCGAGCTTGCTCTTGATCTTGTTGAACATCTCGTTTGTGGTGGAGCCCTTGCACGCCGCCGGCGCGGCTGGCGGCGCGGTGTAGGTGCCGGTGCCGTCGTTGTTCTTGTTGACCGCTGCGATCACGGCGTTTGCCCAGTCGCCGCAGGGGTCGGTGCTCGTGGTGGTAGTCGTAGTGCCGCCGGTGCCGGCGCCACCCGAGCCGCCGGTGCCGGAGTCATCTCCCCCGGAGTCATCTCCCTCGGAGTCATCTCCGCCGCCCGAGTCACCGCCGCCGCCGCTGTCGTCGTCTTTGTCGGCGTTGGGGTCGTGGTTCTCGTTGGTGGACGGGGCCGGGTAGCAGTTCGGGTAGGTGCCGAGCATCCCCTCGCCGCATGTCAGATTTCGCTGGACGGGCGTGTGAGGGTGGTTGTAGCTCGTCTCGTTCCAGCACTGATTTCCCGCGAACGGGTCATAGGCGCAGCGGCGCACGCTGACGCCGTGAGCGCCAGCGGGCGCTGCCGCGATGACAGTGAGCGTGGACGCTGCGACAAGCAGCGCTGCGAGCGCCGCGAGGGTTCGTTTGGTCATGGCGGGAGTCCTCCGTTGCCAATGCAGGTGGTTGTGTGTGATCCACGGCCGCGTCGACCGATACGGAGGGGCCCCATGCATCTGTGCCGTCCGTGCGGCCGGCGCGGCCGTGAATCGTTCGTTTTGCGAGCACGCAAAACAGGCCGCAGCGCACACCTGGAGGCCGTCGGCTGTGGGCCGCGCGCGGCGGTGCGTTTGGGAGCCGATACCCAGCGGCTGCAAGGGTTTGCGGCCTGTCGAGCCCGTCGCGCCAGGTCGGCGCGCAGCGGTGGAACAGCTGGGTTGCGGGGCCCGTCCGGGCCGAGTACTATACGAATGTTTACCGATAGGCGAGAAACAGCTTCTGACCAGCGGTTATGGACCGTCTCAGAGCGTCAGAGACGGCCTCTCGGGGATCCTGACTTCGATATCTCGTCGGGATCTCGACTCTGAGGGCCGCTCGGACCGCAGCTTCATCTGCTGGCTCAGCGCGTCAGTCAGATGCAGCGGGCATGGCGAGTCGCAGCACATCGGGCACCCACTCGAGCTGGAGTTCGTCGACGGTGCCGAGGTGGTCACCGTCGAGCTGGTGACCGAACGGGTGCATCCCAGTCACGGTGACATCGCGCACGTCGTCGAAGCGTTGCACGACGCTCGGATCGGTGTCGCTCAGGCTGCCGTTTGCGCGGAAGACCGCGGAGAGCACATCCAGCGAGTCGGCGAATCGGAGCGATCGCAGCCCGACCACCGAC
Source organism: Acidimicrobiia bacterium (assembly GCA_022827265.1). GTDB lineage: Bacteria > Actinomycetota > Acidimicrobiia > Acidimicrobiales > Poriferisodalaceae > Poriferisodalis. The sequence continues at coordinate 6,746 of JAJDTF010000160.1, read as the reverse complement.
AGTCCGGTGTGCAGTGTTGCTGCGGGAGCGATCCGCACCGGACGGCTCCCGAGGAACGTGTATGGGTCGGTGTTCGCCGCGACGACAACGAAGCATCCGTCAATAGTCGCGGCTGTCGGCGCCGTCGTGCGCACGCTCAGCGTGCCGGTCCGTCGGTCGTAGCGGTGCAGCAGCGTGTCGATGCCCGCGAGAAGGAACAGCGGGTGGCCGAGATAGCGCTTGAGCGTCGGGTGCCGCTCGACCTGCTCCACGATCGCAGCGTCGAGCCCCATGCCGCAGTGGAAGAGGAAATAACGGCCCGAAGTGCGTCCGAGCCCCGCTGAGGTGATGCTGCCGCGCTCGAATGCGTCAAGGACGGCCTCGGTCGCCGCCAGCGGGTCGTCGGGCGTGCCGATCGTCCGTGCGAACACGTTCGTCGAGCCACCCGGCAATGCGGCGAGCACGCAGTCGGTGCCGGCGACTCCATTGGCGGCTTCGTTGAGCGTGCCGTCGCCGCCGAGCACCACCACTGCGTCGGTGCCGGTGGTCGCCGCCCCCCGTGCCAGGCGAGCCGCGTGCCCTCGCCGGTTGGTGAAGGCCACCTCGGTGTCGTGCCGCTCCGAGAGTGCCGTGTGGATGAGCACGCGCGTGCGGGCCGTTGTCGACGATGCCGAATCGTTGACCAGCAGCAAGACACGCACCGCGCAAGTCTCGCCCCGACGCGAGCCGGCGAGCGCCATCAAGCAACGAGTTCGGCAATGAGGCCGAGAGTGAATGGGCTGTTGGGCTGACGCGAGCCGACGAGCGCCATGAGACAAAGCTGGAACCTGCGAGCGCCATCAGACAACGGGTGTGGCATCGAAGCTGTGAGTCGGCAGACTCTCGCCCTATGAAGGTCGTTGTGTGCGTCAAGCAGATCCCTGACCCGGCTATCCCGGGCGAGCTGGTCCCCGAGACCGGCACGCTGAACCGGGACGACAAGCTGATCCTGGACGAATCCGACTCCTACGGCGTCGAGATGGCGCTGCAGCTCGCCGAGGCGGCCGGCGGCGGCCAGGTGTCGCTGGTGTCGATGGCACCCCGATCGGAGACCAGCGGTCTGCGGACGGCACTGGCCATGGGTGCCGACGACGCGGTGCTCATCAGCGATGACGCGCTGGCCGGCAGCGACGCGCTCGGGACGGCCAAGGTTCTCGGCGCTGCGATCGCCGGGCTCGAAGCAGACCTCGTGCTGGCCGGCGTCGAGTCCAGCGACGGGTACACCGGCACCGTTCCCGAGATGATCGCCGGCGTGATGGGGCTGCCGTCGATCACGTTCGCCAAGCAGATCGAGATCGCCGACGGCGTCGCCAGCGTCCAACGGCAGACCGAGGCCGGTTACGACCAGGTGGAGTGCACGCTTCCGGCCGTCGTCTCGGTGACTGCGGGCGTGGTCGAGCCTCGCTATCCCTCGTTCAAGGGGATCATGGCGGCCAAGAAGAAGCCGGTCGACTCGAAGGACCTCGCAGCCCTCGGCATCGATGCAGCGGCGGTCGGCGTGGCTGGGGCACGCCAGGAGACGGTCGAGGTGACCGATGCGCCTGAGCGCGAGGCCGGCGAGATCATCACCGACGAGGGAGATGCGCACGCCAACATCGTCGAGTTCCTCACCGAGCTCAAGGTCATCTGACCCGCCCGCCAGTGACCGGCTGACTCAGCTTCCTGATCCACTCACCCACGATCCCGACTGGAACCACCTGCAATGACGCTCGCACAGATTCTGCTCTTCGCTGAAGGCGACGCCGACGGCCCCTCCGGCCTCACGCTGGAACTGGCCACCAAGGCCCGCACGCTGGCCGGCACCGTCACCGCCTTCGCGCCGGCCCACGGCGAAGCCATGGCCGCCGAGCTGGGCGCGCACGGCGTGTCGACCGTGTACGCACTCGAAGGACTCGGCGACGGGTTGGTCGGTGTGCACGCTGCCGCAGCGCTCGTCGGGCACATCGACGCCACCTCGCCCGATGCCGTGTTCTTCGGCCAGACCACCGACGGGCGCGACACCGCCGCCCGCCTGGCGGTGTTGGCGGACCGTCCCGTGTCCACCAACAACGTGGGGGCCGAGGTCGTCGACGGTGGCCTCGTCACCGAGGAGCCCATCTTCGGCGGCACACAGAACATCTTCACCGCGTACCGGGCACCGGCGCCGGCGCTTGCGATGTTCCGCCCGAAGAGCTTCGAGGCCGAGCCGAGCGGCGGCGGGGCCGCTGCGGTGGAGAGCGTGGCTGCAGTCGACGCCGGCGAGGCGGGGCGTGCGAAGGTGACGGGCCGACATGCCGAGGAGCGCTCGGGCCCGCAGCTCGATGACGCCGCAGTGGTGGTGTCGGGCGGTCGAGGGCTGGGCCAGCCCGAGGCGTACTCGATGGTCGACGAGCTGGCGGGCCTGCTGGGGGCCGCGTCTGGTGCTTCGCGCGCCATCGTGGATGCCGGTTGGGTGCCCTACGCCAAGCAGGTCGGGCAGACCGGCAAGGTCGTGAAGCCCAGCGTCTACATCGCGTGCGGCATCTCCGGTGCCACCCAGCATCTGGTGGGCATGAAGGGCTCCAAGAACATCGTGGCCATCAACAAGGACCCCGAAGCGCCGATCTTCGGCGTCGCCGACCTGGGCATCGTCGGCGATGTGCACAAGGTGATGCCGGCGCTGATCGAAGCCCTCAAATCGCGCTAGTTAGACCAGCGGCTGCTGCAATTCCCGCTGGTTAGACCAGCGGCCAGGGCCAGCGGCGGCCGCCGTCGTCATCGGGGAACTTGCCGAAGTCGGCGAGCCATTCGGCGCGTTCAGCGAGCGCGCTGAGCTCGTCGGGCCGCAGCCATTGCGCCAGTTCGGCAGGCGGATCGGCGGCCGATCCGATGGCGGCGCCAAGGTCGTCGTCGAACGGCTCGCCCCCGAAATCCCAGATGACCGTCCGCAGCTTGAAGTCGCTCGCGAAGCACAGTCCTTGGTCGATCCCGTAGATCGGCCCCCAGCGCGATGCCAGACAGTGACCCGACTTGCGGTCGGTGTTGTTGGCGATCAGATCGAACGCGCAGATTCGGCGCAGGTCGCCGTGGTGCCGGCCGTCGGCTACCAGCGTGAAGTAGTGCTCGGCGAAGTCCGCGTCGATGAAGAGCTGAACCGACCCCACCCCGAGCGGGCCGTCGCGCTCAACTGTCGGCGGGATGACGTGCCATCCCAAGGCCCGTGACAGCTCGAATGCGGCGATCTCGCGCCGGTACAGGCCAGACGGAAAGTCCCACAAGGGCCGCTCGCCGCGTTCGGGCTTGTAGATCGCGGCCGTCGGCGTGGTGGCGTGATCGATCCGCACCAGGAAAGTCGCGTTGCTGCTGTAGGGCATCCGTCCCAGGATCGAGATGTCGCCCTGCTGCAGCACCTCGAGCACGTCTGCCACCGGCGCATCCCGGATCACCGGCAGCTTCAGCTGCTCGCCGTCGTCGCTGGTCGGCATCAGGTGGTGCGGGGCGGCTTCGTTCACGCGGCGCAGTCATTCAGAGGTGGTGTCGGGAACTGGGCCGGCTGCGGTCCGCGCCGAGCACATGCTCGTGAGCGGCACGAGGCTGCTGCGAGATGCCGCTCCGGGCCGACGGCACCGCTCACGTTCGGGGTGGACGGTGCCCGTTGCGCATGCCGAAGTCGCGGCCTTCTTCGACGAGCAGCAGCGCTTGCTGAGCGAAGCCGAGCGCCATCGCGTAGTCGAGATGGAAGCGGGCTCGACCGCCGGTGCGTTCGTCGTCCTCGGGTGACATCTCTCCTGAGGCACCTGCGTCGTCGTCGTCATCATCGTCATCGATCTCGTCGGCGATCACCACGATGACCTTGCCCTCGGTGTCCATGCCGGTGGCGAGGCGGCCGACGGTCCATGCGGCGGTCACCGGTTCGACCAGCTCGCCGAAGGCCGCCGCTGGTCCCTCGTAGCTCTCGCCCTCGAGCAGCTCGCTGAGCAGGTTCGCCAGCGCCCAGACCTGTCCCTTCTCCAGCTTCAGCGATACCACGTGGCCTGCCTCAGTTGCCTGCAGAAAGAAGATCCGCTGGCCGGCCGGCCCGACCGTGCCCGCCACGAACGTGTCGGGATTGCGGAGGTCGAAATCGTCACTCATGCCGGAGCCAATGCTGCGAGGTCGGACGTGCTGTTGGTCGCCAGCACGACCGGGCCGTCAGCGGTGTACAGGATCGCTGTCACCGAGCACGGCGACACCACGATCCGCTGGAAGAGATCGAGATGGGTGCCCATGGCGTCAGCCACCAGCGCCCGAATGGGGTCGGCGTGGCTGACCGCGACCACGGTTGCGCCGCGGTGGCGGGCAGCTAGCTCGCTCGCCGTCGCCGCTATGCGCGCCTGCATCTGGCGGAACGTCTCGCCGTCGGGGAAACGAAAGCCGCTGGGGTAGCGCTGCACCTGCGACCACGCCGCCAGCTTGCGGAGTTGATTGAGCTTGCGGCCCGTCCAGCGGCCCATGTCTGCTTCGTTGAGGCCGTCATGGGTGCGCACGCGGCGTCCGAGGGCGGCAGCAATCGGTGCCGCGGTCTCCTGGGCACGCTCCAGCGGGCTGGCATAGACGGCTGCCACCCGGCGCCCGCCTGCGGCGATGCGCTCTGCTGCACGCTGCGCTTGCTGCGTTCCGGCTTCCGACAGATGCACTCCGGGCCGCCGGCCGTACAGCTCGACGCCGGTGGTCGGCGTGAGGCCGTGCCGGACGAACAGCAGCAGCGTGGGTCGAGTTCGGTTCGGCACCGGGCCGAAGCTACTTGCCTGGCACACTCGCAGGGTGAGCGCCCCACCGAGCCAGCCCGGCGATGTCCAAGAGGCGGAGCCGCATGGCGACGCCGTGGCCCGAGTAGCCGGTGAGCGCAGCGAACAAGAGCGGGCAAGCCCCGGCATCGCGGCCTTGCGCTTGCTCAACGACGAGGTCGTGGCATGCAGGCGCTGCGATCGGCTCGTGACCTGGCGCGAGCAGACCGCCGTCGACAAGCGGGCCGCATTTGCCGACGAGGATTACTGGGGCCGCGGCGTGCCTGGCTTCGGCGACCCTGCCGCAGCGGTCGTGCTTGTCGGCTTGGCGCCGGCTGCACATGGCGCGAACCGCACGGGCCGGATGTTCACCGGCGATCGCTCGGGAGACTTCCTCTACGCGGCACTGCACCGCTGCGGCTTCGCCAACCAGCCGACGTCGGTGCGCGCCGGCGACGGGCTTGCGCTGCGCGACGCCTACATCACCGCGGCGGTGCGCTGCGCGCCGCCGGCCAACAAGCCCACTCCCGCCGAGCGGGACGCCTGCCGTCCATTCCTCGAGCGCGAGCTGGCGCTGCTGGTCAACGCTCGCATCGCGGTTGCCCTGGGCGCGTTTGCCTACGGCGTGCTGTGCACGATCAGCGGGGTGCGGCCGCGACCCCGCTTCGGCCACGGTGCGATCGCAGAGGTGCCCGCCGCCGATGGGTCAGCCGAGCCTGCGCCGCTCGGCGGCATCTCCCGCATCATCTGCTCGTTCCATCCCAGTCAGCAGAACACCTTCACTGGCCGTCTCACCGCCGACATGGCCGATACGGTGCTGCTCGATGCGCGCCGGCTGGCGAACCTCCCGCCTGGCTGAATCGATGCGGCCCCACCTGAAGCGGGGTGCGCGTCTGGCGGCCGCCCTGCTGGCATCGGCGAGCATGTTGGCGTGCTCAGCCACCGTGATTGAGGTGGAGCCAGCGACCACTGGCGCCGGCTCCGCTGATGCTGACGCGGGGTTCGGCAATCCGGGCACGCTTGCTCGGCCGACCGTCTCTGTCGATGGCGCACCGGGGTTGCTCGCGATCGAACCGCTCATCGCCTTCATGGATGCGTGTGTGGCCGATGCCGGTCTCGTCGGGCCCTGTCACTGTGCGGCCGACCGCATGGAGGGCAGCCTGACGGTCATCGATCTCGAAGTGTTCGAGGACCGCATGTCGGGTGCCCTGGAGTTCTCTCCTGAACTGGCGGGAGCGTTGGTGGACTGCCGTGAGGCCGGGCCGCCTCCCGGATGGTCCGATGTTCAGCGGCAGACGTACCTGGACGCATGCTCTGCCGGTTCAGACCGGTTGAGGAGCCTGTGCGCCTGCTCGCTGGCCCGTGCTCAGGACGTCATCCCGGCTCACCGGCTGACCGAATTCCTCGCGAGCAACGAGATTCAGCCCGGCATCGTCGATTTCCTGAACCTCTGCCTCTAGCAATCCGCGGCCGAGAAATTCATAGGCCTCATCTGACGCAGCGTGCCTACTGTCGCGACAGGGCCAGCCTCTCGGGCTCACCACCCATTGCAAGGTGTCTGCCGTAGCCCGGTGAGGCTGGCCTCCGCGCGAAATGCTATACGGCAGCCGCGACTGTCTTCGTTGCTATTTCTTCGTCGGCTCGGGCAGCAGCGCCGGCTTGTCCCATGCGAACTTCGGCCAGCGCACACGAGACTTCTCGCTCAGCTTGTGCATGAGCGCGATGGCACCCGGGTCTTCGTCGCCGGGCCGCCCGATGAGCGAGCCGTCGGCGAGCATCTTCATGATGATCTCGCGGCCGATGTCGGTGCGGACGATCGTGAGGGTCCAGTCGCTGTACTTGCCGATGCCGCCGGTGGAGATATCGGCGTGCTCGGCGGCGAAGTCGGGGCAGTGGTTGCAGCCTTCGCGGGTCCAGGCGTGGCATTCCTTGAGGTTGATCTCGTAATAGCCGCCGTCATGGGTCCAGATCTGGAAGACGCCCTTGATGTTGGTCTTGCGTATC
>JAJDTF010000075.1 GCA_022827265.1 Acidimicrobiia bacterium | reverse complement strand
CTCACTCAGGAGTTCGAACATGAAGCAACTCACGGTCAGAGGTTTCGATGAGGATCTTGAGGACGCGATGCGGCGCCTCGCCCAACGCGAAGGTGTCTCACTGAACAAGGCGGCGCTGCGTCTACTGCGCAAGGGCGCCGGATTGTCCGATATCGCCAGTGCCGATGACTCCATCGGCTCGTCGCTCGATCATCTCATCGGCAAGTGGTCGCAAGAGGAATACGACGAGATGGATGCCGTGCTGAAGGAACTCGACGTCATCGACGAAGCGATATGGAAGTGAGACTGCTGCTCGACACCAATGCCTACACACTGCTGATGCGAGGCCAGCAGGAAGTCACGCAGCTCGTGAGGAGAGCTCGTGAGCTGCTGCTCTCCGCAGTCGTGGTCGGCGAGTTGATGCACGGATTCCGCTGCGGTTCCCGTCAGGAGCAGAATCTGGATGCACTGCGGTCATTCTTGGACAGCCCGCGCATTTCGCTCGTGGACGTCGGACAGGTGACCGCCGTTCGTTACTCACGCATCGCGGCCGCGCTTCGGGCGAAGGGCCGTCCAATTCCTACCAACGACATTTGGATCGCTGCCCACGCAATGGAAACCGGCGCCGACCTCGTCTCAGCCGACCGACACTTCGAGCACGTCGACGGAATCGTCTGGACGCCGATCAGTGCACACTGATGCGGTGAACGCAGATGTCGGATACGTGCCGCCGCCGTATCCCTATGACCGGTTGGACGAGCTGAAACCGCTCGCTGATCGGCACGATGGCGGGCTGGTGGACCTCTCCATCGGCACGCCGGTGGATCCGCCCACGCCGGCTGTGCTGGCGGCGCTGGGTGGGTCGGATTCCGAGCGCGGCTACCCGCCGTCGATCGGCACGCCCGAGCTTCGGGAGGCTGCTGCGCGCTGGTGCGCGGCACGGCTCGGTGTGCAGGTGGACAGCGGTACCGAGGTGGCAGCAACGATCGGCTCGAAGGAGTTTGTGGCCGGGCTGCCGCACTGGCTGCGACTGCGCACGCCCGAGCGCGACACCGTGCTGATCCCCGAAGTGAGCTATCCCAGCTATGCGATGGGAGCTGAGCTGGCCGGCTGCCGGGCAGTGCCTGTGCCGGCTGACGAGCACTGGTCGATCCAGCTCGACGCCATATCCGATGCCGACGCCGAGCGGGCTCTGGCGCTCTGGGTCAACACACCCGGCAATCCCGCCGGCGGCCTTGATGATCTCGATGCCGCTGCGCGCTGGGGACGCGAACGGGATGTGCCTGTCTTCAGCGATGAGTGCTACGCCGAGTTCACCTGGGACGGACCTCCGCGCACGATCCTGACACAGGCCGGAGTCGACACCGCCGCAGTGGTGCGGGCAACGGTTGACGGGGTCGTCGCTGTGCACTCCTTGTCCAAGCGGTCGAATCTGGCCGGGGTGAGGGTGGGCTTCTACGCGGGCGATCCCGAGCTCGTGCACTACCTGCGGGAGGTTCGCAAGCACGCCGGCTTCATGGTGCCGGGCCCCGCGCAGGCGGCAGCGGTCGCAGCGCTGGCCGACCAAGTCCATGTCGCTGAACAGCGAGAGCGATACCGGAACCGGCTGGAGCGCCTCGCTCGTATCGTCGGCCGATTCGGTCCCGAGCCGGCTCTGCCCCGCGGCGGGTTCTACCTGTGGGCCCCAGCTCCCCAAGGCGACGCGTGGGCGTTCACTCGCACACTGCTCACCGAGGTGGGCATTCTCGTTTCGCCGGGCGAGTTCTACGGATCGGCCGCAGCCGATCGTGTTCGGGTAGCCGCCGTGCTGACCGATGACGCCCTCGACATGGTCGAATCCCGTCTGAGCTAAACCTTCGATTGAAACTTGAAGCTTGGTGCGGCCAAGTGCCTTCAGGACTCAAGCTGCTCTATTTGGTCGGCCATCTCCGCAGGGCTTCTGAGCGAGATCCAGATGATCCTGGGGTCGCGGGCGAACCAGCGCTGCTGGCGGCGGGCAAATCGCCGGGTACGTGCGATGGCGACGTTGAGTGCTTCGTCCAGCGTGCATTCCCCTGCCAGGTGCGCTCGCAGCTCCTTGTAACCAAGGGCTTGCGCTGCGGTGCGCGACAGCGTTCGAGCGACGAGCCGGCGCACCTCTTCGAGAAAACCCTGCTCTATCTGTTGGCGGTACCTCTCGCTGATGAGCTCGTCGAGCGCCGCCCGGCCTGGATCGATTCCCACCATCCGGAACGGGACCTCGGGATAGCTCTGCAGCCCCGGACCGTATGACGAGAACGATCGGCCGGTTCCGAGGCACACGGAAAGGGCCCGGACAATCCGTCGCAGGTTCGTCGGCTCCATGCGTGAAGCGGCCAGGGGGTCCAACTCCGCCAGCCGACGGTGCAGAGCGACGGTTCCCTCGGGTTCACCTGCGGCATATGCCTCGGCCTCAAGTTCGGCGGTGATGTCGGCGAACTCCGGCGGCGGCGTGAGACCATCGACGACGGCGCGCAGATAGAGGCCGGTGCCGCCGACCAGCAGCGGGACAGCGCCACGGCCGGAAATAGCAGCCATGGCCACTTCGAATGCGGTGGCGTAGTCGACCACGGAGAATCGCTCTGCAGGATCGACAATGTCGATGAGGTGGTGTCGCACCTCGGCTTGCTCGGCGGGCGTGGGCTTGGCGGTGCCGATGTCCATACCCCGGTACACCTGCATCGAGTCGACCGACACCAATTCCGTCGGATCTGCGGTGTCCGGCCGGGAGTGGGCTCGCCTGGCCAATTCCAGCGCGAGCGCCGACTTGCCCGACGCCGTCGGGCCCACGATGACCAAGGGCCGATGGCAGCTGTCACCAGCCATGGCGTCCCGCCTCTCAGCGGGCGGCAACCGGGATGCGCGTGCGGTGTCGCGCTGGGGCGGTGACCTCTATGAGCTCGCCGCTGAGGTGGAACGTGGCGGCCTCTGTCACCTGCACGCGGGCGTAGGTGCCTGTTCGCAGCGGCTCGACGGCAGCGAAGTGCACGAGACGGTTCTGGCGCGTGCGACCTGTGAGCGTGCCCGGGTCTCGCTTGGACGGTCCCTCGACCAGCACCTCTTCGACACGACCCACTCGTGACTCGTTGCCCAGGCGAGCGGAGCGCTCGATCACGGTTCGCAGCCGCTCCATGCGCCCCGCTGCGACATCGGGGGTCACGAAGCGGTCGACGAGCGCTGCGGCTTCGGTGCCCGGACGGGGCGAGAAGACAAACGTGAATGCGCTGTCGAATTGGGCCGTCGCCGCCAGTTCGAGCGTGTCGGCGAAGTCCCGCTCGGATTCGCCGGGGAATCCCACGATGATGTCGGTGCTGACTGCGAGGCCCGCAACGGCGGCGCGGGCGGCCTCGAGCCGCTCCAGGTAGCGCTGGGCGGTGTAGCCGCGGTGCATGGCGGCCAGCACGGCGTCACTGCCGGACTGCAGCGGCAGGTGCAGGTGCTCGCACACCGCCGGCGTCTCGGCCATGGCTGCGATGACGTCGGCGCGCAGGTCCTTCGGGTGTGGGCTGGTGAATCGCACCCGCTCTATGCCGTCGACTGCGCCGACCGCCCGCAGCAGATCGCCGAACAGCGGGCGGGCAGTGCGCCGCCCGCCGGCCCAGGCGCCGCCCGCGCGCCAGGTCGCGTCGCCCCGGCGATCCGGTGCGCTCGCGCCATTGGAGCTCGCTGAGGCGTGCACGCCGTCGGGTCCGAGCCCTGCGCGTACACCGTCGGCTGCCGCTGCGCCTTCCTGGCGGCCGACGCCGCGGAGCGCCAAGGTGACATCGCGGCCGTAGCTGTTGACGTTCTGGCCCAGCAGGGTCACCTCGCTGACGCCGTCCGCTGCCAGGCGGCGCACCTCGTCGATGAGCTCGCCGAAGGGCCGGGAAATCTCCCGGCCCCGTACCGATGGCACGATGCAGAACGCGCAGGTGTTGTCGCAGCCGATCTGGATCGTGACCCATGCAGCGTGCTGGGCATCTCGTCGCACAGGCAGAGCCGAGGGGAACTCGTCGGATTCGGCCAGGATCTCCGTCACGGGGCCTGAGACGCGGGCCTCGCTGAGCAGGTCGGCAGCACGAGCCACGTTGTGCGTGCCGAACACCACGTCCACGTGAGGCGCCCGCTGGCGCACGAGATCCTGGTCCTTCTGCGCCAAGCAGCCGGCGACGGCGATCTGCACCTCGGGTCGTTCTTCCTTGAGGCGCTTGAGGTGTCCGAGCTGCCCGTAGAGCTTGTTGTCGGCGTTCTCGCGGATGCAGCAGGTGTTGAGCACGATCACGTCGGCGTCGGCCATCGAGGGCGCGGCCACCAGATCGTCGGCTTCCAGCAGACCGGCGATCCGCTCGGAGTCGTGCTCGTTCATCTGGCACCCGTAGGTGCGCACGTAGTAGCTGCGCTGGCCCCCGTTCTCACCCGCTCGCTCGCCCGCAGTCACGGCGTCAAGGCTAGGGGCGCGCCCAGAGGCGGAAGGCAGGTTGAAGTCAGTCGGACCAGGCCGCGGTCAGCGCTGGGTGAAAGCGAAGTTCTCCGACATGTTCTCGCGGGCGTGGGCCATGAATCCCAAGTACTGCTTGATGTTGCCGTTGAAGTTGCCGTCCTGGCGGCGATTCTCAGCACCCTCGAAGTTGTAGTAGCCGGGGGTGCAGTCGCGGTTGCGGGTGGTCTTGCCGCGGTTGGCGATGACCTGCTGCACCCACCATTCCTCGGCCTCGGGCAGGCAGTCCATCGACTGCAGGCCGCCCCGGCGAACGAAGTCGATGCACTCGGCGATGTGCTCGCCCTGGCTGTTGAGCACGTCGGTCAGGTTGAACGCGAAGAATGCCTGGTAGCCGCCCATGATGAACAGGTTCGGGTAGCCGGCTGTGTGGATGCCCAGCAGCGTGCGGATGCCGTCCGCGTACTTGTCGTTCAGCTCCAGTTCGTTCTCGCCGACGATGCGGTTGTAGATGCCGGTCTGCTGCACCTCGAACCCGGTGGCGTAGATCAGCAGGTCGAGCTCGTACTGGGTGCCGTCGAACAGCGGGCCCTGCTCGGTGATCTGGGTGATGCCCTTGCCCTGGGTGTCGACCAAGTGCACATTCGGCCGGTTGAACGTGGGCAGGTAGTCGTTGTGAAAGCACGGCCGCTTGCACATCAGCATGTACCAGGGCTTGAGCGCCTCTGCCGTCGCCGTGTCCTCCACGACCTCGTCGATGCGCCGGTGGATGCGCATCATGGCGTCGATGTTGGCGTTCTCCTGACGGCGGATCTTCTCCTCGCGTGACATCGCAGCGCGGCGCGCCTTCTGCTCCTCGCTGAGGCGAGGCCCTGCCATCGCCCGCTCGCGCCGGCGCGCCTGCCAGCCCGGCTTCAGCTTCGCCGCCCAATCGGCGTCGGTCTCCCAGTCATCACGGACATCGATCGAGGACGGCGTCCGCTGGAAGACGTAGAGCTCGGAGGCCATCTCGCCGAGCTGCGGGATGGCTTGCACGGCGGTCGCGCCGGTGCCGATGATGCCCACCCGCTTGTCGCTGAGGTTCTCGAGGTCGGCGCCGGTGTAGTCGTAGTCCCACCGCGAGGTGTGGAAGGAGTGACCGGCGAACCGCTCCATGCCTTCGATGACGGCCAGCTTCGGTTTCGCCAGCGTCCCGTTCGCGCAGATGACGAACTGGGCGGTGATCTCATCGCCACAGTCGGTGCCGATGCGCCACACCTCAGCCTCGCCGTCCCAGACGGTCGACGTCACCGTGGTCTGGAACATCGCCAGGTCGTAGAGGTCGTACTTGCGGGCGATCAGCCGGCAGTACTCGTAGATCTCATCGCCGGTGGCGTAGTGCCGCGACGGCACATAACCGGTCTCGTCCAGCAAGGGCAGGTAGTCGTACGAGACAACGTCGCAAGCCACTCCCGGGTAGCGGTTCCAGTACCAGGTGCCGCCGACATCGGCGCCGCGCTCGACGATGCGGATGCTCTCCACGCCCTTCTGACGCAGCCGGGCCGAGGTGAGCAGTGCCGAGAACCCGCCCCCGATGAACAGCACCTCGACCTCGTCATGCACGGGCGGGCGCTCGATGCGCTCAGCCGCATACGGGTCTTCCTCATAGCGGGCAAACTCGCCGACGAGTTCGGATGTGTAGAGCTGCGTGCCCGGGGGCCGGTAGCCCAGCCGCAGGTCGCGTTCTTCGGCGAATCGCGCCTTGATGTCGTCGTAGTACGACTGCGGCGGGCGGCCGTCGACGTCACGGGAATAGTCGAAGTTGAAGACGTCCTGCGGCTTGTCGGTCTTCTGCTTGTCGACCTTCTGCTTCCCGGTCTGCTGCGCCACCTGACTCTCCCCGATCCGAGGCTCCTGATCCGAGACCGGATCGCCCCGCTCGCCTACGACCGGATCAGGCTACGACAACACCGCCGTGCGGTGCCGGTTCGTCAGCATCGCCGGGAGCCAGTGGGTCGCCGCAGTGTCGTAGAGACCAATAGCGCCCAGCGCGCTGGCGACTGCTGTTCGTCGACGCGCTCAGTCGACGCTGGCGCCCTCGGCCCGTGCAGACTGCGCGTCGTCGAGGCGGTCGAGCACGTCGGCTTCGTCATCTGCCTCGCCGTCGGCCCCGATGCCGAGCGCGGTGCGGATCCGGCCGTCGATCTCGACGGTGACCTCGGGATTTGCGATCAGGAACTTCTTGGCGTTCTCGCGGCCCTGGCCGAGCTGCTCGCCCTCGTAGGTGTACCAAGCACCCGACTTCTTCACGATGCCGTGCTCGACCCCCACGTCGAGCAGCGAGCCCTCACGGCTGATGCCCTGGCCGTACATGATGTCGAACTCGGCCTGGCGGAAGGGAGGCGCCACCTTGTTCTTGACGACCTTGACGCGTGTGCGCCCGCCCACCACCTCGCCCTCGACCTTGATGGCCTCGATGCGGCGGATGTCGATCCGCACGGACGAATAGAACTTCAGCGCGCGGCCGCCCGAGGTGGTCTCGGGACTGCCGAACATCACGCCGATCTTTTCGCGCAGCTGGTTGATGAACACGCAGATCGTCTTGGTCTTGTTCAGGTTGGCAGTGAGCTTGCGCAGCGCCTGAGACATGAGGCGCGCCTGCAGGCCGACATGGGTATCGCCCATCTCGCCCTCGATCTCGGCCCGCGGCGTCAGCGCTGCCACCGAGTCGATCACCACGACATCGATGGCGCCCGAGCGGATGAGCATGTCGGTGATCTCGAGCGCCTGCTCGCCGGTGTCGGGCTGGGAGATCAGCAGCTCGTCGACATCGACGCCGATGTTCTTCGCATACACCGGATCCATCGCATGCTCGGCGTCGACATAGGCGCACACGCCGCCGGT
>JAJDTF010000162.1 GCA_022827265.1 Acidimicrobiia bacterium | reverse complement strand
TATGGGGGTGTGGCCGTGGCCGGGTGACCATGTTCCGGTTCCGCATGGCGGTGTGAAGCTGTGGCTGTGGCAGTTCTTGCCTGCGCCGCCGTTGGAGTGCTGGCCGGGCGGGCACGTCTTGGGCGGCGGCGCTGTCGTGGTGGTGGGTGACGTGTCGGGCGGGGGGTTGTCGGGTATCACGCGGTGCGTGTGGGCGACGTTCTCGTTCCAGCATTGCTGAACGTTCGTGAACGGGTCATAGGAGCAGCGTTTGACGGTCTTGGTGTGCGCCTCGGCCGTGTCGCTGGTGGCGAGCGGCACGGCGACGAGCACGGCCATGAACGCGAGCAGTGCGGCGAGCGCGGCGAGGGTTCGTTTGGTCATCGGGGCGTGGTCTCCTTGGCGTGGCAGGCCGCGTGAGGGGCCAAGAGCGGTGCCGGCCACGCGGTGGAACCCATGCGATTTGTTGCCGCCTGCGCGGCCGGCGCCGCTCGAATCTGTCTGGCATGTGGCATTAGCGGCGGTAGAATCTGTGTCCTATGCCGTCGCAGCCCTCACAGCGCTCCCAACCGGCCTGCCGGATCACCGCCGACGCGTTCATTGCCGCGTCAGCGGACTTCGCCCCGTCGACGCGACGCGCCTACACGGGGCGGCTGCGCGCAGTGCAAGCCGCGCTGGGCAGCGAACCGCTCACCGACTTCGCTCTCAGCAGGGTGCTCGCCGGTATGGCAGCCCAGGGACAGTCGCCGTCGGCTCGGTCAGGGGCCGAGTGAGGTCACGGGCGTGACGATGACGCCGTCGGTGCGGCGGTAGGCCGCGCCGGTCGAGGTCACTACCAACAGCGCTGCCAGGTCGGCGTTGCGTCGGCGAGCCACCTTGTCGCGCAGGCGCAGCAGCGATGCAGCCGCCGCATCCACCGCCGAGCGGCCCGGGCTCAGCTTTGCCTGCACACCGATCCATGCTCCGTCGCGCCGTTCGATCACCGCATCTGCTTCGAGGCCGACGTTGTCGCGGTAGTGGTACACGTCGGCGCCGATGCCCTGGCTCAGTATCCGCAGGTCTCGCACTACCAGCGACTCGAACAGCGATCCCAGCGCAGGCGTATCGGCCATGAGGCGCGTCGGCGTGGCCCGCAGCAACGATGCCGCCAGCGAAGGGTCGACGAAGTGCAGCTTGGGCGATTTGCGCAACGAGGCCCGGGAGCGCAGCTCCACCGACCATGCCGGCTGCCGCTCGACGACGAAGATGCGCTCCAAGGCAGCCAGGTATGAGCGCACCGTGGCGCTCGCCAGTGCCGAGTCGCCGCCAGCGTCTGCGGCCAAGCCGGTGAGCCTCGCTTCGGTTGCCACATTGCGAGCCACCGAACGCATCAGTCGCAGCAGCGCCTCGGGCTGATGCCGCACGCCGACAGCTTCGGCGACCTCCACCCGCGCTGCCTCGTTGATGTAGTCGCCGATTGCGCCGCCGGCGCCAGATGCCTCGCCCGGGGCGTCAGCGCTGTCGTCCACGTTGGCGGGCCAGCCTCCGAGGCAGATGGCGTCGACGACCTCGACGAGCGAGACATCATCGCGGGGCACCGCTGCAGCAGCGTCGCCGTCGAACATCGACCGCAGCGATGCGCTGCCGTCGGAGAGTCCAGATTCGTACAGCGACATCGGGCGCATGCGGATGCGGGCGATGCGCCCCATGCCCGAGTGGCGGGTGATCTCGTCGCTCGGCGATGCCGATCCCGTCAGGATGAACTGGCCGGGCTGGCTGCGGTCGTCGCAGGCCCGGCGCACCCGGTTCCACAGCGACGGCGCCATCTGCCATTCGTCGAGCAGGCGAGGCGAGGTGCCCGCCAGCAGCGACTCGGGCGCAGTCTCGATAAGCAGCTGTGACGCCGGGTCGTCGATGCGGGCTTCGCTGCGCGCAAAGTGGCGGGCGGTCCACGTCTTGCCGCATGCTCGTGCCCCGTCGATGAGCACGGCGCCCACCCGCGCCAGCGCTTTTGCAATCTGAGTCTCGATGACCCGTGGCCGATAGCCAGGCATGGTCAGCCGATCAGACGGCGGACTGTTGGTGGCGAGGGACTCAGCGTCATTCATCGCAGCCGCTCCTGCTGTCGTCGCTGTCCGCACCTCATCCAGCGTCGTACTGAGGCAGGAATATCAAATACAGTGTTTTGCAAGCCATTTATATATCGAATGAGAGATCACCTACAGCTTGGATTGCAAGTTCCATAGCCGCCGCATCGGTGCGTGAAGTCTGAACTGCCGGATTCTGACAGTCGTGCCGACGCCTCCGGGTTTAGGCTCCCGCGGATGACCGGACTTCTTGCACAGGCCGAATCGGCGACCGACGCGGTCAACGCGTTGCTGGAAGTCAGTCGCGTCAACGAAGTGTGCGGTCCCGAGCCAAGTTGGGTCTGCGAACGCATCTACGACTGGACAGGCAGCGAGGGCTTCGCGTCGGCCTCGGTGTGGATCGTGGACAAACCGCTCACGGTGCTGATCATCCTGCTGCTGGCCGTCATCGCTCGCCGGGTCGTGCGCCGCGCCATCGACCACATGGTCGAGCGCATCGCGTCGGACAAGAAGCACGCCGAGAAAGACGAAGCCGCCCGCACCGCCGAAGAGGGCCGAACCTGGGACCCCGAGCGGCTCGCCGACAAGATGAAGCAGCTGCGCGAGCGCACCGAGCGCGCCAGCCAGCGGGCCACGACGCTGGGCACGCTGTTCAAGAGCATCGCCACCACCATCATCTGGGCAGTCGCGCTCATGATGCTGCTCGGCGAATTCGACGTGAATCTCGGGCCGCTCATCGCAGGCGCCGGCATCATCGGCGTCGCCGTCGGCTTCGGCGCTCAGTCGATCGTGCGCGACTTGCTGACCGGCGTGTTCATGCTGATCGAGGATCAGTACGGCGTCGGCGACGTGGTTGACCTCGGCGATGCGGTCGGCACCGTCGAGTCGGTCGGGCTGCGCACCACACGCCTGCGCGACATCGCCGGCACGGTCTGGCATGTGCCCAACGGCGCGATCGCCCGGGTGGGCAACATGTCGCAGCTGTGGGCCCGAGTGCCGCTCGACCTCGACGTGGCCTACGACACCGACCTCGACGAGGCCATGGCCATCATCAAACGCGTCGCGGACGAGGTGTGGCACGAGCAAGGCGAGAGCACCACGGTGCTCGAAGAACCCACCCTCGCCGGAGTGCAGGCCTTCGGTGCCGATGCCGTCACCATCCGGGTCATGCTCAAGACCGAGCCGTCTGAGCAGTGGGCCACGGCGCGCCTGATGCGCCGTCGCATCAAGGCCGCGTTCGACGAGGCCGGCATCGAGATCCCGTTCCCGCAGCGGACAGTGTGGGTGCGCAGCGGCGAGCCCGACGGCGAGAGCGGCGAGCGGCGTGTCAGCGCTTTCGAGACCGTGGCGTCGCCGATGGAAGCCGGGGACCCCGACACCGACGGCGCCGACAGCGACCTGTAACTGCTGCGGCTTCCCGACGCGGCCTGAAGCAAGTAGCCGCTACAGCCGCCAGCGAGTCGCGCGTGAGCCGCAGATGTGCATTGATCGGCAGCTCGCCCGGCGAGGAATCGCGTGGCGGCTGCCGATTGCCACTACTGCGAAGCGCTGCCGCTTGCGGACGCGTATCCCGCGGTATATGATACCGACAATGCCACTTGTCAGAACTAAAAATACGGCGTCAAGTCGACGAAGCTGCGCCCGCGTCATGCCGCCTGACCACATCGGTTGACAAGCGAACGTCTGACCGTCCCGCCCCGGCTCGAGGCCATCGAGCAGCGCCGAACGTCAGCCCGACGAAACCCCGGCGGCCTTCACGCGGCGTCTCTTGCTCCATTCGCAGACAAGAACAGCGACGACGATGACGACACCGGCTGCGCTGACAATCCACGAAGGCCAATCCGTTAGCCGCTGGATGAGACTCGCCGTTACAGCAGCAGCTAACACGCCTCCCCACGTTCCCCGCCAGAACTTGCGCTGCTTTTGAGCCAAGGGCTCGGCATCCGCGCTCATGGTGTCAGGGTAGTTCGGGGTGTTCATCGTCGTTTCCCGCCTCACTTGCCGCACTCGTGCGTGTCGCCGCTGTCGCAGGCGTACTTGCGCCAAATCCGTCTGTACTCCTCGGCGGTGATCTCCCCGTCCCAGAGCCTCTGATCCGCCCGCTTCAGTTCGTGGCGCTCGGTCTTGCCGTTGCCGTCGTAGTCGCCGCCAGGATCGTTCGGGTCAGCCTGCGGCGGGGGTGGCTCGGCGTCGCTGCCACCGACCGAAGCAAGCGAGACCCGCGACCCCCACGAGACATGCTGCCGCGATAGCGCTCCATCCCCAGCCGAGCAGTGCACGCGAGCCGTAACCGATGAGGAGCATTGACGCCACGATCCAGCAGACAACTCGTCCTTCGCTGTGGTCGCGAGCACGAGGGAGCCAGTTGTGTCGGCTCGGCTTATCGCCAGCCGAGACGCTAGCTGAGGTCTTGGCCATGGTGTCAGTGTAGTTCGTGGTGCTCATTGCGCGTACCGGCAGTAGTGGCCGCCGTATTGCTGGCAGGACCAGCCGTTGGCGATCTTTCTCATCTCCTCGGCGGTGATGAGTTCGGCCTGCCGGTCGGCTATCGCCTTTTGGACTTCGGCCCATGTGATCTTCGGCTGCCCGTCGCCGCTGTCGTCGTTGCCCGAGTCGTCGTCGTCGCCGTCGGGATCGTTCGGATCAGGCGTCGGCTGCTGGCTGCCGCCGGAGTCATCGTCCTGTTCGGGCGGGGGCTTTTGGTCGGTGCCGACAATGGGGGGTGGGTCGTCCTCGTTGCAGAACCCGGGGACACAAAATGCTTCTAGCAGTTCAGTAAGCAGGGCTGCCCCGATCACTGCGGCACCGCACTTCACAGCTAAGCCCGGATCCACCGGTGGGGTGGGTTGGCGGGGGTCGTGGTTGTTGGTGCTGGGGCGGTTGGGGGTGGGCGGCGAGCTCGGGCGCAGCGCGGGCGTGCGGGGTGGGGCGGGGCT
>JAJDTF010000119.1 GCA_022827265.1 Acidimicrobiia bacterium | reverse complement strand
CGCGGGTCTGGTGCTGCTGTCGGTGATGAAGGAACTGCCGATCAGCCTGTTCGTGTCGCCGCTCGGCTTCTCGACGCTGACCACCCGGATCTACGGCTCATTCGAGGATGCCTTCATCGCCGAAGCCGGGCTCATGAGCGTGATCCTGGTGGTGCTGTCGTTCGTGCTCACCTGGTTCCTGGTGGTGCGGCGCCAAGAACACACCTGAGCGGCAAGGCGATTCAGCTGGGCCAGTAGTCGGCCTTGTGCTCGCGCTTGAGCACCTTGCCTGTGGGGCCCTTCAGCAATTCGCTGCGGAGTTCGACCGTCTTGGGCACCTTGAACGTGGCCAGCGTCTCGCGGCTGAAATCGATGAGCTCTTCGGGGGTGGCTCCCCCGCCGTCACGCTGCACCACAAGCGCGTGCACTGCCTCGCCCCAGCGATCGTCGGGCACACCGAACACGCACACGTCCGCCACGGCGGGGTGCTCGGCGAGGGCGTTCTCCACCTCGACGGGATACACGTTGTACCCGCCGGTGATGATCATGAACTGCTTGCGGTCCACGAGGTACGCGTAGCCCTCGCTGTCGACGTAGCCCAGGTCGCCCGTGTGCAGCCAGCCGTCTTGCAGGGTCTCGGCGGTCTGTTCGGGCGCATCCAGATAGCCCGCCATGACCGAGGCGCTGCGCACACGGATCTCGCCCTGCTCGCCCGGCGCGAGCGTCTCGCCGTCCGGTCCGGCGGTCTCCAATTCGACGTGGTGCATCGGACGCCCGCACGAGCGCAGCAGGTGGTCGTCGCCCGCCATGGCCCGCAGGTGATCGGCGTGGGACAGGCGAGTGAACCAGCCCCCCGCCCCCTCGGTAGAGCCGTACCACTGCTCGATCTCTGTGTCGGGAAATGTGGCCAATGTGCGCCGGATCATCGCCGGCGTGGTCGGTGCCGACCCGTACACCACCTTGCGCAGGCTCGAGCAGTCGGCGGGCGCCGCCTCCTGGGCGTCGAGCACGGCGCCGAGCATCGTCGGCACCCACACCGTCGCGGTCACGCCGTGCTGGGAGATGGCGTCGAGGCAGTCACGAGGCGTGAACGCCGGCAGCACCACGTTGGTCCAGCCCAGCACCACGTGCCAGATGCCCAGCAGCCCCGGCACGCCGGCGCCGGGCAGGCAGTGCAGCCAGATGTCGTCGGGGCGCATCTCGGCGTCCATCGCCGTGTGCGCCAGTGCGTGGGTGACGTTGCGATGGGTCCACAGCGCCCCCTTGGGCGCACCGGTCGACCCGGTCGTGTAGCAGATGGTGGACAGGTCGGCCTCGGTCACCTCGATAGGCGGCAATCCGCCGAGCTGGCCGGCGTCGATCATCGCGGTCAGCTCGCCGTAGTCGGCAGCGGCGTCACCGCAGTTGATGAACCCGGGCGAGCTCTGCGCCACCAGCGGAGCGAAGTCGTCGCTGCACAGCCCGTGGCGCACCCCGCTGTGCGACAGCAGCGTGTCGATCTCGGCCGGCGAGTACCGGTAGTTCAGCCCGACCCGCACCGCGCCAAGACGCGCCAAGGCGAAGATGGCCTCGTTGTGGAGCGGGCCGTCGGCAAACAGGGTGGCGACCCGGTCGCCCGCCGCCACGCCCGCTTCGGCCAGCCCGCCGGCCAGGCGCTCCGCCCGCTCGGCAACCTCTGCCCAGGTGAACTGCAGCCCCTCGGCGGGGTAGATGTAGGCCAGATCGTCGGGCCGCCGCCGTGCAGTGCGGCGCAGCAGGTCCCACGTGGTGCTCATCGGCCGCTGAAGCGGGGCGGCCGCTTCTCGGCGAATGCAGCCAAGCCCTCGCGGTAGTCGTCGGTGGTCACCAGCTCGGCCTGCAGCCGCGCCTCGGCCTCGTTCACGTCGGCCCAGGTCATGCCGAGGGCCTGGCGCAGCAGGGCTTTCTGGCGGCGGAACGCCAGCGTGGGCCCCGCCGCGATGCGCTGGGCGAGCGCCGAGGCCACCGCCAACAGTCGGCTGCCGGCCACCGAGCGGTTCACGAGCCCCCACTCGGCCGCCTGCGGGCCGCGGATGATGTCGGCGGTGTAGATCATCTCCATCGCCCGCCCCATGCCGACCAGCCGGGGCAGGTGGTAGTGGCCGCCCGAGTCGAGCGCCACGCCCAGGTTCGCGAACGGCGAGCTGAAGCGGGCATTGTCGGCCGCGATCACGACGTCGCAGTTCAGCGCGAGCCCGAGGCCCACCCCCATCGCCGCGCCGTTCACCGCCGCCACGCTCGGCTTGGGGAACTCCCACAGCTGCTCGAGGACCGGGGTGATCGTCCCCGAGATGATGGCGTAGGCATCCTCGCCGGGCTCGGCTTCGGACAGATCCCGGCCCGAGCAGAATGCCCGGCCCGCTCCGGTCAGCAGCAGGCAGCGCACGCCGTCGTCGGCTTCCGCGGCCTCGAACGCCGTCGACAGCTCGGCCAGCATCGCCTGGTTGGCGGCGTTCATGGCCCGAGGCCGGTTCAGGGTGACGGTGCGGACGCCGCTCTCGTCGTTGACAGCCAGCGTCTCGAAGGCGGGCCGGCTCGTCGTGGACTGGCTCATCGTGGATCATCCTCGGGTCGGGTCATCGCGAACAGGGCCAGGTTGACGCAGGTGAGCACGAGCGTGCCGTTCTGGTTCAGCACCCGCCACTCGATGTGGGCCAGCCCGCCCACCTCGCGTTCTTCCTTCTCGATGATCTCGAGCTCGACATGGATGGTGTCGCCGATGAACGTCGGCACCGGGAAGCGCAACCGGTCCATGCCGTAGTTGGCGATCACGCTGCGGGTGTCGGCCGGCAGCAGCAGACCGCCGGCGATGGCCTGCACCATCAGTCCGGGAGCGATGCGCTGGCCGAACATCGACTCCGCCGAGGTGACGACGTCGGAGTGCAGCAGGAACCAGTCGCCGGTGAACATGCACCAGTTGACGACGTCGGTTTCGGTGATGGTCCGCGCTCGGGTGATCTGCGTGTCGCCCACCTCGATCTCGTCGAAGTAGCGCATCAGCAGCGGTTCTGCCATGTTCCCCTCCCGGTCAGTTGTCGATTCGGCCGGCGTGTGGCCCCTCAGCTTCGCCTGCGGCGCCGGGTGCGTGCACGGCTGACACCCGCTACAGCGCCGCGACCACGACGTCGTCGGGCGACACGGCGATCTCGTCGCCGTCGATCCCCAGCGCCGGGATTGCCGGGAAGTCGAGGCCGACCTCGTCCACGATCGACTTCACCCGCAGGAATGCGCCTCGCCACAGATCGGTGCGCTGGTCTGCATGGGGCACCGCCAGCCCCGCCTGGCGAGCCAGGTCTTCGAGACGGTGATGCCACTCCACCCAGCCGCTCGGCAGGTGGCCCCAGAACTGCTCGTTCGGTTCGTCCATGAAGACCGAGAAGTAGGCGTGCGAGCCCACCAGGTTGCGCAGCACCGCCGCCTGTTCGTCGGGGTCGATATTGGGCAGGTAGCGGCGCATGAGGTGGGTGGCGAGGCTGAAGTGGCGCGACTCGTCGCGGGCCACGAGCCGCATCAGCGAGCGCAGGATCGGATGGGACGAGTCCTGCGCGAGCTGGCCGAACATGAACGTGCCCGCGGCCTCCCCGGCGGCGAACGCCGACACGATGGTGCCGAAGCGGTAGCGCTCATGGGCCTGCTGGTAGCCCCGCCAGTAGCGATTGATCTGCGACTGGACCCATGCGATGTTGCGCATGGCCGCACGCTCGAGCTCGTTCGCCGGTGTCATCGCGTCGCCGAAGGTGGGGTGCATGGCCCGGCACACCCGCATGGCCATCTCGTCGTGGTGGTTCTCGTCGCGTGTCACCGTCACCAGCATCCGCCGGACGGCGTCGTGCTCGCGCGCCTCGAAGGCAGCGATCAGCGCCCGGGCGAACGTGAGCACACCGGCGGCTTCGAAGCTGCCGTGCATGGCGAACCAGTACGCGAGGCCCAGGCGCTCATCGGGCGAGAGATCGTCGGGCGCGAGTGCCGCCCAGTCGACCTCGCCGGCCAGGCTGTAGTGGTCGCGCTCGGCCCGTTCGTAGGTGCCCCACAGGCGCTGCGGCCCCCGGTCCCAGCTCAGCGGCATGATGCGCGGACCGTCGTCGTCCAGCGCTGGCGGCCATGCCTCCGCGTCGGATGCGGCCAGGGCGGCCCAGTCGGCCGCCGCGGCCTCGTTCACACCGTCGGCCGGCGGCGAGCTCACCGGTGGTCGACCATCACGTGTTCTTTGCCCAGGAACATCACCGAGCGGCCGAAGTCGATGAAGTTGGCTTCGTCCTCGTAGGCGCGGCGCGACGCAGCCCGGTTCTCGGGAATCGCGTTGCCCATGGCGCTGCGGTCCATCCAGACCTCGGCGTGACCTGTGTAGGGCTCCACCTTCGATCCTCGTGAACGGTTGACCGCCGAGGTGAATGAGTGCTCGTCGGCGTGCACCTGCTGGTAGCGCAGGATGCCCGACGACTGGGCCTGCCGCCGGATGATCGGCCCGTGATGGGTGCGCCAGTACCACTGCGCCTCGTCGATGCCGAGCGACGGCAGGTGGCGCAGCGGGAAGTACAGCTTGACCAGGCTGGACCGCTCGGTGGCCACGATGTTCTCGGGCGTCGGGTTCACCTGCGGGTACTCGTAGCAGTAGTACGCGGAGGAGTTCTCGACGTCAGCGAAGTTGAGCTCGTCCTCCACCAGCACCCGGTCGAACTCGCGGCCGGCGTCGGTCTGCATCGCGGCGAGCATCGCTTCCTTGGATTCCCACCAGACCTCGGCCACCCCGTCGTAGGGCTTTTCCATCTCGCCGCGCCGGCCCGGCAGGCGGCTGTGGTCGTCGCTGGTGGTGTGCACTTGCACGTAGCGCAGGAACTTGGCCGTGGCCGAATGCGATACCACCAGCGGGCCGTGCACGTTCAGCCAGTAGTCCTGCATCTCGGCCCGGGTCATGCCCTTCTTGCGCCGCAGCAAGAATGTGAGTCGCAGCATGGTCCGCCTCCTTCACCGTCGAGCGATCGAGCTTGGTGGCGACACTAGAGGCTGAGCCGAAGGCGAAGCCTTGGCCCGAGCGGCCCGTGAGCGCAGCGAACAAGAGCGGGAAACAACGGGTGGCGGCCCTGGGGCAGTGAACGGCCAGCCCGGAACTGATGCGGGGGTGACTGGTAGTTTCGAATCCGGTGCCGGCAGGCACCGAGAGGGGGCGC
Organism: Acidimicrobiia bacterium; assembly: GCA_022827265.1. Taxonomy (GTDB): domain Bacteria; phylum Actinomycetota; class Acidimicrobiia; order Acidimicrobiales; family Poriferisodalaceae; genus Poriferisodalis. Next base: position 665 of record JAJDTF010000119.1, on the reverse strand, counting down.
ACACCATGCCGATCACCGAGTTCTTTCCCGGGATCAAGATCGTCGACTCCGACACGCACTGGACCGAGCCGCACGACCTGTGGACCAGCCTCGCGCCGACCAAGTACCGCGACCTGGTGCCCCAGATCCGCGAGCACGACGGCAAGCGCAAGTGGGTGGTCAACGGCGACATCCCGATCGCGGGCGACTCGGCGGTGTCGGCGATCCTTCCCGACGGCGAGAAGATGCTCGGGCTGAAGTTCCTCAAGCACGACATCGAGATGGTGCACGCCGCTTCGTACGACTGCGACGCCCGCCTCGAGCTGATGGACGCCATGGGCGTCAGCCACGGCATCGTGTACCCCAACGTCGGCGGGTTCGGGAACCAGAACTTCCTCAAGGTGGAGGACCGGGCGCTGCGCATCGCCTGCGTGGAGATCTACAACGACTGGATGGCCGACCTGCAGGCCCGCTCGGGCGACCGCATCCTGCCGATGGCGCTGGTTCCGTGGTGGGACATCGACGCCAGCGTGCTCGAGGTCGACCGGGCGCACCGCAACGGCGCCAAGGGCATCGTGATGTGCTCCAACCCGCACGATTCGGGCATGCCCAACTTCGCCCAGCCCGACTGGCGGCCGTTCTGGGAGATCTGCGAAGCGCTGGAGATGCCGGTCAACTTCCACATC
>JAJDTF010000019.1 GCA_022827265.1 Acidimicrobiia bacterium | reverse complement strand
CCGGAGCGGCCCGTCGGCTGAGCGGATAGCGGCCTGCGTGCCCGACGGGCTGCTCGGCCTGGTGCAGGGCTACTACGACGCCAACAGCGACAAGCCCCCCGGCTACGGGCAGAACTGGAAACGGGTCCTGATCGCGTTCGGCGCCATACAAGACCCCCAGCTCACCGCCTACACCGCCTACGAGGCCGCGCAGAGCGAGCAGGTCTGGGCAGGCTGGAAACCCACACGCGAAGCCCTCGAGTGCCTCGAACGCTGATGCGCCCGCCGCAGCTGCCGTGGCAAGATTAGCTGAAAATGTTCTAAATGGTTTGAAGCCGCGTTTCGTGTGAGTCTATGTTGGGGTTCGCGGCCGTGGGGCTGCGGGAGAGCCGACTGCGGAGTGGTTACGATGGATTCTGCCGTGATTGCAGCCATTGTCAGTGTGCTGGGGGCCGGATTTCTGGCCATGCTGTTCTTCTTCATGCGCGGCATACGGGCCGACATGGCCGACCTGCGCACCGAGATCCGCTCCCTGCGAGTCGAGATGCAGGCCGAGTCTGCTGCCCTGCGAGCCGAGATCGCAGCCGTGCGCGCCGAGATGCAGGGCATGCGCAGCGACATCGCGGCGTTGCAGCAGACCGTGGCCCGCCACGACGGCATCCTGTCGCAGCTCGGCCGTCAGAACGGCACTGCCGCGGCATAGACGCGAGCCGAAGAGCGGTTGCGCGCCGGATTCACGGGGCCGGCTGGAGGCTCGTCCGCGAAGCCTCCGAACGCTGGCCCCTGGCCGTGTCTGCGGTAGCTTGAGATCGTGCCGTGGTGGCTGTGGGGGCTGATCGTCATCGGGGCGGTTGCCGTGGTCGTATTCGTTCACGACATCGTCCAGAAGCGGCACTCGATCCTGCGCACCTATCCGGTGATCGGCCATCTCCGCTTCCTGCTGGAGAAGATCGGCCCGGAACTGCGCCAGTACATCGTCGCTCACAACGAGGAAGAGCGGCCCTTCAACAGGGACGAGCGACGCTGGGTGTACTCGACGGCCAAGCAGCAGAACACGTATTTCGGCTTCGGCACCGACGACGAGATCGACAAGCCGGGCCACATCACGTTCCGCCACAGCCCGTTCCCGCTGGGCCGCACCGTGCCAGCCGATGCCCCGCTGCCGTGCGGCAAGGTCATGGGAGCGTGGAGCGACCGGGCCAAGGCGTTCCGCCCGGCTTCGATTGTGAACGTCTCGGCAATGAGCTTCGGGTCGCTGTCAGGCACTGCGATCGAGGCGCTCAACCGTGGGGCGAAGATGGCCGGCTGCATGCACAACACGGGTGAGGGCGGCATCTCGAAGTACCACCGCAGCGGCGGCGACCTGGTCTTCCAGATGGGGACGGGCTACTTCGGATGCCGGAACCCCGACGGCACGTTCTCGATGGACCGCCTGCTGGAAACCGTCGAGGGGGCGCCGGTCCGATCCATCGAAGTGAAGCTGTCCCAGGGGGCGAAGCCCGGTGTCGGGGGATTGCTGCCCGCGGCAAAGGTGAGCCCCGAGATCGCCGAGGCACGCGGCGTCCCGGTCGGCAAAGACGTAGTGAGCCCCAGCCGCCATTCCGCATTCGGCAGCGTCGCCGAGCTGGTGAACTTCGTAGAGGAAGTGGCCGCTGCGACCGGTCTGCCGGTGGGCATCAAGTCGGCAGTAGGCCAGGAGGCCTTCTGGACCGAGCTGGCCCAGCACATGGCCGAGACCCGCCGCGGACCCGACTTCGTGACGGTGGACGGTGCCGAGGGCGGCACCGGTGCCGGGCCGCTGGTGTTCACCGATCACGTGGCGTTGCCGTTCTGGCGGGCGTTCGGCGTCGTGCACCGTGCCTTCGGCGAGGCTGGCCTGACCGACGAGATCGTGATGATCGGCTCGGCCAAGCTCGGCTTTCCGGCCCCGTCAGCGCTCGCGTTCAACATCGGCGTCGACATGATCGGTGTGGCCCGCGAGCCGATGATGGCGATCGGCTGCATCCAGGCGCAGCGCTGCCACACCGACCATTGCCCCACCGGCGTGGCGACGCAGAACAACTGGCTCTCTCGCGGGCTCGATCCGACGCTCAAGAGCGTGCGGCTCGCCAACTACGTCATCGGGTTGCGAAAGGAGCTGTTCCGGCTGGCTGATGCCTGCGGAGTCGAGCACCCGGGCCTCATCGGCGGCGACAACGTCAACGTGGTGAGCCCCTTCGGCGATCTCATTCCCGCCCACCACGCCTTCGGCGTGACCCCCGAGCGCACCCACAGCCCCGCCCGCATCGCCGGATTGCTGGAGGCGGTAAGCGCCCGCACGGCCGACGGCGCGCAACCCGACGCCGAAGCGCTGGCAGACTCTCTCGCATCGGAATCGCCGGCGGACGCCGCCTAGCCGCGGTCAGCCCCGGCATCCTCGTCGAGGAGGAGCCATGAGTCGCCCCTACGACCACCTGATCCAGGCCGGCCCGCAGCCGGGAGAGCGCATCACCGACGAGCACAAGGCGGTGTTCGCGGCAGACGGCGTGGTGAAGGTGACCCATGCGGTGTCCGACGCGTGGGTCGAACGGGTGCTCGACGTGGCCGACCAGCAGCTGCGCGAGCCCGGCAAATGGGTGTCAGACACAAATCCGGGAGCGCCGGAGAACCGGCTGTTCACGAGCCGGTACCGGTGGGAGATCGACCCGGTCATCGGCGATTTCGTGTTCAACTCGGGCATGGCGCAGATGGCCGCGGCGCTGATGGATTCGGCGACTGCCCGCTTCTACTTCGACCACCTGCTCATCAAGGAGCCGCGGACTGCCAACCCCACGCCGTGGCATCAGGACATCCCCTATTGGCCCTTCTTGGGCAAGCAGATCTGCTCGGCGTGGGTGGCGATGACACCGGTCACCGTGGCGGAGAGCTCGCTCGAGTTCGTGCGCGGCTCGCACAGCTGGGACGCGTACTACGCACCCGAGTCGTTCGACGGCAAAAGGGGCTTCATGGCGGACTTCGAGGGCGAGAAGATGCCCGATGTCGAGGCCGACCGGGCCGCGTACGACATCATCGGGTTCGACGTCGAGCCCGGCGATGCGCTGTTCTTCTCGTCGTGGATCATCCACGGCTCGCCGGGCAATGCCGGCGATCACCGGCGGGTGGCGCTGTCCACCCGCTGGCTCGGCGACGACGCGGTGTGGTACCCCCACGCGGGGTGCGATCCCATCGTGGGCGACGACGACACGACGTCGGTCGCTGGCGAGTATCCCGCCGACAACGACAAGTTCCCGCTCGTCGCTGCGTAGAGCCCCGGCGGCTCAGAGCCGGGGGTCGACCGGTTCGCTCTCCAGCGCGAGCACGGCGAACACGCACTGGTGCACCCGGGACAGGTGCTCGTTGGCCACGAACCGTTCGAGAGCCTCGATGCCGAGCGCGAATTCCCGCCGGGCCAGCGACGACTTGCGCTTGAGCGACCGCTGGCGGAGCCGCTGGAGGCTCTCGGGCGCCAGATACTCGGCCCCGTAGATGAGGCGGAGATATTCCCGGCCGCGGCACTTGACACCGGGCAGCACGAGACCCTTGTCGTTGACCGTGACGGGATCGGCGGGCTTTGCCACCATGCCCTCGCCGCCGCGCTCGGTCATCGAGAGCCACCAGTCGGTCGCATCGGCCATCGACGCAGCGTCGTCGATCGTGACGTGACGGCGATCGGTGCGGCGCAGCACATCGGGCGCCTCGGCAATGAGCGCGTCGATCTCGTCGAGGTGCCAAGCGTGCGGTCGGCGGGCGAGCACCTCGCCGTGTGCTGCCAGGATCTGGAACGGCGCGATCTCGACGCCCTCGATGCCGTCGGTGTCCCAGCAGTACTGCCGGTAGGCGTCGATGAACGACCCGAGATGGGAAGCCCGCTCGACGGTGCGGGCAGCCAGCTCGTCGAGCGCCACGCCGCGCCCGGCTGCATCGGCGATCAGCCTGCTCGCGGTGCTCAGAGCGACTGTCCCCGCCGCACCCGTCGAGGCGTACAGGCCTTGAATCAGCTCGACGCCTTTCGCCGACCACGGCAGCAGCTCCGCATCGAGCACGAGCCAGTCGGTGCCGAGGCGATCCCACAGCCCGGTGCTCTCGGCCGCAGCGCGCAGTCGTGCCAGCAGCGAGGCTGTCGCTGCTGGCTCGGCAAAGAACGCCCGTCCGGTGCGGGTCACGATGACGCCACCAGCCTCGTTGACGATGCCGAACCGGGCCCCGGTGCCATCCGCGTCGCGCGCCATGACCACCACAGCTCGCGAGCCCATGTGCTTTTCCTGGCATACGACCTCGCGCACGCCCGCACGCTCGAAGTAGGCAAAGGCTTCGTCAGGATGCTCCAGGTACCCGTCACGGGTGCTGGTGGCGACTGGCGCCATCGTGGGCGGGAGGTAGGGAAGCCAGCGGGGATCGACGGCGAAGCGGCTCATCACCTCCAGCGCAGCGCTGGACTGCTCGGCCTCGATCGTCACGCGGCCCACGAGGGACGTTTCCACGATGTGCTTGCCTGCCACATCGCTGATGTCAAGCGAGGAGCGTGCCCGATCCTCGGCGGGAGGCTCGGCGTTGAGGGGTCGGATGGGCTCGTAGTACACCTCGGCCGCCGGCACGGACGCCAGCTCGCGCTCGGGCCAGCGCAGCGCGGTCAGCTCGCCGCCGAAGACGGCGCCGGTGTCCACGCAGATCGTGTTGTTGACCCATTCCGCGGCCGTCACCGGCGTGTGGCCGTACACCACAGCCGCATCACCCCGGTAGTCGGCGGCCCAGGGGTAGCGGACCGGCAGGCCGTACTCGTCGCTCTCGCCGTCGGTGTCGCCGTAGAGCGCGATGTCACGCACGCGAGCCGACGCCCGCCCGTGGTACCGCTCGGGAAGGCCCGCATGTGCGACCACGAGGCGGCCGCCGTCGAGCACGTAGTGGCTGATGAGCCCGTCGACGAAGGAGGCCACCTGATCGCGGAAAGCGGCGCTGCACTGTTCGAGCTGGGCGAGCGACTCGGCAAGCCCGTGCGTCATCTGCACCTGGCGTCCCGCCAGGGCTCGACCCAGCTTGTTCTCGTGATTGCCAGCGATGCACAGCGCGCTGCCGGTCTCGACCATCGACATGGCCACCTCGAGCACCTCGGCAACGCCGGGCCCGCGATCGACGAGGTCACCCACGAACACCGCCCGTCGATTGTCGGGGTGGGTGATCGGGCGAGCGGCGACGTCGTAGCCCAAGAGGTCGAGCAGCGCGATGAGCTCGGTGTGGCAGCCGTGAACGTCGCCGATGATGTCGAATGGCCCGGCGTCGTCTCGGCGGTCGCACCAGAGCTTGGTGCGCACGATGCGCATCGAGTCCAGCTCATCGGCAGTGCCGATCGTGTGGACGCGGGCAAAGCCCTCCTTGCGCAGGCGCCTGCCATTGCGGCGCAGTGTTTCGTGCTGGCGCTTGATGGCATGGCGCGGCGTCTGGCGGTCGTCGCGTGAACTGTTCCGCTCAACGCACCATGCGAGCGGCAGGTCGAAGACGATGGCCGTGACCATCAGGTCTGCCCGGCGAGCCAGCTCGACGAGCGACTTGCGGTCGGGCGGCTTGGTATTGGTGGCGTCGACGACGGTGAGGCGACCGATCTCGAGGCGCTTGCGCACGATCGTGTGCAGCAGGTCGAAGGCCTCCGCGGTGACGGTCTGGTCGGTCTCGTCGCCGCCGACCATGGCCCGGCACTGGTCGCTGGAAACGACCTCGGTCGGCGCGAAGTGCCGGCGGGCAAAGGTGGACTTGCCCGATCCCGAGGCGCCGCACAGCACGACCAGCCCGGGTTCGGCAATCTGGATCTCGGTCAGCGCGGGTCTCATCGGACGCTGCTCACGCTGCTCGGCGGAAGACCGCCATCTGGGTCGGCGGTCCGCATTCGGGATCGTCAGGTCCGATGCCGCTGATCTCGCAGCGATAGCCGTACTCGTCACTGACGTCGTGCGCCCACGCTGTGAATTCACCGCGCGTCCACTCGAATCGGTGGTCGCCATGGCGCAGCCCGGACTGGCCGAGGTGTTCGAAGTTGACGTTGTAGTCGCGGTTCGGCGTCGTCAGCACGACCGCCGAAGGGGCGGCGCGGCCGAACACGACATCGGCGAACACGTCGAGGCGCTCGAGATCGAGATGCTCGACGACTTCCACCAGCGTGACCACGTCGAAGCCGCGCAGGCGCTCGTCGGTGTAGGTGAGGGAGCCCTGCACCAGCGAGATGCGCTCCCGTCGACGCTCGGACATCTCATCGAGACCGAGACGCCGCTCAGCACGCTCGAGTGCCCCGATCGAGGTGTCCATGCCCAAGATCGCCGTCACGGCAGATTCGTCGATGAGTCGCTGCAACAGCCGTCCTTCGCCGCAACCCAGGTCGGCGACTCGCCCGGCCCCCGCTCCCCGCACGGCGTCCATAACCGCATCCAGACGCAACTCCCGCAGGTTCATTCGGCGCTCGTTCGCCTGCTCCCCGTCGTCATTGCGCTGGTCGGCCCGTTCGACGTCCTCGCCGCCTTCAGCCAGGCGCGCCAGCGCATCTCGAGCGAGGGTGCCGAAGCGCAGGTAGCGGCGCGTGATCAGTTCTGACTCGGGATGCGCGGCCAGCCACTCGCCTCCGCGCCGCATCAGCTTGTCGACCTCGTCGGGACCGATCCAGTAGTGCTTGCGGTCGTCAAGCACCGGCAGCATCACGTAGAGATGCTCCAGCGTGCGGCGGACGGTGTGCTCGCCCGCCAGCCGGACCGAGAGGTAGCGGCTGTCTCCCCAGTCCCCGAACTCAGAGTCGAGCGGGAGGGGAGCGCACTCGACGTGATAGCCCAGCGGTTCGAACAGCCGCCGGAGCACGTCCGCACCTCCCCGCACCCCCAGCGCCGGCAGTTCGACGGTCAGGTCGAGCGGCCGATCGACGAGTTCGGGCCGCGCGTCGCACGTGCCAGCCAGCGCCGTTCGGTAGAGCCGGCCGATGGCCACGCTCAGCATCGACGATGCCGCGTACGGGCGATCGTTCACGTAAGGCTCGAGTCCTCCCAGATGGAACGACTGCCGTCGTGAGTGCCGCTTGGACGCTGCGAACGAATCCACCTCCACGAACAGCGTGGCCGTGCAGCGGTCGGGCGCCGCCTGGGGGTAAAAGACATGGGCGCGCCCGAATCCGACATCGACCGATCGCACCCGATCGGGGTGCTTGTGCAGCAGGAATCCCAGATCGGTCGCATCGGGTGTCGTCGAGGTCAGCGAGACGAGCATGAACCGCCCATTCAATCGGCACGGCGACCTGTCCGGATGGGTCACGGGCGTCGGCGGTGGTGGGGTGTAGTTTCAGGGCATGGATTACCCCGCCTCCGTTACCGTCCAACCTTCAGAGCGCGTGGCGAACTGGCGGCCGCTGGTCCACTGGATCATGCTGATCCCGCACTTCGTGATCCTTGCCGTGTTCCACGTCGTGGCTTGGGCGCTCGCGCTCCTGACCATGCTCGTGGTGCTCTTCACCGGCAAGCTGCCGGCAGGCATCGCGAGCTTCCAAGTGATGTACATCCGCTACTACACCCGTGTGCTGTCGTACGTGCACATCATCCACGACCAGTACCCGCCATTCGAGTTCCCTTCGTCGGCAGAGGATCCGGGCGGTTTGCCGGTGGCGGTGAATGTCGCGGTGGAGCCGGGGAACCGCAACCGTCTGGCAGCACTGTTCCGTCCGATCTACGGGCTGCCGCAGATCGTGTTCGTCACCGTCTACTCGTATCTCGTCGTCGCAGTGGTGACGGTCGCCTACTTCATCATCCTGTTCACCGGCCGCTGGCCAGCAGGCATGCGCAACTTCGTGATCGGGTTCTACCGCGTCCACACGCGCTACCTGAGCTTCATCTACCTGCTGACTGACAAGTACCCGCCCTTCAGCACCGCCGAATAGGCCCATTCCCGCCGGTCGCTGGGCGATGCCCCGACCGTTCCGAGCCTCCAAGTAGGTTCGGCGGCATGGCTTACCCGGCTTGCGTCACCGTCGAGTCACCGGAGCGGATCGCCTCTCGCGCTGTCCCGCACGCCGGGCAGTCGGCGCCACCGCAGGGCTACCGTGCGGGCGATGAGCGAGGCCCGAGGTGAGTGACCGACATGAGTGAGATGACTGGCGGCGAGGCCGTCGCGGCGACGCTGGCGCGCTTGGGCGTGCGACACGTGTTCGGGATCGTCAGCGTCCACAACCTGCCGATGTACGAGGCGCTGTCGGTGCGTGACGACATCGAGGTCGTCAAGGTCCGCCACGAGCAGGCCGCTGCGCACGCCGCCGACGCCTACTACCGCGCTACCGGCGAGATGGGCGTGCTGCTCACCTCGACTGGCCCGGGCGCGGCGAACGCGGTAGCGGGGCTCTACGAGGCGTCGTTCACCAGCTCGGCCGTGCTGATGGTGACCGGTCAGACGGAGTCACGGTTCTACGGCAAGGGGAAGGGCTTCCTGCACGAGAACGATCAGCAGGTCGACATGCTGCGCTCGGTGTGCCGCAGCGTGGCGTCGGTACGGCATCCCGGCGAGATCTCTGCCGAGATCGCCCGCGTCGCCGACGACATACGCACTGGTCGCCCGCAGCCGGGCTCCGTGGAGATCCCGATCGACTTCCAGTACGCCAAGGTCGGCGATGGACCGATCTCGGGATCTCCCGAGGTGTCACGTCTGCGGCCTGACGCGTCACTGCTCGATGATGCTGCCGAGCGCCTGGCCGCAGCGCAGCGCCCGCTCATCTGGGCCGGAGGCGGTGTCGTCATTGCCGATGCGTCGGCGGAGCTCACCGCTTTGGCTGAACGGCTGGGTGCGCCGGTGGTGACGACGATCGAGGGCCGCAGCGCTCTGAGCGAGCTGCACCCGCTGTCGCTGGGCTTCCGCTCGGACCGCCCCCAGATGGCCGACGTCTTCGCCGAGGCCGATCTGCTGCTGGCCGTTGGGACCCGCTTTCAGAACTACGCGACCCGGGTGTGGGCGCTGCAACTGCCCGACGAGCTGATCCATCTCGATGCCGATCCCGGCGTGATCGGTCTCAACTACCCGGCCTCGCTCGCCGTTGTCGGCGACGCGAAGCTCAGCCTGGCCGGACTGCTCGAACGGCTGGGCGACGGCGCGCCCACTATCGACGACGGCTACGTCGAGCGGGCCCGCAAGCACCGTTCGTCCGACATGGAGGCGATGCGCGAAGAGATCGGGCCAGACCACGCGGCGATCTGCGACGCGATCCGCCGGATGCTGCCCGACGAGGCTCGCATCGTGCGCGACACCACCGTGCCCGGCTACATGTGGGGCAACCGGCTGCTGCCGATCGTGGCGCCGCGCACATCCATCCGGGCGGCCAATGCCGCCATCGGCCCCGGTGTGCCGATGGCCGTCGGTGCGGCACTCGCCTCCGGCCAGCCGACCGTCGTGATCCAGGGCGACGGCGGGCTGATGCTGTCGGTGGGGGAGATCTCGACGCTCGCTGAGCATGGCCTGCCCGTCATCGTGTGCGTCTTCAACGACGGCGGCTACGGCGTGCTGCGCATCATCCAGGACGCCCTGTGGGACTCCCACCACGGCACCGAGATCGGCGGCATCGACTTCGTCGCTATGGCCGAGGCCATGAGCGTGCCGGCCCGGCGCGTGCACAGCGTCGCCGAATTCGAAACCGCCTTCGGCGAGGCGGTTGCCCGTGCCAACGGCGAGTCAGGCCCAGTGGGACCGTCGCTGATCGACATCGACCAAACCGCGCTCATCCCGATCACGTTCCCGCTCCCGGCGCACCAGCGCCGCCGCGACGACTGAGCACCAGCCCAGCCGTCGGCTGGGCTCGGCGCGCCGGTCCTAGAGGCCGGAGGTGTCGGCGTCGGGGTCGAAGAAGGTGCGGCCGGCGAGCTCCATCACCGGCATCGCGACCATGAAGTGCGCCGAGGCGGTCTGGGCGTCGCGCAGGTGACGCTGCAGCGGCGATGCTTCGAACACCGCTGAGCCGCCCACGGCGGCATTCATCGACTGGATGACTCGCAGACTGGTCTGCATTGCGTGGGTGGTCGCGGTGCGCAGGTCGCGGCGCAGCTCCAGGTCGGACAATCCGTGCTGTGCGCGCTCCCATGCGGCATCGATCGTCGCGTACAGCAGCCCCCGGGCCGCACGCACCTCGGTGTCGGCCACCGCCACGGCCGAGTGCAGTGCCGGCCGCTGGCCCAGGGTGCGGCGCGAGCCCTGGGGCACCTTCGACTGCGCGACGTCGACGACTTCGTCCACGCATGCCCGGGCCATCCCCAGCGCGATCGCGCCGATCGGCAGCGCCAGCAGGCCGAACAGCGGCATCCGGTACAGCGGCTCGTCAGCCAGCGGCGAACGCAGGATGTCGCGTTCGAACGCGATACGCGCCGAGGGAACCCAGACGCTGTCGGCTTCGAACGTGCTCGAACCCGAACCGCGCAAGCCGCTGGTGAACCAGTCGTCGAGCAGGCTGATCTCGTTCGGACGGAAGAACACCCGACCGAGAGCCGGTTTGGTGCTGGCGGCGGCGTCGCTGCCGTCGACCTGTACGCCGCCGGAGATCCACTCCGCGTTGTGCGAGCCCGAGGCCCATGCCCAGCGGCCGCTCACGACATAGCCGTCTGCGCTGCCGGGCCCGGCTGCGGGGCTCGCGCGACCGGAGGGAGCGAACACGCCGGCGGTGATGACGTCGGGATTTGAGAGCACCTCTGCAAGCTGATCCGGCTGCAATGCTCCGAACATGATCTGCGAGGTAGAGCCGATGAACGTGCACCACGCTGCCGAAGCGTTGCCCATCGCCAGCACTTCGCCGATCTCTGCAACAGCCGCCGGCGGCAACCCCATGCCGCCGAGGGCGGGCGGCACCAGCGTTCGGTAGAAGCCGTCGGCCGCCAGCGCCTCGGCCAAGTCCTGCGGCAGCTGACGCAACCGGTCGATCTCGACGCTCCGCTCCCGCAGCGTTGGGCCCCATTCGGCGGCCAGCTTCAGCATCTTGTCGCTCATGGCGCTGCTGCCGGTTCGCATTCGAACGGCACTCCCAACTCGTCGCCGACGCGGCCCAACGACCTGACGACCGACGCGGGGTAGCTGACAGTGCCCGCGGCAGTCCGCCGGTCCATCTCGAGCTGTTCCAGCTCGCCCGGCAGGTACACGGTCTGGCCCGGCAGCGCATCCTCTTCCCCGGCCGCGCGGATC
>JAJDTF010000098.1 GCA_022827265.1 Acidimicrobiia bacterium | reverse complement strand
CGTCGACGGCGACGGCAATCTGCACGTCGATCGCCAGGGCATCCGTGACTACCTCAACAGCATCGAGGGCTTCAGCGGCCTGATCGGCACCATCAACTGCGACGACTTCGGCGACTGCGGCGCGGCCCGCATCACCGTGGTCCAGAACCTCGGCGGCGAGGAGAACGCCGTGGCCAGCATGGACAACGTCGTGTTCTCCTTCGTTCCGTGAGCAAAGGGGAACGGATCCTGAGTCGGTCGGTCACGGCCTTCTAGGGTCAATCCGGTGATGGAAGAAGGGGCGCCCCCCAGCGGGGCGCCCCGCCACCGGCCTCCGCGGGCCCGCGCCCGGCTCCTGCGGCCCCGCACGCGGGTCGACTGGTTCCTCACGGTCCTGCGGGTGGCGGTGCTGATCGTCCTGGCTGTCGGCTTCGCGGCTTTCATCGCCCAGGAGATCAACCCCGACAACCCGTTCGCCCGCTGGGCCAACCCCGATGCCGCCGGCCTCACCGGGGCGCAGTTCCGCGGGCTGGTGATCTCGGGCATCGCCCAGGGGTCGATGTACGGGCTGATCGCGCTCGGCTACTCGATGGTCTACGGGGTGCTGGGGTTCATCAACTTCGCCCACGGCGAGGTGTTCATGGTGGGCGCCATGACCGGCATGATCACCTCCAACAAGCTGGCCGACGCCGGGCTGTGGGAGTCGAACTTCATCGGCTCGCTGGTGTTCATCGTGGTGGTGTCGATCATCGTGTCGTCGCTGACGGCGGTGGTCATGGAGCGGGTGGCCTACCGGCCGCTGCGGGGGGCGCCGCGGCTGATCCCGCTGATCACCTCCATCGGCGTGTCGTTCTTCTTGCAGAACGCGTCGGTGGTGCTGCTGGGGCCTGCCAGCAAGTCGTACCCCAACGTGCCGGACTGGGTGAAGGCCAAGCACACCTTCCTGCAGATCGAGGGCGCCAAGATCCTGGTGATCGTGGTGGCTGCGCTGTCGATGGCGGCGCTGTGGTACTACGTCGACCGCACCAAGACCGGCAAGGCGATGCGAGCCGTGGCCGAGGACGCCGAGATCGCGTCGCTCATGGGCATCGACGTCAACCGCACCATCGTGAAGGTGTTCGCGGTGGGCGGTGCGATGGCCGGCATGGCCGGGATCCTGTGGGGGATCCTGTTCCGCAGCGTCATCCACACGACCGGTTTCCTGCCGGGCATCAAGGCGTTCAGCGCGGCGGTGGTGGGCGGCATCGGCCACCTGGGCGGTGCGATGGCGGGCGGGCTGTCGATCGGGGTGGCCGAGTCGGTGGGGCCGCTGCTGATCCTGGAGCCGCTGGGCGTGAGCGGGGTGTCGCAGCTTCGTGACGCCGTGGCGTTCTCGATGCTGATCATCGTGCTGCTGGTGAAGCCCTCGGGCCTGTTCGGCGAGCGGCTGCCCGCGGAGGATCGGGCATGAGCCTCGCTGAGCCGCCGGCCGCGCCCGGGCCGAGCCCCAGCGCCAGTCCCGGCGGTGACGGCTCCAGCGACGACGCGCCGCCGCGCCCGCCGTTCGCGCAGGACTGGCGTCGCATCGCTCGCATGGGTGCCATCGGCGCCATCGGGCAGATCTTCATCTCGCTGTCCAACATGCCGGTCAAGCTCGACGGCCGGGCGATCATCGAGGGCGTTCTCAGCCTCGGCTACCTCTCGTTGGTGGTGCTGCCGCTGGCGTCAGGCAGCCGAGTCGGCCACCAGATCCGCCGGGAAGGCGTGCCACACCACCGGCCCGGCGCCCACGAAATCATCGGCGGGGCCGCATGCGGCGCGCTCGTCGGCGGGGGACTGTCACTGCTGGCGGTGCTCATCGCCAACTTCGACTTGCGCGAGCCACTGGTCAACTGGAGCCCGATCCTGGCCGACCTGCTGGGCTTCAACCGCGGCACGGCGTTCGCGGTGATCATCTGGCTCGCCATCGGCGCAGCCGTCGGCGCTGCGGGCGGCCTGCTGCGGGTGGTGCCGCCGCTGGCACGGCGCGTGCTGTGGACCATGGTGCTCACCCTGTTCGGCGCTGCGGTGCTCGAGTCGCTGACCACCGACCTGGCCGAGGGCATGGGCATTGAGGGGCTGATCGAGTGGTTCTATGCCCCCCGGGGCGGGCTCACCATCACCGGTGCCATCGCCCTCGCCGCCGGATCGGGAGTGCTGGCGTTCGTGGCCCGGGGTCGCATCAAGGGGGCCAAGTCCCGCATCGACGCGCTCGAAGGCCCCGCCCGCAACCGGGCCAACCTCGGTCTGATCCTGGCCACCGCTGCGGTGCTCGTCATCCTGCCGATGTTCGCCGGCAAGCTCACCAACGAGCTGCTCGCCAACGTGGGCCTGTTCGTGCTGCTGGCGCTGGGGCTGAACATCGTGGTCGGCCTCGCCGGCATCCTCGACCTGGGCTACGTGGCGTTCTTTGCCGTGGGCAGCTACAGCGCAGCGGTGCTCACGGCTGCCACATCGCCGAAGATCCACCCCGAGCTGCCATGGTTCGTGGCGCTCATCGGCGTTGTGCTCCTGACCGGGTTGGTGGGGCTGTTCATCGGCGCACCAGTCATCCGCATGCGCGGCGACTACCTCGCCATCGTCACGCTCGGCTTCGGCGAGATCATCCGCCTGCTGTTCCTGTCGGACTGGCTGTCGGGATGGTTCGGCGGCTCGCAGGGAATCACCAACATCCCGGGTGCGGAGATCTTCGGCCTGGCCACCGTGGCCGGCACCGACCCGCGCAGCGTCTTCTACCTGGTGCTCGCGTTCTGCGCGATCGCCATCTACGTCTCGTGGCGGTTGGAGCGGTCACGCATCGGCCGTGCGTGGATGGCAGTGCGCGAGGACGAGACCGTGGCCGAGGCCATGGGCATCAACACGGTCAACGTCAAGCTGCTGGCGTTCGTGGTGGGTGCGGTGCTGGGGTCGTTCAGCGGGGCGATCTTCTCGGCGAAGGTGGGCTCGGTGTTCCCCGCCAGCTTCCTGATCCTGGTGTCGATCGTCATCCTGGTGGTGGTCATCTTCGGCGGCATGGGCAACATCGTCGGCGTCGTCGCCGGGTCGGCGGTGCTGATCGGCGTGCTCGGCGGGCCGAAGCAGCCGGGCCTGCTGGCAGAGTTCTCCGAGTTCAAGCTGCTCATCTACGGGGCGCTGCTGGTGTGGATGATGCTGGCCCGGCCCGAGGGCCTGATCCCCAGCGTGCGCCGCACCCGTGAGCTGCACCAGGAAGAGATGGCTCAAGACGCCTGGCTGCGCGGCCAGACCGAAGACGACAACGGCGGCCGCGATGCCACCGCTTCCACCGCAGCAACCTCGGGCAGCACCGTAGAGGCGGCCCGGCTCGCAGGCGAGTCGGCATGAGCGCTCCGGCGCAGGCCGCATCCGGCACGCAGGCCAGCGGCCCTGCGCAGCAGCCGATCCTCGAAACACGGGGCCTCGGCGTCGACTTCGGCGGGCTGAAGGCGCTCGACGGGCTCGACCTGGCGGTCTACCCGGGCGAGATCGTCTCGGTCATCGGCCCCAACGGCGCCGGCAAAACCACGCTGTTCAACGCCATCACCGCCACGGTCGCCGCCAGCGAGGGCGACATTCTCTTCGAGGGCGAGTCGCTGATCGGCCTCGACCCCAACCGGGTCACCTCCCGAGGCATCGCCCGCACCTTCCAGAACGTCCGACTGTTCGCCAACATGACCGTGCTCGAGAACGTGATGGTGTCCCAGCACTGCCGCACTCGCCAGAGCGTGTTCGGGGCGCTGCTGTACACCAAGGCGTTCCGCAACGAAGAGGCCGAGATCACCGAGCGGGGCAAGGAGGTGCTGTCGTTCTTCGGCAGCCGTCTGACGGGCTACCGGTTCGACCAGCCCGCCTACACGCTGTCGTATGCCAACCGGCGGCGGCTGGAGATCGCCCGAGCCATGGCCACCCAGCCCAAGCTGATCCTGCTGGATGAGCCGGTTGCCGGCATGAACCCCACCGAGTCGGCCGAGCTGACCGGCCTGATCGGTCGGCTGCGCGACGAGTGGGGCTTCGCCATCGTGGTCATCGAGCACGACATGGAAGTGGTGCGCGAGGTTTCCGACCGGGTGGTGGTGCTGGACCACGGCGTGAAGATCGCCGAGGGCGACTACGCCGACGTCTCGGTGGACCCTCAGGTCATCGAGGCGTACCTCGGCCACGGGGCGACGGCATGAGCACCGGTGCAAGCGGCGCAGCGGGCAGCGCCAGTCAAGACGGCGGCAGCGGCGCCGCAAGCACCGCCGAGCGCACGCCGCTGCTGGAGATGCGCAGGGTGAATGCGCACTACGGGGCGGTGCACGCCCTGCGCGACGTCGACCTGTCGATCTACCAAGGCGAGCTGGTGTGCCTGCTGGGCGGCAACGCCAGCGGCAAGTCGACGACGCTCAAGACACTGCTGGGAATGCTCACGCCCACCTCCGGCGAGGTCGTGCTCGACGGCGAGGTCGTGAACGACCGGCCGATCAGCTACCGGGTGGCCAGGGGCATCACCATGGTTCCCGAGAACCGACGCCTGTTCAAGCGGCTCACGGTGCGAGAGAATCTCCAGCTCGGCGCCTATCTCCGCAAAGACAGCGACGGCATCGCTGCCGACATGGAGCATGTCTACGAGCTGTTTCCACGCGTCAAGGAGCGGCTGGGTCAGAGGGCAGGCACGCTGTCGGGCGGCGAGCAGCAGATGGTGGCCATCGGCCGGGCGCTCATGTCGCAGCCTCGGGTGCTGCTGATGGACGAGCCGTCGATGGGCTTGGCGCCGGCGCTGGTGCAGCAGAACTTTGAGCTGATCTCCCAGATCCACGAGGCCGGCATGACGGTGTTCATGGTGGAGCAGAACGCCAACATGGCGCTCGGCATCGCCGACCGGGGCTGGGTGCTGCAGACGGGCCGCGTCGTGCTCGACGACACCGCCGAGGCGCTGCTGGCCAACCCAGCCCTGCGCACGTCCTACCTGGGCGGCGGCAAGGGCGCCAGCGACGGCAGCTCTGGAGCAGACGGCACCGCCGCCGGTTGACGCCGGACGGCCCAGCCCTTGAACGGCCCGGCCGCTCGGCTGGCTAGTTCTGCAGTGGCAGGACGGCGCTGGCGACGCCCTCGAGCTCTGCGAACCAATCGTCGGGCTCGCCCACCAGCACGGGCACGAACTTCGATGCGCCTACCTCGATGAACCGCTGGATCTGGTCGCGCAAGCCGTCCCAGCCGGTCGGGATGATGTCGCCCGGGTCGGCATCGGGCGCTCGTCGTTCGAGGATGGCTTTGTAGCCGGGGCTGATCTCGCCGTGCGTGTAGGGGATGAGCACGCCGAAGTGCTCGGGATCGATCCAGCGCTCGTGCTCGTCGGCGGCCTCGTTCACGATCTTCCAGCCCGCCGCAGCAATGTCGGGCGTGCAGAACGACGGCAGCCACCCGTCGCCGAAACGCCCGCAGCGGCGCAGCTCCACATCGGCGGCGCCGCCCAGCCAGATGTCCATGGGCTTCTGCGCCGGCTTCGGCAGCAGCGACACCTCGTCGTAGTGGTACCAGTCGCCGTGGTGGGTGACAGGCTCGTCCTCCCAGAATCGCTTCAGCAGCGGCAGTGCCTCGTTGAACATCTTCGCCCGCTCGCGGCGCTCGACGCCGAAGGCCGCCTGCTCGTGCACATCGGCCACGCCCAGCCCGAATGCCGGCAGCAGCCGGCCGTCGGACAGGCGGTCGAGGCTGGCGAGCTCCTTGGCGAGCACGGCGAGGTTACGGCCGGGCAGCACCAGCACCGACATGCCGAACTTCATGCGCTTGGTGCGGCCTGCCGCGTAGGCGAGACCCACGATCGGGTCGGGGCATTCGCCGCCGAGCCGTTCGCTCAGCCACAGCGAGTCGAAGCCGTTGTCCTCCAGCGCGTCCACGAACGGGTCGAAGGTGGCGTGATCGTTGGTGAAGCTGCGCGTGCCCAGCCCGAAGCCGATCCGGATCTTCATAGAGTCCACGCTAGGGCACCGCAGCCAGCTCGACACGGGCCGGCTCCGAGCCCGGGCCAGTCACGAGGCCGCGCTGGCGGCGGCCCGGGCGACGCGCGCCGCGGCGGGGTCGGCACCGCTGGGCAGCCGGCACCTCGGCATGAACGGCGAAGCTGTGCGCCGTACCCTCGTGCGCTGATGGGCGAACGCCGGCCGCGATGAAGGATTGTCGATGAGTGATACCGCAGTGAACGGGCAGATCGACCTGACCTCGCCATTCCGGCTCGACGGGCAGGTCTGCTTGGTGACTGGTGCATCAAGCGGCTTCGGGGTTCGCTTTGCCCGGGTGTTCGCAGCCGCGGGCGCCAAGGTGGCGGTGGCTGCCCGGCGGGCCGACCGGCTGGAGGCGTTGGCTGCCGAGCTGCCCGATGCACTTGCCGTGCCGTGCGATGTCGGCGACGACGACGCCTGCCGAGACCTGGTGGCCCAGGTGGTGGACCGCTACGGCCAGGTCGACGTGCTCGTCAACAACGCCGGGGTGAGCGACGCCATCAACCCCGGCGAGCAGGCCGACGTGGAGAGCTTCCGGCATGTGGTCGACATCAACCTGAACGCGTGTTTCCTGCTGGCCGGGCTCGCGGCCGCCGACATCATCGGCCGGGAGGCCACGGGCAGCATCATCAACGTGGCCTCGGTGCACGGTCACGTGGCCTCGGCGCCCAACCTGCAGCCCGCGTACGCAGCGTCCAAGGCGGGCTTGGTGAACCTGACCCGCGACCTGGCCGTGCAGTGGGCGACCCGTGGCGTAAGGGTCAATGCGCTGTGCCCCGGCTACTTCGAGACGGAACTGACGGCGCCGATGTTCGACGACGATCGCTCGATGGCGTGGATCAGCCGGAACGCCCCGATGCGGCGCCCCGGGCACGAGCACGAGCTGGACGGGGCGCTGCTGTTCCTGGCCAGCGACGCCAGCAGCTACGTGACCGGCAGCTCGCTGATGGTGGACGGGGGCTGGACCGCCCGGTGAGTCCTGGCCGCCGCCCCGATGTGCACGTCGATGGTCGCGGGCGTCGGACCGCCCGATGAGCTCTGCCCGCCGCCCCGATCGGCGTTGGCGCTGCGGGGGCGATTGGTGAGCCGGTCGGTTGCATCGAGGCTGCGGGTGGGCGCTGCCGCGCTGGCCGCAGCGCTGGGCGGCGGCTGGTGGCTGGCCTCGGGTCGCTGGCGCCGCATGTGGCGCGCCGACTCGCTCACCGGTGTCGCCACACGCGACGGGGCGCTGCGCCACCTGCACGCCGAACTGGTGCGTTCGACCCGCACCGGCCGCATGGTCGGCGTGGCGTTCTGCGACATCGATGCCTTCAAGCAGGTCAACGATCAGCACGGTCACCTGGCAGGCGACCTGGTGCTGGTAACCGTGGCACAGTGCCTGCGCGACGCCGTGCGGCCGTCTGACGTGGTTGCCCGCGTCGGCGGCGACGAGTTCGTAGTGGTGTGCGGCGGGCTGCGCAGCGCAAGCGACATGGAGATCATCACCGGACGTCTGCACGCGTCGCTCACCCAAGCGCCCGCGCAGCACCAGAGTGGCGACCCGTTGGCCGAGATGGGCGTCACCGTCAGCATCGGCAGCGCCGCCGGTCGCGGCGGCGACGTGACGCCCGCGGAGCTGCTGCACGCAGCCGATCGCTCGATGTACCGCCAGAAGGGATGGCAGCCGTAGAGGCTGTCGACTCCGCCGACCGCTCGATGTGCGGCCGGACGGGGTGGCGTTCCTCGCGGCTGTCGGGTCAGCCGAGTGCTGGGGTGCCTTCGAAGTTGCCGGGGTCGTCGGCGGTGGGCAGCACAGGGCGCGCTCGCCAGTCCATGGCCTCCTCGACGCCGTCGATCACGTCGGACCACTCGTCGGCATTCCAGCCCTGGGCCGAGCCGAGCACGCTGGCGTCTTGGGCGAGATGCACGAGGGCGGGCAGCCGTTCCAGACCCAGCGATCGAACGAACTCGCGCTCGGGGTCGAGCAGCACGAGATGCTCGTCGGCAAAGCGGCCCAGGAAGCTGCGGGCGCCCTGCGCATCGCTGCACACCACGAACGCGCAGCGCACGTCGGCCTCCTCGTACACCAGGAACAGCCGCGATGCCGTGGGCAGGATCCAGCCGCTCTGGTGCGTGTAGGGGTCGATCACGACGCCCATCAGGTTGAACACCACCAGCCATTCGGCCAGCGTGTGGGTGTGGCCGGTGAGCGTCTCGAGCTTGATGTCGGTGGACGGCGCGTCAAGCACGGCAGGCAAACTAGCGCTCCCTGGGGGCGCGGCCACGGTTCATGCGCCGGTCGTCAGATCGGCGGGCGCAGCAGCTCCGCGGCCAGAGGGCAGTCGGCCCGTTGCCAGCCGGCGGCCGGCTCGATGCCGGCTGGCCCGACGACGTGGCTGAACAGGCCGAGCGGCACGATCTCCTCGTCGCATTCCCACGGCTCGACGGCCACCGTGCCCGCAGCGGTCTCGAACAGTTGCGGGGGCAGCGCCCGGCCGTGCCCGACGATGCACCACACCTCCACCCCCGACACGTACCCGACAGCGGCGGCGGCATGAGAGCCGCCTGCTGCGACGACGGCTTCGGGACCGGCGGCAGCAGCCTCCACCAGGATCACGTGCGCCGTCGAGCACGCAGCCGCCAAGCCGGCGAGCGGCACGTCGGTCACCTCGCAGCCCTCGCCGGCGAGCCGCCGGGCCAGGCCGGCGCCCTCGCCGTAGGCGTCGATGATGCGCACCTCGATGTCGGCACGCCGGCTCAGCCCCTCGGCGGCGAGGTCGGGCCAGCCCAGCAGGCACACGACGGCGCCCTCGGGCAGGGCATCGGCGGCGTGGTCGGCGGTGGCGTCGGCTCGCAGCTCGGCCGAGAATTCGCGTGCCGCCCGGTACGGCTGTGACGAGGCGCACACCCGGGCCGCCATCGACCACAGCGCGCCGGCTATCGGGTACTTGTCGAGGATGCGACGGCACACCGTGACCAGCTCGAGCGGGTCCGAAGCGAGCGCGCCCAGCGCCGACGCGGTCTCGCGCACCAGCACGTCCTGCGACAGGTCGCCCGCACGCGCCACGTAGCGCAGGTGCTCGATCGGGTGCACGCGCCGAAGCTATCCCGTGCCCGGTCGTGTCTTCCCGCGTCGAGCCGTCGCAGCGGAGCTTCCGCGCACAGAATGAATCCGAGTTCGCTGGCGCCGGCTCGTCAGGGTGTTCAGGCGTTCTGGGTCTGCAGCCGGCGCGCAATCACCTTCAGGCACAGCGTCTCATCCGCGCCCTCGAAGATCGACAGCACCCGGGCATCCACGAACAGCCGGCTCACCGTGTATTCCTCGGCGAAGCCGAAGCCGCCGTGGAGCTGCTGGGACTCGCGAGTCACCCACTCGGCGGCCTTGCACACATACGCCTTGATCATCGACGCCTCGAGCGCACCGCCGCTGCGCGCCATCATGCGGGCCACCTCGTAGCTGTACTGGCGGGCCGCGGCGATGATCGCCGCCATGCGGCCCAGCTTCGCCTGCGTCAGCTGGTAGTCGGCGATCGGCTGGCCGAACACCTTGCGCTCGTCGGCGTAGGTGCGGGCCTCGTCGTAGGCCGCCTGCATCATGCCCACCGCCCGGGCCGCTGTCTGCAGCCGCCCGTTCTCGAAGCCGGCCATCTGCAGGTAGAAGCCCTGCCCGACGCCGTCGTCGCCGCCGATCAGGTTCTCTGCGGGCACGAACCAGTCGTCGAAGGCGATCTCGAAGCTGTGCATGCCCCGGTAGCCCAGCGTGGCGATGGCCCGCCCCTCGATGGTGCCGCCCCGCTCGTCGGTGAACTGGAAGTCGTGGCCTTGGGCCTGGGGCTTGGGCACGATGAACAGGCTGAGGCCCCGGTGGGCCTTGCGCCGGTCGGGATCGGTGCGGGCCAGCAGCATCAGCACGTCGGCCCGGCCGGCGAACGTGCACCACGTCTTGGTGCCCGAGATCAGCCAGCCGCCGTCTGTGGGCGATGCCGACACGACCAGGTTGGCCACGTCGCTGCCGTAGTCGGGCTCGGTGACGGCGACCGCGACCATGGTCTCGCCGGTGGCGATCTGGGGGAACCAGTGCTTCTTCTGCTCCTCGGTGCCGCCCCGCTCCAGTGCCCGGGTGAGGATCTCGGGTCGGGTGATGAGCGAGCCGCCCGCACCCAGCGAGGCGCGCGACAGCTCCTCGGTGGCGATGACCATGCCCAGGTAGTCGCTCTCGGAACCGGAGGCGAACCCGCCGTATTCCTCGGGCACCGACAGGCCGAAGCAGCCCAGCTCGGCCAGCCCGCCGATGATGTCTTCGGGGATGTCGGTGTCGCCCCGGTGGATGTGCTCGGCGGCGGGGGCGATCTTGTCCTCGCCGAAGCGGCGGAAGGTCTCTGCCACGAGCTCGAAGTCTTCGTCGAGGTGGCTGGGTGCGTCGAGACCGGCCAGCGTGGCCACGTAGGCGGGGTTGCGGTAGGCGGCCACGAAGTCTCGGGTGCCGTCGAGGGCGCCGGGCTCGAGGCCCCACTGGGCTTCGCGGGCGAACAGCCGGGCGTGGAACTCTCCGAGGGCGTCGGCGATGAAGCCGCAGGCGAGGCGGGCCTCGGCGTCGCCCAGCGCACCCCATGCGACCAGCGAGTCGCAGATGCGCAGCGCCGAGGCGGTGTGCGCCAGGTCGTACAGGAAGCACTGGTGGTCGTCGCCCATGCCGACCGCATGGCTGCACGCACGGCTTAACGCCGCGTTGCCCACGGCGAGCGCATCCGCTGCGGCGGACATGTCCGGTTCGGTCACCGTGGCCTCGGCGTTCGCAGTCATGTCGTCCCCGTCGTCGTCACAGCCGCACAGGCTAAAGCCCGCTCCAGCGCGCGGCCCGGGCTATGACTCGGCTTGACCCGGTCAGCGGGGATGCTGCGCCGTACGATGACTCGGTCCACGCACCAGCAGCACTGCTGCCGACCACCGCACGGAGGTTCCTGTGACCGTCCATGACCGCCCGTTCGGGCGCTACTTCGAGGATTTCGAGGTCGGCGACGTCTACCGGCACTGGCCGGGCAAGACCATCACCGAGGCTGACGATCACCTGTTCTGCCTGATCACGATGAACCACCACCCGTTGCACACCAACGAGTGGTTCGCCCAGCACGAGACCGTGCACGGCAAGAACGTGGTGGTGGGCAATCTCGTGTACTCGCTGGTGCTGGGCATGAGCGTGCCCGACGTGAGCGGCGCGGCTATTGCCAACCTCGAGGTCGAGACGCTGACCCACTCGCGTCCGACGTTCCACGGCGACACCATCTACGCCGTCACCAAGGTGCTCGACAAGCGTGAGTCCGGCTCGCGGCCCGACCGGGGCGTGGTGACCGTGGAGACCCGGGCGTTCAACCAGCGCTCCGAAGAGGTGTGCTACTTCCGACGCAAGGTCATGATCTGGAAGCGCGAGGCTGGGCCCGAGCGGCGCTTCCCCTACAGCGACGAGGCAGCCGTCGGCGAAGGCTGATCACTTGCGCTGGCGGGCACCCGGCGATTGCGGATGAGCGTGCCGGTTGCCGGGCCGGATTCGCATGGAGAGCCGCCTGCGGGACTTGATGAACGTGACGGGCGCCACGCCGAGCTGATCCAGTGGTGGCAGGCCGAGCGGCGGGATCTGCCGTGGCGGCGCACCCGAGACCCGTGGCTCGTGCTGGTGTCGGAGGTCATGCTGCAGCAGACCCAGGTGGACCGGGTGCTGCCGTACTTCGAGACGTTCTCGGAGCGCTGGCCGACACCTGAGCGGTGCGCGACTGCGGAGCTGGCCGACGTGCTGACTGCTTGGCAGGGACTCGGGTATCCCCGTCGAGTTCGCAACCTCTGGCGGACGGCAGCGATTATCACCGAGCACCACGACGGCCGGGTGCCTGCCGATCTCGACGACCTGCTGGCGCTGCCCGGTGTGGGGCCGTACACCGCTCGCGCAGTGCGGGCCTTTGCCTTCGGCGTCGACACCGGCGTCGTCGATACCAACGTGGGCCGCATCCTGGCTCGCTGGGCGGGTCGCCGCCTGAGCCCCACGGAAGCCCAGCACATCGCCGACGAGCTGGTTCCCGCAGGCGAGAGCTGGGCCTGGAACCAGGCGATGATGGACCTCGGCGCCCAGGTCTGCACCAAGCGAGACCCGAGCTGCGGCCGTTGCCCTGTGCAGCCGTGGTGCACTTGGGCGGGCGCGGTCACGAGCTCGGAACGGTCAAGCCAGCCAGATCCGGCCGACCGCAGCGCTGGGGTCAGCACGCGTCAGGCGCCCTTCGAAGGCAGCGACCGTCAAGCCAGGGGCCGGCTGCTGGCAGCGTTGTCAGATGGCCCGCTTCCGCCGGAACGGGCAGCTGCGGCAATGCGGCTCGAACACGACGAAGCCCGCGCTCAGCGGCTCGTCGAGGAACTGATCGCCGAAGGCCTCGTCACAGCGGCGGGTGACCAGCTCCGCTTGGGCGCAGCGCGTTAGCGGACAGGCTCACGCGTCATCGTTTCGGAGTCAGCAGCGAACTCTGAGACAGCGGTACGGCCGGGCGCGCCGAGCGCAGGGCCCAGCTGCTCTGCAACGAAATCAGTTGTTCCGGCAGGCGCTAGGCAGCCACGCTGTGCCTGTTTGGCTCGTAGCTCAAGCAGCTACGAGCTGTTCGATGAGCTCGTCGAAGGCCTTGTCGGCGATGGCGACCATCTCGTCGTCGGTGCGGTCCTGGATGGGATGCTCCACCCACACGGCCGCTGGGTCGAAGCCGAGCGCCTTGCCCTGCACCTCGGCCCCGTCGACGAACTGGACGGTGGCGACGAACACCGACGGGATGCCGCGGCGTTCCAGATCAGCGATGTCGTGCACACTGCACGACGTGCAGCTGCCTCAATCGGCTAGCGCTTCGATCACCACGTCGCACTTGGTGGCG
>JAJDTF010000104.1 GCA_022827265.1 Acidimicrobiia bacterium | reverse complement strand
CTGCCGGTGATCGAGATGGTCGAGATCGGCGCCGGCGGCGGCTCGATCGCCAGCCTCGATGCGCTCGGGCGCATCACCGTCGGCCCGGCCAGCGCAGGTTCCGAACCGGGTCCTGCGGCCTACGGGCGCGGCGGCTCCGAGCCGACGGTGACCGACGCCGATGCAGTGCTGGGCCGGCTGGCGCCCGAGCGGTTCGCCGGCGGCGCATTGACCTTCGACGTCGATGCCGCCGCCAAGGCCGTCGGAACCGCGCTGGCGGAACCGTCGGGCCTGCAGACGGTGATTTCTGCCATCGGCATTTCCGAGGTCGTCGACGAGAACATGGCCAATGCCGGTCGTGTCCACGCGGCAGATCAAGGCTGCGACATCAGCAGCGGCACGCTCATCGCCTTCGGCGGCGCGGCGCCGCTGCACGCCGCGCGGGTGGCCGCCAAGCTCGGCATCGACGACATCGTGGTGCCTGCGGGCGCAGGCGTGGGGTCGGCCATCGGCTTTCTGGCGGCGCCGGTGGCCCACGAGTCGGTGCGCACGCGCCATGCTCGCGTGAGCGAACTCACTGCGGCGAGCCTGGCGGGCCTGCTCCGTGAAATGGCCGCCGAGTCGAATGCGATCATGCACGCTGCCGCGCCCGGCACCGAGACGGCCACTCACGTGCGGGCCCTGATGCGCTACCGCGGTCAGGGACATGAGATCACCGTCGATGTCGACGCTGCAGCCCTGCTCGCCGGCGACACCGGCAGCCCGAGCGACGCCGAGGTGCGCAACCAGCTGCGCACTGCGTTCACGAAGGCCTACCAGCAGCTCTACACACGCCACATCGGCAACCTCGAGATCGAAGTCTTGAGCTGGCTGCTGGAAGTTCGCACCCCGCAGGCACCCGCCGTGTCGCTGCATCCGGTCGTCGCAGACCAACCAGTTGTCTCCGACACGACCGCCCTCGTCACCGACACGGCAACCGGCCGCGCTGTCCCCCACGCAGTCTTCGAACGCGGCACCCTCACCGAGGGCGCGTGGCTGGCAGGGCCAGCGCTGATCACCGAGGACCAGACCACGACCTTGGTGCCAGCCGGAGCGGTCGCAACGGTCACGGCGGGCGGGCACTTGCGACTCACCGGCGTGTCGGCACCGCAGCGTCCGCGGACCCACACCGAGCTGCGCGACGAGGGCGGGCGGCACGGCGAGCCGTCAGCGGGCTCGCAGAAGTCAGCCGCTGCCGCTGCCGACCTCGACGCGGTGCGACTCGGGGTCCAGTGGAACCGCCTCATTTCGGTGACCGAGGAACAGGCACGGGCGCTGGTACGTGCTGCCTTCAGCACGTCCACCCGAGAGGCCGGCGACCTGTCGGCTGGCATCTTCGACCCCCAGGGGCGGATGCTCGCCCAGTCGGTCACCGGAACGCCCGGTCACGTCAACTCGATGGCCTACTCGGTGCTGCATTTCCTGGATCGCTACCCGGCGTCGGAGATGCGCCCCGGCGACATCTTCTTGACCAACGACCCGTGGAAGGGCACCGGTCACCTGTTCGACATCGTGGTGGTCACACCGGCATTCCGAGGCGGCGATCTGGTGGCGCTGTTCGCCTGCACAAGCCACGTGGTGGACATCGGCGGGGCGGGCTTCACCACCGATTCGAAGGAGGTGTACCACGAGGGCCTGTACTTGCCGATCCTGAAGTTCGCCACCGACGGCGTGTTCGATCCGACCGTGGTCGCGATCATCGAGGCCAACGTCCGCGACCCTGTGCAGGTCATCGGCGACATCCACTCGCTGGCTGCCTGCAACGAGACCGGCGCCGCACGTCTGGTGTCGATGATGGACGAGTACGGCATGGCTGATCTGGATGAGTTGGCCGGCCACATCATCACCTCGTCGCACCGGGCAATGCTCGATGCGATCGGCGAGCTGCCCGAGGGCACCTGGAACTCGACGATGCGGGTCGACGGCATGGAGCAGCCGATCGACATCGTGTGCTCGCTGACCGTCGGCGACGACGGCATCGACGTGGACTTCGCCGGCACCGGTCCGCAGTCGAGCTGGGGCATCAACGTGCCGATGGCCTACACCGACGCCTACACGTCATTCGGCGTGCGCTGCATCATCGGCCCCGACATCCCCAACAACACGGGCTCGCTCGACGCCGTGCGGGTGCGAGCCCCCGAAGGCTGCATCCTCAATGCGCCCCACCCCGCAGCGGTCAACGTGCGTCACGTCATGGGCCAACTGCTGCCCGACGCCGTATTCGGCTGCCTGAGCCAGGTGGTGCCCGAGCGGGTGCCCGCAGAGGGCACATCGTCGCTGTGGAACCTGCTCGGCACGGGCATGTGGGAGCCCGACACCGGCGTCGGCGCGACGAATCGCTCCCGAACGACGGTCGGGCACTCCGGCGACGAGGCCGATTGGCGCAAGCTGGAGCGGTACATCCTGATGAGCTTCCATTCGGGCGGAGCCGGAGCGCGCCCGCATGCAGACGGGCTCTCCGCCACGGCGTTCCCCAGTGGGGTGCGCAACATGCCGGTGGAGGTGAACGAGATCGGCTCGCCGCTCGTGTTCTGGCGCAAGGAGTTCCGCACCGATTCCGGCGGGCAAGGCAAGCACCGCGGCGGGCTCGGCCAGGTCATCGAGCTGGAGAACCGCCAAGGACGTGACTTCTCCATCAGCGCGACCTACGAACGGACGGTCTTCCCCGCGCGAGGCCGGCACGGCGGCGGTCCCGGAGCGCTGGGCCGCCTGTCGCTCGACGACGGCACCGAAGTGCGCTCCAAGGGCCGCTCGGTGATTCCCGGCGACCGCCGGCTGATCGTGGAATTCCCGGGTGGCGGCGGCTACGGCGACCCCGCTGAGCGAGACCCCGAAGCCGTGACGCGCGACCAGGAACTCGAATTCACTTCGCCAGTGCCGCCGTCGGCGCAATAATCCTCCCGTGGCAGAGACTGGCGAGACCCTTGCCCGTTCGAACGCAAGCGAAGGCACGCACCCATGAACGCATCAGCGGAAACCGGCACCGCCACAAGGCATGAAGACGCCAACGAGACGCTCCAGCGCGGTAGCTCCGTCGCCGAGGCTGCGAGCAGCGATTCGGCGCGTCACCGCAGCACTGCCGACCTCGAAGCGGCGCTGCCCCACATTCGCGAGGCGCCCGGCAGCACCGGCACGATCGAGCTCATCGTTCGCCGCCCCGGCGAAGATGCCCGCGAAGTGCTCGACGTGGCCGAGATCAACGACGCCGAAGGCGTTGCGGGCGACACGTGGAACCAGCGAGGCTCACCGTCGTCAGCCGATGGCGGACTGCACCCGGACGCCCAGATCACCATCATGAGCGCTCGTGCGGCGGCCGCCGTCATCGGACCGGTCGAGCGCTGGCCGCTCGCCGGCGACCAGATCTACGCAGACCTCGACATCAGCCATGAGACCCTGCCCGCCGGCGCCCAACTGAGTCTCGGTGATGCGATCCTGGAGGTCACGGCCAAACCGCACCGAGGCTGCGCCAAGTTCGCCGCCCGATTCGGCCGCGACGCCCTGCGTTTCGTGAACACCGGCGAGGGCCGCGACCTGCGCATGCGGGGCGTCAACTGCCGCGTCATCCAGCCCGGCACCGTCCGCCCCGGCGACCCCGTCACCCGCCTCTGACCCGGCAGCTCCCCTGCGCACATGTCCGCTCTGCGACCGGGTAACTACGAAGTTCCATTTGGAACTCTCGCCATGAGGTCGGTCACAGCGCGTTCGGCGAATCACCTATAGCGCGTTTCGGGAATGATCCATGGCGCATTCTGGGAATGCTCTGCTGCGCGCCTTGGATTGTCCCAGACGAGAGCAGGAAGCGAATGCGCATGACCGATAGCGGCCCCGCTAGGTGCCACAATTAGTCTAGTCATTAGACTAAGTTTACCAGCGTCATGGCGACGAAAATAGCTTGCAAAGGCTGACATATCATGAAATCTTCATCGATTGTGAATGTGCACGAGGCGAAGACGCATCTGTCGAAGTTGCTCAGCCGAGTTGAGGCCGGCGAGGAGATCGTGATTGCGCGGGCGGGCAAGCCGTGTGCCCGTCTCGTTCCGTACGTTCCGGCGGCGACTCGACGGATGCCGGGCAGATTCCGCGGTATCGAGATACCACCAGAGTTCTTCGATCCCCTTCCCGATGACGAACTCGCTGCCTGGGAGGGCGAATGAACGACCTCTTGCTCGACACCCATGCGCTGCTGTGGTGGTGGACGGATCATCCATCGCTCTCACCGGTCGCCCGCGAAGCGATCTCTGGTTCAGATGCCCTGGTGTTCGCCAGCGCGGTGAGCGCATGGGAGATGGCGACTAAGTCAAGAATGGGCCGACTCGGCGAATTCAGCGAGCTCGTGCCGCATTTCGGCGCATCAGTAACCGCCGACGGTTTTCTGCACCTTCCCGTCATACATGAGCAGGCACTGAGGGCAGGCAGCTACGAGGCCGCCCACAAGGATCCGTTCGACCGGATGCTGGCGGCGCAGGCCGAGATCGAGTCGTTGATACTCGTCACGAGAGACCCGGCATTTGAGGAGTTCCCCGTCGCCACGCTCTGGTGAGGCGGGGAGCAACAGCCGTCTTCAGCGAGGAATCAGCTCGGTGCCGGCAATGGGGCGGTGGCGGGGACCTGTGAGGGGCGGCTGAAGACTTCGTCGAGCAGGGGGCGGAAATCTTCGGCTGCCAGGTTCGGGTACTTCGGGTCGAAGCAGTTCTGGTCGTAGTTCTCGCAGAAGTCCAGGCAGGCGTCGTAGTGAGGCGAGTCGCGGTACTGCTCGCGGGCATCGCGATCGCCGCCGAGGTGGTGGAAGTAGTAATAGCCCTGAAACAGACCGTGATGAGCGATCACCCAGTGCGTGCGCTCATCGACGTACGGCTGAAGCACGGCGGCGCCGGCGGCACTGTGATTCTCGGGCGCGAATGCATCGCCGATGTCATGCAGCAGGGCCGCCGCCACGAGGTCGGTCGATTCGCCGTTCCGCAATGCCCGGGTTGCCGATTGCAGGGAATGGTCGTAGCGGTCGATCTGGTAGCCCAGTGTGGGTCCCCGCAGGCACTGCAGGATGCTCAGCAGGTTGTCGACCAGTCCCGTTCGGACATGTGCGTAGTGGTGGCTGTCCAAGAACGCGTAGTCGTCAGCGGTGCCGTGCTCCATTGCCGTCCAGGACACGATGCGGCCGGCATCCGGATTGCTCATGGCACCCGATCCGTCAGCCCTTCACAGGTGTGCGCCAACCGAAGGGGTCGGGCGCAGCACCGACCTGGATGTCGACGAGTGCCTGGCGCAGCCGCATCGTGTTGCGGCCCGGTTGGCCGTCGCCCACCGTCAACGTCTTGCCTGCGTACAGGATCGTTCCCACGGGTGCCAGCACTGCTGCTGTCCCCGACAGGAACGCCTCGCCTCGCTCAGCCCAGTCCACCAGCTCCTCGGGGTCGATCGAGCGCTCCTCGACCTCGTAGCCCAAGGACGAAGCGAGTTCGATCACTGACGACCGGGTGACACCGTGCAGGAACGACTCGTCGAGATGGCGGGTCACGACCCGCTCATCGTCAGCGAGGAAGAAGTTGGACGCCCCGGTCTCGGTGATGTCCCCGCCGGTGGCGAACAGCATCTGGTCGATGGCCTCGTTGCCGGCCATGGCATCCAGCGTGGGCGCCAGCGCCATCGCGTAGTTGCCGCCGCACTTCACCATGCCGAACTGCGGGACGGTGCGGGGAATCTCGGTCTCCACCAACAGGGTGAGGGGCCGGACGCCGCCCTTGAAGTAGTCGCCCACCGGGCAGTTGACGACATAGAGCAACGCGCTGCTGGTCGGCCGGGCCGCAGCGCCGATGTCGGGCTCGGTGCCGATGAGCGTCGGGCGGATGTAGAGCGAGCCGGGCGGGTCGGGCACTTCGCCTGCATTGGCCTCGACCGCATCCACGCACATCCGGTGCAGGACGTCGCCGTCGATGGCTGGCAGCCGCAGTCGCTCGGCGCTAGACACCATGCGCTCCACATGGCGGTCCAACCGGAAGATCGCCAGCGACCCGTCCACCTGGCGGTGGGCCTTCAGCCCTTCGAAGATCGCACTGCCGTAGTGCAGTACGTGCGCGGCGGGGCTGATGGTGAAGTCGCCGAATGGCTCAGCTGCCCCGCCGTAGACGTACGGGCCGTCGTCGGCGCGGGCTGTGGTCATCCAGTCACAGAAGATGGTCCCGAAGGGGACCGTAAACGGGTCGGGCTTGTCAGTCACCGGCGCTCCATGGGGATGGCTCGGACGTTGCAGTCATCCAAGACGTTCGCAGCGTATCGCCGGGCCTTGTCCGCATCGGGGAGAATTTGGCGGGATCGGCTCGCGTCACTCGATCATCCCGCGCCGTCGTTGCGTACGCTGCGGCCCATGACAACCCAGGAACCGATCCAGATCACCGAGTCGGTCCGACTCGAGCGCCGCGACGACGTGGCGCTGCTCATCGTGAACAACCCGCCCGTGAATGCTCTCAGCCACCATGTGCGGCTCGGGCTGCTCGACGGCATGGCAGCCGCTGAGGACAGCGACGCCGCCGCCATTGTGCTGATCTGCGACGGGCGCACGTTCATTGCCGGCGCGGACATCACCGAGTTCTCCCAGGCACCGCGCAAGCCCGGCATCGGCCCGCCGCAGGCCGCCATGGAGAACAGCACAAAGCCCGTGATTGCAGCCATTCACGGCACGGCACTGGGCGGCGGTCTCGAAGTAGCGCTGTGCGCCCACTACCGGGTGGCTGTCAGCACGGCCCAGTTCGGCCTGCCCGAAGTGAAGCTGGGACTGGTGCCGGGCGCCGGCGGCACACAACGACTGCCGCGCATCACCGGGCCGCAACGGGCGCTGGAGATGGTGACGAGCGGCGACCCCATCGGCTCGGCCGAAGCGCTCGAATGCGGGCTCATCGACGAGATCGTGGGTGACACCTTGGCTGACCTCGAAGCCGGCGCACTGGCATTCGCCCGCCGGGCAGTGGCCGAAGGGCTGCCGCTGGCCAAGGTCCGCGACCGCAACGAACGGCTCGAGGGTTTCGGCCCTGACCAATTCGCCGCATTCCGGGCCTCCATCGCCCGACGCACCCGCGGGTTCGACGCACCCGAGCGCAACGTGCAGTGCATCGAGGCCGCTGTTGCCTCAGGCGCCAGCGGCGACTTCGACGAGGGCATGGCCTTCGAGCAGCGTCAGATCGGCGAGCTGATGGGCGGCTCGCAGGCCAACGCGCAGCAGTACTACTTCTTCGCCGAGCGAGCGGCCCAGAAGGTGCCCGATGTTCCCCGCGACACGCCGCCCGTGGACATCGCGCGGGTCGGCATCCTGGGCGCGGGCACGATGGGCGGCGGCATCGCGATGAACTTCGCCAACATCGGCATTCCGGTCACCCTCGTGGAGCGTGACGAGGCGAGCCTCGAGCGGGGTCTCGGCGTGGTGCGGCGCAACTACGAGCGCACCGCCGCGCGGGGCGGCATCTCCTCCGATGACGTGCAGACCCGCATGGACCTGCTCCAGGGCTCCACCGACATGGGCGACTTCGCCGACTGCGACCTGATGATCGAGGCCGTGTTCGAGAACATGGCGCTCAAGAAGGACGTGTTCTCCCAGCTCGACGCCATCTGCAAGCCGGGTGCGGTGCTCGCCACCAACACCTCCGCATTGGATGTGAACGAGATCGCCTCGGCCACATCACGGCCCGAAGCCGTCATCGGCATGCACTTCTTCTCCCCCGCCAACGTCATGCGGATGCTCGAAGTGGTGCGCGGCGATGCCACCTCGCACACGGCGATTGCCACAGCCATGTCGATCGGCAAGCGCATCGGCAAGACACCGGTGCTGTGCGGCGTCTGCTACGGCTTCATCGGCAACCGGATGCTGTTCATGCGCGGCATCGAGGCCGAGAAGATGCTGCTGGAAGGCGCCACCCCGGCCCAGATCGACAAGGTCGTGTTCGACTTCGGCTTCCCCATGGGGCCGTTCGCCATGAGCGATCTCGCCGGGCTCGACGTGGGCTGGAACGAGGACACGTCGTCGAGCTCGACGGTGCGCGAGGTGCTGTGCGAGTCGGGCCGCCGGGGCCAGAAGAACGGCCGCGGCTACTACATCTACGACCCCGACACCCGGGCGTCCACGCCCGACCCCGAGGTGGAGCAGATGATCCGCGACTTCGCCTCGGCACGTGGCGCGACGCTGCGCGACGTGACCGACCAGGAGATCCTCGAACGCTGCCTGTACCCGATGGTCAACGAAGGTGCCAAGATCCTCGACGAGGGCATCGCGCTGCGGGGCAGCGACGTCGATGTCACCTGGATCAACGGCTACGGCTGGCCGATGTACACGGGCGGGCCGATGTACTGGGCCGACGAGATCGGGCTCGGCGAGGTGCTGGGCCGCATCCGGCACTACGACGAGACGCTGGGCGGCGACCACTGGACGCCGAGCCCGCTGCTGGAGCGGCTGGCAGCCGAGGGCGGCTCGCTGGCCCGCCACGAGAGCTGACGGCAGCGCTGACGAACGCGGCTGGCGGCGTGTCAGCGAGGCTGCCTGGCTTGTCTGCATGTCGGGCGAACGGCTTGGCCAGCCGAGGCGTCCGGCGCTTGCTGTGTTGGGCGATGCCTATCGCAGCAGTGCCAAGATGATCCCATGCTGACCTTTGAGCCGATCCATCCTGATTTCGGTGCGCGAGTGACGGGCATGGACCTTGCCGTATCGCTCGACAACGAGGCGGTCGCCGAGCTGCATGAGGCCATCGACACCTACTCGCTGCTCCACTTCGCAGACCAGCAGATGTCTGACGAAGCGCAGCTGGCGCTCACCCGCAGCCTCGGCGAGCCGGAACCCAATCACGTTGTCTTCGGCAAGACCGGTCGGGTTGAGTTCTTCGGCACGATCGGCAACGTCATCGACGCCGACACCAAGCGGGACGAATCACATCCGCTGACCCACAACCAGAAGGGCAACAACCTCTGGCACTCGGACTCGTCATTCCGGCTGGTGCCGTCGTACGTGTCGATCCTGTGTGCATACGAAGTGCCCGGCGAGGGCGGCGAGACGCTGTACGCCAGCCAGCGCGCCGCATACGACCGGCTCAGCCCCGAGCGCCAGTCCGAGATCGACGACCTCGTGGTGCTGCACGACTACGTGTTCAGCCGGACCAAGGTCGCACCGGTCGATCCGAACCATGCCGCATCACTGCCGCCGATCCCCCAGCGGCTCGTGCGCACCAACCCCGGCAACGGCCTGAAGAACTACTACGCCGGGTCGCACGCCCGGTCGATCGTCGGCTGGCACGGCATCGACAGCCGCCGGCTCATCGACGACC
This sequence comes from Acidimicrobiia bacterium, assembly GCA_022827265.1. GTDB lineage: Bacteria > Actinomycetota > Acidimicrobiia > Acidimicrobiales > Poriferisodalaceae > Poriferisodalis. Next base: position 34,038 of record JAJDTF010000104.1, on the reverse strand, counting down.
TGAACGAGGCCGCCACCCGTCCCGAAGACGAGTACGCGCATCGCTGGAGCCCCGGCGACACGGTCATCTACGACAATCGCTGCCTGCTGCACCGCGGCGCCGGCTACGACGCCGACCGCTGGCGCCGCTACATGCGCCAGACCCGCGTGCAAGGCGCCGGCCCCACCCTCGACGAGTAGCGCCGGGTCCCCAGAGTCCAGCGGGCTCAGCCGCCGGCTGCGGCGGCGATGGTTGCTTCGGGTACGCCGGCGGCTCGGGCGCCGCCGCAGATGCTCTCCCACGTCTCGGCGGGCAGCGTGATGCCGTTGGCCATACGGTGCTGGCGGCGCTCGTGCTCGACATCGCCGGGCAGCTTCACCCCTCGGTCGGGATCGATCGCCGCCGCCTCGTAGAACCAGTCGAGATAGTCGGCCGCGATGCCGTTGTAGCCGTCGTCGGTCTCGCCGACTGCAGCATCGATCTGGGCCGGGTCGACGTAGACCGACAGCATTCCGTTGGCGAAGCGAACGCGTCGGGGCCCGGCAGTGCCCGTGCCGGTGAGCGCACCGGCCAGCAGCTCGCACATCACCGAGATGCCCGAGCCCTTGTGCTCGCCCATCGCCCGCAGTGCGCCGGGGCCGTCCATCGAGTTGGGGCGCTCGCCTTCCTTGAACGTGTAGAGCACCCGCGGGTCGCCGGTGATCTCGCCGTCGCCGGATACGAGGGCGTTGCTGGGGACGGCCGGGCCGCCATGCAGCGCCACCATGGCCTTGCCCTCGGCCACCACCGAAGTGGCGAAGTCGTGGATGACGGGACGCCGTCCGGCCACCGGCGCTCCGTAGGCGCAGGGGTTGGTGCCCATCCGGCGGGCCTTGGCGCCGAACGGAGCCACGAGCCGGCTGTTGGCGACGTTGACGAAGTGCACCGAGACCAGGCCTTCGGCTGCGGCCATCTCGGCGTACTCGCCGATGCGGCCGAGGTGGCCCGCGTTGCGCAGCCCCGCCACCGCAACGCCAAGTTCCTTGCATCGCTCGATGCCCAGCTCGACCGCAGCAGGCCCGACCGTCTGTCCCATGCCGTACTGGCCGTCCACCAGCAACAGCGCGCCAGAGTCGATCAGCACCTTGAGCTCCTGGTCGGCGAGCTGAATGCCATTCGCCAGCAGATCCACATACAGCGCCGAGCGGATCACGCCGTGGCTGTCATGGCCCGCCAAGTTGGCCCCCACGAGGCTGCGGCCGATACGCGCCGCTTCGGCATCCGAGCACGCCGTATGCCGGAAGATCTCAGCGATGAAGCCGGCAAGGCGCTCGTGATCGATCACCACGTCGCTATTCGCAGCGTCGTCGGTTGTGCTGGATTCGCTCATCGCCGCAGCGTACGCCGCCAGCCCGAGATGCTGTGGGCCGCTCAGGCCACTGATTCGCCTCGCATCTCCAGGGCTTGTTCCCGGTCAACATTCGATTCGGGCCCGTGCGCCACGCAGGCGCTGGCCGAGCTCTCCACATAGGCTCGCTCGGCGTGACTGCGCCCGGCCAATCGGCGGCCGCCGACCTGACCGAGCGCTACGACGTGGTGGTGGTGGGCGCGGGCAATGCTGCGATGTGCGCAGCGCTCGCGGCGCACGAGGGCGGTGCCCGGGTACTGGTGCTGGAACGGGCGCCCGAGGCCGAGGCCGGCGGCAACAGCCGATTCACTGCCGGCGCGATCCGCTTCGCCTACGACGGCGTCGACGACCTGCGGGCGCTGATGCCCGACCTCACCGACGCCGAAGTTGAGATGACCGACTTCGGCACCTACACCGAAGAGCAGTTCTACGCTGATCTGGGTCGCATCACCGACTACCGGTGCGATCCCGAACTGGCCGACACACTCGTCACCCGCAGCAAGGACACGCTGCTGTGGATGGCGAGCCACGGCGTGCGGTTCGCGCCGATCTGGGGACGCCAGGCATTCAAGGTGGACGGGCGATTCAGGTTCTGGGGCGGCCTCACGGTGGAATCGGTAGGCGGCGGCGAGGGACTCGTGGAGTCGCTGCGGGCGGCGCTCGACCGCAATCAGATCGACCTGTGGCACGAGGCGACCGCGCAGTCGCTCATCACGGACCATTCCGGCGCAGTTCGAGGCGTGCGGGTCCGGCTGCGCAGCACCGATGGACCTGACGCAGCGACTGCCGCGGACGCCGACAGCTCGGGACAGCCGGACCGGACAGTCGAGGTTGAGAGCAGTGCGGTCGTGCTGGCAGCGGGCGGGTTCCAGGCCAACGCCGAATGGCGCACGCGCTACCTGGGTCCCGGATGGGACCTGGCCAAGGTGCGCGGCACCCGCTTCAACACCGGCGACGGCATCGCCATGGCGCTCGACATCGGTGCCATGCCGTACGGCAACTGGAGCGGCGCCCACGCCGTGGCGTGGGACTACAACGCCCCGGAGTTCGGCGACCTCGCCGTCGGCGACGGCTTCCAGAAGCACAGCTACCCGTTCGCGATCGTGCTCAACCAGCACGGCAAGCGCTTTGTGGACGAAGGCGCCGATTTCCGCAACTACACCTACGCCCGCTATGGACGCGAGATCCTGGCCCAGCCGGGGCATTCGGCCTGGCAGGTCTTCGACGCCAGCACCGAGCACCTGCTGCGCGACGAGTACCGCATCCGCCAGGTCACCAAGGTGACCGCCGGCAGCATCGAGGAACTCTGCGTCCGCATGGAGGACGTGCACACCGAGGGGGCGCTGGCGACGATCGGCGAATTCAACGCAGCGGTCGACCGCAGCGTCGCGTTCGACCCCAACGTGCTCGACGGCCGCCGCACCAGCGGCCTCAGCCCCGACAAGACGAACTGGGCCGTGCCGATCGAGACGCCGCCTTTCTCGGCGTTCCGCGTGACCTGCGGCCTGACCTTCACGTTCGGGGGCATGCGCATCGACGAGACCGGCTGTGTGATCGACACCGACTTGCGGCCGATCAGCGGCCTGTATGCCGCGGGTGAGCTGGTGGGCGGCCTGTTCTACGGCAACTATCCCGGCGGCTCGGGCCTGTCAGCGGGCGCCGTCTTCGGCCGCCTCGCGGGCAGCTCCGCAGCTGCGCACGCGGCCGGCTGAGCCGTCCTCGCGGACCCGGACTCAGGCCTCCCAGCCCGCCGGCTGCTGCGTCTCGGAGCTCGTCAGGCGGCGTGCCACCGGCGGACGGTAGCGTCCAATCGCTATGTCCTCTTCGCCTCACGACCCTGACGCCCCGAGCACGGACTCGAAGATCGTCTACACCCACACCGATGAAGCGCCGGCGCTGGCCACGTACTCGCTCCTGCCGATCATCACGGCGTTCACCGACGCGGCGGGCGTCGACGTCGAGACACGCGACATCTCGCTGGCAGGGCGGATCATCGCGGCCTTCGGCGACATGCTGGAGCCCCACCAGCGAATCGGCGACGCGCTGAGCGAGCTCGGCGAGTGGACCCAGGACCGCGGCGCCAACATCATCAAGCTGCCGAACATCTCGGCCTCGGTCCCCCAGCTCAAGGACGCCGTGGCAGAGCTGCAATCGAAGGGCTACGCAGTCCCCGACTATCCCGACGACCCCGCCGACGCCTCCGAGCGCGACATCCGCGAGCGGTTCGACCGGGTGAAGGGCTCGGCGGTGAACCCGGTGCTGCGCGAGGGCAACTCCGATCGCCGTGCACCCCGTGCCGTCAAGGAATACGCACGCCAGTACCCCCACTCCATGGGCGCCTGGTCGCCGCACAGCCAGAGTCACGTGTCGACGATGTCCGCCGGCGACTTCCGCTCCAACGAGCAGTCGGTCACGGTGAGCGGCGCCGGTTCGCTGAGCATCGAGCACCTCGACGGCGACGGGAATGTGCGCCTGTTGCGCAAGGTCGCGGTAGGCGCCGGCGACGTCGTCGACTCCACGTTCATGTCGATCGCTGCGCTGCGTGCGTTCCTCGACGATCAGATTGCTGACGCCCGCTCGCGCGGCGTGCTGTTCTCGCTGCATCTCAAGGCCACGATGATGAAAGTGGCCGATCCAATTGTGTTCGGTCACGCCGTGCGAGCGTTCTTCGCGCCGGTTTTCGACCGGCACGGCGAAGCACTCGCCGCCGCCGGTGCCGACCCCAATGACGGCTGGGCCAACGTGCTGGCCGCCGTCGAATCGCTGCCTGCAGCGCAGCGCGCAGCCATCGAGGCCGACATCGCTGCCACGCTCGCCGAACGCCCCGGCCTGGCCATGGTCGACTCGGACCGCGGCATCACCAACCTGCACGTGCCCAGCGACGTGATTGTGGACGCCTCCATGCCGGCGATGATCCGGGCGTCGGGCCAGATGTGGAACGCGGACGGCAACCAGCAGGACACGAAGGCCGTCATCCCCGACTCCAGCTACGCGGGCATCTACCAGGCGGTGATCGACGACTGCCGCGCCAACGGCGCCTACGACCCCACGACCATGGGCTCGGTGCCCAACGTCGGTCTCATGGCTCAGAAGGCAGAGGAATACGGCAGCCACGACAAGACCTACGAGACCGACGTGGCCGGGACCATGCGCGTCGTCACCGAGTCGGGCGAGGTGCTGATGAGCCATCAGGTCGCAGACGGTGACATCTGGCGCATGTGCACCACCAACGACGCAGCCATCGCCAACTGGGTCGACCTGGCCATCGAACGCGGGCAGGTCACGGGTGCAGCGGTGGTGTTCTGGCTCGATGCCGGCCGGCCCCACGATGCGCAGCTCATCGCCAAGATCGACGCACGGCTCGCGCAACGGCAGGCCGACGATGCCTCGATCGGCGAGCTCGACATCAGCACCTTGGCCCCGGCGGATGCCTGCCGCTTCTCGCTGGAGCGCATCCGGCGCGGGGACGACGCCATCTCGGCCACTGGCAACGTCTTGCGCGACTACAACACCGACCTGTTCCCGATTCTCGAGCTGGGCACCTCGGCCAAGATGCTCTCGGTGGTGCCGCTCATGGCCGGCGGCGGGCTCTTCGAGACCGGCGCCGGCGGCTCAGCGCCCAAGCACGTGCAGCAGATGGTGGCCGAGAACCACCTGCGCTGGGACAGCCTGGGCGAGTTCCTGGCCTTGGCGGTGTCGCTCGAACACCTTGGCCGTGTCTTCGGCAACCCTGCGGCGCAGCTGCTCGCCGACACGCTCGATGCAGCCATCGGCACGTGGCTCGCCGAAGGCCGTGCGCCGAGCCGCCGGGTGAACGAGCCCGACAACCGCGCCAGCCACTTCCATCTCGCCAAGCACTGGGCCGACGAGATGGCCCGCCAGGGCACAGACGCCGACCTCGCCGAGCGATTCGCCCCGCTGGCGGCGGCATTGGCCGCGAACGAAGGCCAGATCATCACCGAGCTAGTGGAATGCCAAGGCGTGCCGGTTGACCTCGACGGCTACTACCTGCCCGACCCAGTACTCGCCGAAGCCGCCATGCGGCCGAGCGCCACCTTCAACGAGATTCTCGACAGCTTCTGCAGCGGCACCGGCAACTGACTTACGCGACCGCAGCGTCGCGATCAGGTCCCCCGTGCCAGCTCAGTGCGTGTCTAGCTCGGATGCCGCCCGATACGAATGCAGGTCCTCCGGCGAAAGCTGATCCGCATCGACGAGCCGGTAGTGGCGTTCGCGTGCGATGGTGATCTCTCCGTCGCGCTCAGCGAACTCGAAGAGTGCAATGTCGCCCGCCTCCATGAATTGGGCAGCGACCGGCCGCGGCCGGAGTTCCGGGAACTTCTGCTCCGCCACTCGGAAGTCCTGCCAGATCTGGATAACGCTCAACACATCGGATCCGCCCTTGGCCTGCACCGGCAGGACGTAGTGCGCTCCGTGGGTATCGAGGCCGATATAGAACTCGTCCGTCTCGACCTGAGAGCTGCTCTCGTTCCCCGAGATGACGTCGTCGATGTTGATCGTCGTGCGTAGGTGGCTCTGGAGCGAATAGCAGGTCAAACCGGTGAACACGTCGAGCAGGCGGTTGTAGCGGACGCGAGCCAACAGCGCCTGTTCGTCCGACATCGTGTACTTGGCGATCACGCCCGGCGTGGCGTCCAGAATCTTGACAATGGACAAGCCCTGCCGAGGCTCGATCATGTTCAGCGGCACCAAACGAAGCACGTACACGGCATTGCCGCCCGGAAATATCGCCCATTCCAGTCCCGGCGGGGCGGCTTCCCGAATCGATTCAGGCAACGGTGTGCGGTACCTGAGCGAGTAGACGATGTCGCCGACGTTCTTGGGCCGCTCCTCGCCGAGGCCCTCAGCCGCCCCAATGATCTCGTCGCGAGTGAACGGCACCTCGGCCTGACCCTGTCGGAACTTCTCGGCGAATATCCGGGCGACGATCCGTTGAGCCAGCGTGCCCGACGACGCTGGCGAGACTGCCTCCCTCATGGGCCCTTGTTGCCGGGCCAGCGCAGGAGCAGGACCTCTTCGCGAAGCTGGTCACGCGTTGCCGTGGCCGGTCGTGTCCTGAAAAGATCGATGCCTTCTACCTCGTAACCACACCGCTCGGCAATGGAGGCGAGAATCTGGCCGGTGCGGATCATCACTCGCAAATACGACGCCTGATCGCCGACGACGTACGCGAGCCGGGCACCTGGTCGCAACACGTCTCGCAGCGACGACAGGTGACGTGCCATGCCGCCGAAATAGAGCTTCGTCACGCGGTGGTACATACGCTCGAAGCCCGAATCCTTGCCGAGGGCGATGCGACGTTCCTCGATCTGGGCGGAGAGCTCCTGCACCCGCTTGTCGTCGGCGACCCAGGCAGAGTCATCGTCATCCCGGTAGACGCCACGGGTGTTCGAACGGAGTAGTTCGCGCTTGGTGCTGCGCAAGCTTGCTCGGTCGGTGAGGTAGCCCAACAACACTGACTCAAGACGGACAGTTCGCGAGTAGTCCTTCTCATTGGGGTAGGGGGGCGAGGTGATGACAGCGTCCACGCTCTCGGCTGGCACACACGAACCGACAGCGCGCGCATCTCCGGTAACGACACTGGCAGCTATCCCGTCCCGCTCCCTCAGCACGCGCAGGTCCTCGACCATCGACCGCACCCGACACAACCATGGGGCCACGACCGCTGCATCGTCGCGTACCGTGCCGACGCCCACCTCGGGGCCGAATCGAAGGTTGCCGACCTCAGTGGGGAGCACTCGGGCGAAGGCGAGTCTCTCGTGTTCCGAGACGCCTGCTGCGTATTCGCCCTGTAGCGCCTCGCGCAGCACGAGCGCCTTGTGCAACGGCAGCGGACTGATGGAGTGCTTGATGAGCAGCTTGGCAGCGTCAGCGTCCAAACCGCGCAAGCGAAGGCGGCCCTCAGCCGTGGATGCGCCGAGCTCATCGCTCAGCTGATCCGCTGCCAAAGTTGCCGAAGCCTTCTCGGCAACCAAGTCCGCATGACTCGCCAATGCGTCAGGGTCAGGCGACCAATCGGTCTTCACTTTGGCGGCGAACTTTGACATCGGCATCGCTTCGACGCCGACGCTCGCGATGCCCAGCTTCTTTGATTCCACCAAGGTGGTGCCCGTCCCACAGAAGGGGTCGAGCACAACAGCGTCCTCTCCGAGCTCGAACCGGCCCGCGTAGTCGCGCACCAGGTGAGGCGGAAATGACAGCACGAATCTGTACCAGTCATGGGCAGGGGCATCACACTCGAGCAAGGAGTTCATCGCCCCATTGGTTGGGGGCCGAGGTGCTGCAGCCACGCTGCCGACCGTAGACCACACTCCCATCCCCGGCAGGTGACCCTGCCTGTCTGTCATTGCTCCGAATGCGCTCCCGGTCACCATGTTCACCCCGCGTGTCGTCGATCCCGACACGAACGTACGCATGAGGTGTCACAACTCTTCGACTAGGTACCCCAGTTCTCGCAGTCGACGCACGACCGTGTCTTGACCGCTCTTCAATCTTGGGCTCCTCAGCGGACCCTCGCTCGGCAGGTCGTACTTGTGCGCAACCCCGACAATCGCTTTGGCGTCGTACCGCTTGCCAGCGTGGATCAGCCAATACCTGTGAGCCTTGCCGAAGCCATTGTGCTCAAGGAATCGCTCACGACCCAATTCGTCAAACTCCGCAATCGCCTTCTGCACGCCTACCTTGGTTATGTCCCGCAGTGGCATGCAGTACCTCCCGGTAGGCGCACGGTAGTGAGGCAGCCCGATATGGCGGTCAGGTGTCGAGCTCGGCTAGGCCGCTGGGGCCGAGCCGGCCGGCGTCGCGGTAGGCAGCAAGCTTGTCCCTGCTGTCGGCGATGTCCAGGTTGGCCATGGTGAGCTGCCCGATGCGGTCGCCAGGGCCGAATGCCGCGTCCTCGACCCGTTCCATCGACAGCCGATCTGCCGCATAGGTGAGCGCCGGCCCGCTCGTGTCGAGCACCGAGTAGTCGTCGCCGCGGCGCAGCCTCAGCGTGACCTCGCCCGACACCGACGAGCCCAGCCACCGCAGCAGCGAGTCGCGCAGCATGAGCGATTGCGGGTCGAACCAGCGGCCCTCGTACAGCAGCCGGCCCAGCCGACGGCCCATCGTGCGGTAGTTGTCGAGCGTGGCTTCGTTGTGGATCGCGGACAGCAGCCGCTCATACGCGATGTACAGCAGCGCCATGCCCGGCGCTTCGTAGATGCCACGCGACTTGGCCTCGATGACGCGGTTCTCGATCTGGTCGCTCATGCCGAGGCCGTGGCGCCCGCCGACGGCGTTGGCCTCCAGCACCAGCGCGACGTGATCACTGCCCTCTGCGTCTGATGCCGAGAACTCCCGCCCACCGATGGCAACAGGCCAACCAGCCTCGAAGCGAATCGTGACGTCCTCAGTGTCGATTCCGACGGCCGGATCCCAGTGGGCGACGCCCATGATCGGCTCAACGATCTCCATCGACGTGCCCAAGTCCTCCAGCTGCTTGGCCTCGTGGGTGGCGCCCCAGATGTTGGCGTCGGTGGAGTAGGCCTTCTCGGTGGGATCCCGGTACGGCAGCCCGCGCGCCACCAGGAACTCGCTCATGCCCGCCCGCCCGCCGAGCTCGTCGACGAACGCCGCGTCCAGCCACGGCTTGTAGATGCGCAGCCCAGCGTTGACCAGCAAGCCGTAGCGGTAGAAGCGCTCGATGTCGTTGCCCTTGTACGTCGAGCCGTCGCCCCAGATGTCCACTCCGTCTTCGGCCATCCCTGCCACCAGCATCGTGCCGGTCACCGCTCGGCCCAGCGGCGTGGTGTTGAAGTACGTGCGGCCGGCTGTCGAGATGTGGAACGCGCCGCACTGCAGCGCCATCAAGCCCTCTCGCACCAGTTCGGCTCGGCAGTCCACCAAGCGTGCTGCGTGGGCGCCGTAGTCGAGCGCCCGCTGCGGCACACCCGACAAGTCGGGCTCGTCGTACTGGCCCAGATCGGCGGTGTAGGCGCATACGCGCGCGCCGCGCTCGTTCATCCACGCCACCGCCGCAGAGGTGTCGAGCCCGCCGGAGAACGCGATGCCCACCCGCTCCCCCACGGGAAGCTCGGCCAGCACACGCGAACCGCCAGCAGGCACAGAACCAGTCGACATAGGCCACAACGGTACGGCCTCCATCGCCGAGGCGGAACAGTGGCGAACCCTCACTGATACTGCGGTCTCGTCGAATGGCGGATGCTGCTTGGCCCGGAATCGCGAGGGTTCGCCAGCTGACAAACCCTCATTTGCGGCACCGCTATCGCGCTGCGCGTACGCTCCGCCACGAAGAGGTGACTCATGAGCGACGGCGAGGCGACAGGCACGATGAACGGCACTGCCACCGGCCACTCCATTGCCGAGCTGCTGAGCGAGATGGTGCGCATTCCCAGTGTCAACCCGATGCATCACGGGCCGCGCTCGGGCACCGTTGCCGAGGCCGATATGGCCAACTGGGTGGCCGAACGAGCAGCAGCGCTGGGCGCCGAGGTTGAGCTCGACGAGATCGAGCCCGGGCGCCCCAACGTGTATGCCCGCTTCGCCGGCCGCACCGAGCGCATGCTGGCCATCGACGTGCACCTCGACACCGTTGGTGTCGAGCACATGGAGGGCGATCCCTTCGAGGGCCGGATCAGCGAAGGTCGGGTCTGGGGGCGAGGATCGGTCGACACCAAAGCGACGATGGCCGTCGTGCTCGCCGTGCTGGCCGAGATGGCTGCCACCGGTCAGCAGCCGATGTGCACGGTCGAACTGGTCGGCACGATCTCCGAGGAAGGCGGCGGCCTGGCCGGCGCCGGGGCATACCGCGACCGCCTGCTGGAGCGCAACGAGCGCCGCGAGCAGATCGTCGTCGCCGAGCCGACAATGTGCGTGCCGGTGTACGGCCACAAGGGCGGGCTCGGCCTCGAAGTCGAGGTCGAGGGGCGTGCAGCGCACTCCTCCAAACCCCACCTGGGCATCAATGCGCTGTCCGCCGGCGCCCGCATCATCGCCGCCATTGATGCCGAGCAGGAGCGCTTGGCGAACCAGCGGGAAGTCGGTGTGCTCGGGGCTGGCACGGTGTCGGTCAACGAAATGGGAGGCGGGCGAGCCCGCAACATCATTCCCGACCATTGCGAGCTGTACATCGGCAGGCGCATCGCCGACGGCGAGGACTACCGAACCGAACTCACCCGCCTCACCGACTTGGTGCGCGCCGCAGCGCTGCCCGCGCGGGTGAAGGTGGAGCTGGCGAACGGCTTGGGCGAGAACGCGTTCTTTCAAGCCCCCGGGAGCGACTTGGTCACCGCCCTGGCGGAGATGTCAGGCCACGGCCCGGCCGTGGCCGACTTCGGCACGAATGCGCTGCGCTACGGCGAGGTGGCCGACCAGATCGTGGTGTTCGGCCCGGGTTCCATCGATCAGGCCCACCAGGCGATCGAATGGGTCGAGATCGCAGAACTCGAACGAGCAGCCGACGTCTACCGCCAACTGTTCGCCCGTTGAGGCTGAGCCGAGGGTGAAGCCGTGGCCCGAGCGGCCCGTGAGCCCGTGTCCAATTGAAATTGGGGACAAGAGCGGGCAGCGCAGCGCGAAGCTGCGGCCCGATCAACTGGCGCGGGCCGAGATGAATACCGGGATCTCGCGATCTGTCTTGGCTTGGTACTCCGCATAGGGCGGGAACGCTTCGACGCACCGTTCCCACCACGCCTCACGCTCGGCCCCGCTGATGAGGCGCACCGTGGTCTCGAATGGCTCAGGTCCGTCCTGGATGAGCACCGTCGGGTCTGCCATCAGGTTGTGGTACCAGCCCGGATGCGCCGGGGCGCCGCCCTTGGAGCCGACGATCGCGTACTCGCCCTCGTGCTCAACTCGCATCAGCGGCACCTTGCGCACGAGGCCGGTGCGGTGCCCGACGGTCGTCATGACGATGATCGGCAGCCCGGTATCGCGCAGCGTGTTCGCCTCGGTGCCCGAAGAGGCCTCGTACACATCGGCCTGCTCCTTCACCCAGTCCCAGGTGCTGGGTCCGTATTCGCCGTCGAACTTCTCGCTGTGTGCCATGCCGGGCAATCTACGGCAGTACGCCACGGCTTCGCCTGAGGCTCTTCCGCTGGGCAGCGCGCCGAAATGCGTTCGCCTGACAGGTGTGCTGCCCGCCTACGATCCACAGCGTGCAGATCATGTCCGCGCTGTTCATCGAGCACTTCGACATGCGCCAGGCCGCGGGCGGCGCGGCCCGCATCGATCTGGGCGGCGTCCACTTCTCGATGGCGGCTCCCGGCCCGTTCCCGGTGACCATCACGCCGCACATGCTCGTGCTGGTGCGCTGCGGGGCCTCGCACACCGGATTGGCGGCGCTGGAAGTGAGGTTCATGCGCGGCGACGAGCAGATGGCGCGCAACGTGCAGCCGCTCAGCGTCGAGCCCGGCAAGTTCGGCTACAACCTCGTGCAGGCCGAGCTGACCTTCGACGAGCCGTCGACGATCGAGGCCCACTGCCGCGTTGACCAGGGCGAGGTGCTGATCGTTCCCCTCACCATGAACCCGCCCGCCGACGAGCCCGAGCCGCCGGCGGCAGGGCCGGCCGCGGGCGGCTGGACCGGCACGCCTGCACAGCAGGACAGCTAGGCGGGCCGGGCACGCATGCCGTTCACCGTCGGCTTCTCCCAGCACGCCGATCCCGGCATCGCGACCGGCGAGATCGTGGGGCGTGTGCTCGAGACGCTGGGAGTGCAGCCCGATGTCGCCGTGCTGTTCACCTCCGGCGAACACATGGGCAACACCGATGAGATCGCCGCGGCAGTGGTCGAGCTGCTCAACCCCGGTGCATTCATCGGCACCACGGCGGTCTCGGTGGCGGCGGGCGAGCGCGAGATTGAGGAAGAGACCGCTGCCGTGCTGTGGGTGGGCAGCTTGGGCGGCAGCAATGCGCCGCGGGCGCGCGCAGTCCGGCTGGGCGCGGTGCCCGATCCGGTTGCTGACGACGAAGCGCTCGCAGCCGCACTCGACGAAGTGCACGCCGCCGGCGATCTCTCGATGGTCGTGCTGGCCGACCCGTACACCTACCCCGTCGATGCCGCCCTCGGGCACTGGGCCGAGCGCTGGCCCGACGTGAGCGTGCTGGGCGGACTGTCGTCTGGAGCACCCATGCCGGGCGGCAACCGCATCGTCGTGGACGGCGGCGTGCACCGCGACGGCGCCGCGGCCCTGATCGTGGGCGGCAGCGCGAACGTGACGCACCTGGTCTCGCAAGGATGCCGACCCATCGGCCAGCCCTACATCATCACTGAGGCCGAGGGCAACGTGGTGAAGTCGCTCGGGGGCATGCCGCCGTTCGAGCGGCTGCAGCAGGTGTTCTCCAAGCTCGATCCCGCCGACCAGCGCCTCGTTCAGCGAGGTCTGCACGTGGGCCGGGTGACCGACGAGCGCAAGATCGACTTCGAGCGCGGCGATTTCCTGATCCGCGGTGTGCTCGGCGCAGACCGTGACAGCGGCGCCATCGCCATCGGCGACGAGGCGCCGGTCGGCGCGACGGTGCAGTTTCATGTGCGCGACGCCGTAACTGCCGACGAAGACCTGCGCGCCGCTCTCGCGCACTCGCCCCCGACCGAAGGCGCCCTGCTGTTCACCTGCAACGGCCGGGGCACCCACCTGTTCGACGAGCCCCATCACGACGCGGCTGCGCTCGCGGACCACACGTCGGCTGAGGTGGCCGGCATGTTCTGTGCCGGCGAGATCGGCCCGGTCGGCGCCCGCTCGTACGTGCACGGTTTCACCGCTTCGATGGCGCTGTTCTCCGACGCCGATGGGCAATGATGAGCCGAGCGTCATGAACACCACCTTCGAAGCACGGCAGATCAACACGATCCGGGCACTGGCGATGGATGCCGTGATGCGGGCCAACAGCGGCCACACCGGCACGGCGATGGCGCTGGCGCCGCTGGCGCACGTGCTGTTCAGCCGCATCCTGCGCTATGACGCCGCAGCGCCAGATTGGCCCGACCGCGACCGGTTCATCCTGTCGGCCGGCCACGCCTCGATGCTCGTCTACGCCATGGCGCACCTGGTGGGCTACGGCGTCACGCTCGATGACATTCGCAACTTCCGCCAGCTTGGATCGATCACGCCCGGCCACCCCGAGTACGGCCTCACGCCCGGCGTGGAAGTCACCACCGGCCCGTTGGGACAGGGCTTTGCCAACGCCGTGGGCATGGCCCTGGCCGAGCGCGGCCTGCGTTCCCGCCTGGGCGCAGACTTGGTCGACCATCGCACGTACGTGATCGTCAGCGACGGCGACCTGATGGAAGGCATCAGCCACGAGGCCGCATCGCTTGCTGGCCACCAGCAGCTCGGCCGCCTGGTGGCCGTCTACGACGACAACCGCATCACGATCGACGGCAGCACCGACTTGGCGCTCAGCGACGATGCGGCTCGCCGTTTCGAGGCCTACGGCTGGCACGTCGCCGACCTCGGCGAGGCCGCTGAGGACGCCGACACGCTCGAGCGGGCGCTGCGCGAAGCGACGTTGGTCAGCGATCGTCCCTCGATGATCATCGTCCGCAGCCACATCGGCTACCCGATGCCCACGGCGTCGGACACGTCGGCAGCGCATGGCGCGATCACCGGTGCCGACGAGATCGCTGCGACCAAACGGGCGATGGGAATGGATCCCGAGGCGACGTTCGTGGTCGACGACGATGTGGTGCAGGCCTACCGGTCTGCCGGTGCCCATGGCGCGGCCGAGCGTCTCGAATGGGAGGCCCGGCTCGCGGCCAGCGGCCACGATCGCAACTGGCTCGACGCGCTGTGGTCGGCGGGCGCAGTGAACGGCGAACTGTTCGATCTTCCGGCCTTCGAGGCCGGCACCCAGATGGCCACCCGGGTAGCGGCCAATCGCGTGCTCGATGCATCGCTCGACACGGTGCCCGCCCTCATCAGCGGCGGCGCCGACCTCACCGGCAACACCGGCACCAACGTGACCGCCGAGGTGCTGTCGGCCGCCCGTCCTGACGGGCGCAAGCTCTACTTCGGCGTCCGCGAGCACGCCATGGGGGCCGTCGCCAACGGCATGGCGTTGCACGGCGGCGTGCTGCCGGTGGTCGGCACCTTCCTGGTCTTCAGCGACTACATGCGCCCCGCGGTGCGGCTGGCGGCCCTGAGCGGCGCCAAGACCGTCTTCGTGTGGACGCATGACTCCATCGGCGTGGGCGAGGACGGGCCGACTCACCAGCCGGTCGAACACGTCGCATCCCTGCGGGCGATCCCGGGCCTGTGCGTGATCAGGCCCGCCGACGCGAACGAGACCTCGCAGGCGTGGCAGATCGCCGTCGAGCGAGACGGCCCCACCGCGCTGGTGCTGACACGCCAGAACGTCCCCGTGCTCGACGGCACCGACCGCCCATCGCAGGTCGCCCAGGGTGCCTACGTTTTGATCGACACACCGGCGCCAGCGGTCATCCTGGCGGGCACCGGCAGCGAGGTGCAGTGCTGCACAGCCGCCGCCGCCCTGCTCGCCGCGGACGGCATCGCCAGCTCGGTGGTGTCGATGCCGAGCTGGGATCTCTTCGAGTCCCAAGACGCTGACTACCGGACCGCTGTATTCCCCCCAGGCGTCCCGGTGCTCGGCGTGGAGGCGGGCTCGGCGATGGGCTGGGACCGCTACGCCGACGCCACCGTCACGATGAACAGATTCGGCGCAAGCGCGCCGGGCGGCGACCTCATGGATCACTTCGGATTCACCGCACCGGCCATCGCCGACGCAGCCCGCGCACTGCTGTAGACCCGTGCTCACGGCACCACCGCCACGCGATGGCCGGCAAGCTGACACTGCATCGCCGACGCA
Source organism: Acidimicrobiia bacterium (assembly GCA_022827265.1). Taxonomy (GTDB): domain Bacteria; phylum Actinomycetota; class Acidimicrobiia; order Acidimicrobiales; family Poriferisodalaceae; genus Poriferisodalis. The sequence continues at coordinate 18,824 of JAJDTF010000104.1, read as the reverse complement.
GCCCGCGCACTGCTGTAGAACCTGAGCAGGCATGCGCACAGGAAGACTCTCATGACCGACGGCGGCAACGGCAGCACGACGAACGGGCGCCTGCAAGGGCTGTATTCCGAGTGCGGGCAGAGCCCGTGGCTCGACAATCTTCGTCGGGGCTGGATCACCGGCGGCGAGCTGGATGCCTGGGTTGAACAAGGCATCCGCGGCCTCACGTCGAATCCGTCGATCTTCCAGAAGGCCATCGAGTCGTCGCTCGACTACGACGAGCAGTTCGGCGACCTCGTGTGCAGCGGCACTTCGGTTGACGACGCGTACTGGCTACTGGTCACCAGCGACATCCGGGGCGCCCTGGGGGCGCTCGAAGTGGTCCACGAGTCGTCGGGCGGCACCGACGGATTCGTGTCGGTCGAGGTGGACCCGTCGCTCGCGCACGACGAGGCGGCCACCACTCGCGCTGCCCGGGAGCTGCACGAGGCCATCGCACGGCCGAACCTGATGGTGAAGATCCCTGGCACCCTCGAAGGTCTCGGCGCCGTTCGCCAGATGATCGCTGAGGGTCGCAGCATCAATGTGACGCTCATCTTCTCGGTGGCCCGCTACGAGCAGGTGGCCGAGGCATACCTGAACGGGCTCGAGGATCGGGTCGCCTCCGGCGTCACCGATCTGTCAGGCGTGGCCAGCGTGGCCTCATTCTTCGTGAGCCGCACTGACACCGAAGTCGACCGTCGGCTTGACGCGGTTGGCACGCCCAGCGCTCTGGGCCTACGGGGTCGCACCGCCGTGGCGCAGGCCCAGGCCGCCTACGGTCGCTTCGGCGAGATCTTCAGCGGGCCCCGCTGGGAACGCCTCGCTGCGCTCGGGGCCCAGGCGCAGCGCCCGCTGTGGGCGTCGACCAGCACGAAGAACCCCGCCTACCCCGACACGCTGTATGTCGACGAACTCATCGGCCCGCACACTGTCAACACCATGCCCGACGACACCCTGGCGGCCTTCTGCGACCACGGCAAGCTGCGCCGCAGTGTCGATGCCGACCAGTCGGCGGCCAGCTACGTACTCGATGCTGTCCAGGAGCACGGCATCGATCTCGACGGCGTCGCAGACACGCTCGAGGCGCAGGGCGTCGCTGCCTTCACGAAGAGCTTCGACGAGCTGCTGGTATCGCTGCAATCGAAGGCCGATTCGCTCGCCTGACGGCTCCACCGGCACTGCACAGACGCCAGAGCAGCGGAGACGGCAGGAGACTCTGCGACGTTGCGACCTGCTGGATCGCGGGAGCAGAGGGCTCTGCCGCCTCGGCTGCGGGCGCACCCAGTCTCCGGGCGCCAAGGCGTGATGAGTCAGTTGAATGCAGGTCGGTTGCAAACCGAAACTGACTGCCGTAGTGTGCGCGGCCGTGAAGTCCGCCACAACGGGCCAGCCGAGCTGTTCCATCCAGGCAACCCTCGACATCGTGGGCGATCGCTGGACGCTGCTCATCCTGCGTGATCTGTTCCGCGGGGTGCGCCGCTTCAGCGCCATGCAGCACGACCTCGGCATCGCTCGCAACATGCTGGCCGACCGGCTCGGCCGTCTCGTAGACGCCGGCGTTGTCGCCAAGGAGCCCTACCAGCACCGACCGGTCCGGTACGACTATGTGTTGACGGCTAAGGGCCTCGACCTGTCGAATAGCCTGCTCGCGCTGATGGCCTGGGGCGACCGCTGGTGCCACGACGGCGATGCACCCACGGTGCTGGTGCATGCCGACTGCGGGACACCACTGGAGATCGCGACGCGGTGCCCCGCCTGTGACGAGGCGGTCAGCCCCACTCGCATCCGCAGCCGCTCTAGCCGCAGCGAAGAACTCGTCGCAGCCGCGACAGCCAGATCCTTTCAGCAGCAGCCCACAAACGGAGGGGCCCTGTGACCATCATCGAACCGTCGCACAGCGTGGACGATCCGGCAGCCAACGGCGCTCCATCCAATGGCGCTGCCGTGGCCCCGCAGCCCTCGGCGGCATCGCTGGCACTCGCAGCGCTGCCGCTCGCTGAGCTGGCCGAGCGGGCAGCAGCCGTGCGCGACCAAGCGTTCGGCACCAGGGTGACCTACAGCCCGAAGGTGTTCATCCCGCTGACCATGCTGTGCCGCGACAAGTGCGGCTACTGCACGTTCGCTCAGCCCCCGGCGCGGCTCGACACGCCGTACCTGACGCCCGAGCAGGTGCTCGAGATCGCCGCCAGCGGCGCACGGGCGGGCTGCCACGAGGCGCTGTTCACCCTCGGCGAGCGCCCCGAGCTGCGCTACCCCGCAGCGGCGGACTGGCTTGCCGAGCACGGCTGGGATTCCACGGTCCACTATCTGGTCGAGATGTGCCGCCTCGTGCGCGACGAGACCGGGCTGCTCCCCCATGCCAACCCGGGCGCCATGACCGCGAGCGAGCTGGCGGCGCTGCGCGAGGTGTCGCCCAGCCAGGGGATGATGCTGGAGTCGCTGAACCCCCACCTCGACTGCCACCGGGGATCGCCCGACAAGGAACCGGCTCGGCGGCTCGCCACGCTCGAAGCCGCCGGCGAGGAGGCCATCCCGTACACCACCGGCATCCTGGTGGGCATCGGCGAGTCGCTCGCCGACCGGCTGGCGGCGCTCGAAGCCATCGCCGCGAGCCACGCTCGCTGGGGCCACATCCAGGAAGTGATCGTGCAGAACTTCCTGCCCAAAGCGGGCACGTCCATGCACAACATGCCCGCATGCCCGCCCGACGAGTATGCGCAAGCCATTGCGCTGGCACGACTGATCCTGCCGGCCGACATCCACTTGCAGGCTCCGCCGAACCTCTCAGACGACTTCGGCGGGCTGCTGGACGTCGGCATCGACGACTGGGGCGGCGTCTCGCCGATCACAGCCGACCACGTCAACCCCGAGCGCCCGTGGCCGGCACTCGATCGCCTGCGGGAAGTCACCGAGGCACGCGAATTCACGCTCGCTCCCCGGCTCACGATCTACCCCGAGTATGTGCGCCAACCTGAGCGCTGGCTGGCCGAGACGAACCGGTTCCCGGTACTGGACCGCTCCGATGCCGAGGGCCTCGGCCGCGACGACCCCGGCGGCCAGATGCCCGAGCGCACCATGGAGAACCTCGACGCCGGCTCAGGCGCAGACGTGCTGGTGGCCGATGAGAACTCCACCCAGTGGTACTCAGGCGGTGCCGGCCACCTGCCCACGAACATCATGGACGGCCCCTCGCGCGCCCGCGGCGCCGTGCGCGAGGTGCTCGACGGCGTGATGGCCGGCCAGCAAGTCGGCCACGATGAGATCGTCACGCTGTTCTCTGCACGCGGGCCCGAGGTGGTCGCCATCGGCGAGGTGGCCGACGAGCTGCGCCGCGAAGCCGTGGGCGACATCGTGACCTGGGTGCACAACCGCAACATCAACTACACGAACGTCTGCACGTTCAAGTGCAAGTTCTGCGGCTTCTCCAAGGGTCCCCTGTCGCTGAACCTGCGGGGCACGCCCTACATGCTGACGCTGGCCGACATCCAGGAGCGGGTGATCGAGGCCGCCGAGCTGGGCGCCACCGAGGTGACCCTGCAAGGCGGCATCCACCCCAGCTTCGACGGCGACTACTACATCGACGTCTGCCGGGCCATCCACGACGTCGTGCCCGACATGCACCTGCACGGGTTCACGGCTCTCGAGGTCATCGAGGGGGCCAAGCGGCTCGGCGAATCGCTCGTCGACTACCTCCTGCGGCTCAAGGAAGCCGGGTTGAAGTCGTTGCCGGGCACTGCGGCGGAGATCCTGGACGATTCCGTGCGGGCGGTGCTGTGCCCCGACAAGATCAACACCGCCGAGTGGCTCGAATGCCACGAGGCGGCTCACGCCGTGGGCCTGCACTCGAACATCACGATCATGTTCGGATCGATCGAGCATCCGGAGAACTGGGCCAACCACATCGTTGCCACCCGCGAGCTGCAGAAGCGCACGGGCGGGTTCACCGAGTGGGTCCCGCTGCCGTTCGTGCACATGGCCAGCCCTATCTACCTGCGCAAGGGCGCCCGTCGGGGTCCGACCTTCCGGGAGACCCTGCTGATGCACGCCGTGCCGCGGATCGCCTACCGGGGGCTCATCGACAACATCCAGGTGTCGTGGGTGAAGATCGGCCCACCGGGAGCGCAGCAGATCCTGCGGGCGGGTGCCAACGACATGGGCGGCACGCTCATGGACGAGAACATCTCGCGTGCTGCGGGCGCGCAGCACGGCCAAGGGCTTACCGAGCAAGACTTCCGCGACATCGCAGAACCCCTCGGGCGTCGCACCCGCCAGCGGCTCACCGGCTACCAGAACGCCGACGGTGCTCCTGAGGTGCGCAGCCGCATCCTGCGACCCACCGACAACGCCACCGACCGCAAGCTCATCCCGCTCGACTCGCTCGGCAGTCGCGTTTAGCGCCTGCGCAGTGCGACAGCAGTCGCGTCTAGCGACTGCGCAGTGCGACAGCAGTCGCGTCTAGCAACTGATTGCGCCCCGCGGCAGCGGCCAGTCGGATGGGGCATACGCTGCGCGGTGAGATGAAGTTGTCTCTTGGCCGCTATGTCGCAGCCGGCGTGCTGCTCGTGGGCGTCGCACTCATTGTCTGGACCGCTGTCGACGTACCCGACGACGGCCCAGGCGTCACCGAGGCCGTCGACGCGCAAACCGTGACGCCGCACGCGGAGCCGAGCGAGGCATCGCCGACGACGGCTGCGGTCGAGGCCGCGACGATGGACACGGCAACGACAACGACTGCTGCCCCTGTGCCGACGACGACCGAGGCACCCGAGCCCGTCCCGGTACTCGGCACCGCATTCACCCTCAGCAAGCTCGACGGGTGGCTGAACACCGAGGCCACGTCCCTTGAGGAGATCCGGGCGGACAACGAGATCACGGTGGTGCAGTTCTGGACATTCGGCTGCCGGAACTGCAAGAAGACGCTCGACGCGCTGGCCGAGCTGCACGCGGATTTCCGGGATCGAGGCGTGGAGGTCGTGGGGGTCCACTCCCCCGAGTTCGGCTACGAGGCCAACGTCGACAACATCATCGAGGCCGCGGCCGAGCTCGGCGTGGTCTGGCCGATCGCTCTCGATACGACCAAGTACAACTTCCACGTCTGGCAGGAAGGCCCCACCGGCTACTGGCCCCGCGTCTATGTCATCGACCGTGACAACCAGATCCGCTTTGATCGCCGCGGCGACGGCGCGCACACCTACCGGGAGCTCTACGCAACCGTCGAGCGACTCCTCGCCCAAGAGAACACATAGGCAGGCCAGTCCGTCGTGATACCTGTTGTCTCCCGCTCTTGTTCGCTGTCGCGCACGGGCCGCTCAGGCCACGGCTTCGCCTCTCGGCTCAGCCTCTTGGCCTGAGCGGCGAGCCAGCGGCCGTGAGCACCATCTTCGACACCCTCACCGAGGGCATCGGGGTGATCACGTGGGCCTGCACGCTCACGGCCCTGGTGCCCGGGCTGGCGCTGGTGTTCGTGGCCCGCAGGGCGCGTCTCACGGTGGCGCTGTACTACACCGCAGGCGCTGCGTTCCTGGCCTGGGCGCAGGCAGCCGGGCACTGGTGGGTCTCGGCGCGAGGTGCGGCCGTAGTGATCGCGGGCATCGTCGCCGCCGGCACCTACGTGGCGGCGTGGCGGGCGCCTGGCCATTCGTCGCCGCTCGCCACGGGCGCGGGCCTCGTGGGCGGCGCGTTGGCCGGCTGGCTGTGGCGGCCCTGCGTCGGCGAACTCCTCGGCGACATCCTCAATGACGCCTCCACCGCCGGCCCGCGCACGCTCGGGCTCATGCTCATCTACATGGTCGGCGTCTTGCTGCCGCTGCTGCTCGTAGCCGTGGCTCCCCACGCAGTACCCGCCGTCAGCCGGGTGCTGGACCGGCTGCCGTTCGCCATTGCCGGAGCAACCGTTGGCGCGGCTTACGCCGTGGCCTTGGCCATTGGGCAGTACGACGATCTCATCGGCGAGCTGTACCGCATCTCCGCTGGCTACTGAGCGACCTGCCCGTTCGGGGCCCAGGCTGCACAGGTACAGCTCAGCCTCGACAGTTGCGGCTCAGCCTGCGCGGTCGACGCCCCTAGTCATCGAACGGCTCTGACGCGCCGGTGGACTCCCGCAGGATCGACGCCGCCTTGATCGTGGCCCTGCGGGCACGGGTCACGCTTCGTTCAAGTCGGGCGCGCTGGTCGCTTGTGTCTGCATCGGCAAGGGCTCCTTGCAGCAGCTCGATGCTCAGCTCGGCCAGCCGTTCAGCCGTGTCGTCGAGACGATCCGCCAGCTCGGTGATCTCGTCGTGCACTGTCTCAGGCCTCCGTGGCGGGCAAGTGCTCGGCCACGATCTCCAGCGGGTGACAGACATCGAGGCCCACAGCTCGCAGGTGCAATGTGCATCCGGGATTAGCGCTGGCCACAACGCTCGCACCGGTGCGTTCGATGGCGGCCACCTTGCGATCCCGCACTGCTGCCGCAACCTCGGGGTGCTGCTGCGAGTACGCCCCGCCGGCGCCGCAGCACAGGCCGTCGTCGTCCAGCTCGACGACGTCGAAGAACCGGCTGAGCACCGCTCGTACGGGCAGGTGTGCCTGCTGGACGTGGCGCAGATGGCACGGGTCTTGAACCGCGATCTGCAGGCGTTGCGCTCCTCTGCCGACGACCGGACTGCCCGCATCGGGTCCGCTGGCATCCACCGAGGTCACCGCGCCTTCTGGCAGATCGTCGACCCGCTCAGCCAGCCACTCGTGCACGTCCTGGACACGCTCTGCGAACCGGCGGGCCTCTTCGGTGCCCAGCAGGTGGCCGTATTCCTTCATCGTGGCGCCGCAGCCAGCCGAGTCGATCAGGATCGGGGCCTCGCCGGGCAGCGCAGCCATCACCTTGCGCGCGAGGCGCCGGGTGTCGGAGGCCAAGCCCGCATGGAGGTGCAGCGAGCCGCAGCAGGCAGCTCCCGCCGGTGGCAGCGCCACGCCGGCGCCGGTTGCTTCGATCACTGCCTGCACTGCCCGGTGGGTCTCACGCATCCACGCATCCATGACGCATCCGGTGAACAGCCAGACATCGTCGCCGCTGGCGATGAGCGGTGCCTGGCGCACCGGCACTCGCGGGAGCGAGGCCGTCATGGCACCGAGCTGGCGAAATGGGCGCACACGACCCAGCAGGCTCACCAGGCGCATCAGGCCGAGCCGTTGGGACAGCCCCAGCAGGCGGGACCCGAAGCCAAGCAGCCGGGGCATGCCCAGCGCTCGGTAGGCGAGCCGCCGCAGACGGGGCTGGTACCTGGTCTGCGATGCCAGCGCCTCGCGGGTGGTTTCCATCATGTGGCCGTAGTGGACGCCGGCCGGACAGGCTGTCTCGCAGCCGCGGCACTGGATGCAGGCGTCCATGAACTCCACGAAGGCGGCGTCGGCCTCGCCCCGCTCGGCGACATCGCGCATCAGTGCGATGCGGCCACGTGGTGATGCCGACTCTTCGCCGGTCACCCGGTAGGTCGGGCAGTGCGGCAGGCACATGCCGCATGCCACACAGGAGGCGAGCGTCTCGCTGTCGATGTCCAGCTGCAGTGGGAACGTGCTCACTGTGCTCACCATGCCCTCCGGCCGGGGTTGAATCGATGGTCGGGATCCAGTCGCTGCTTGAGAAGGTCCATCAGCGCGGCATTCACCGACGAGACCGGCGCAGCCTGCACTGGTTCGTGCCGATGCACCAGACCGATGCCGACCTCTGCCAGCCATTCGCCTCCGGTGCCGGCGAGCGCTCGCAGGTCCGAGGGCCGCATCGACTCCCGACCTGCGCCAGGGATCGGCGGCGGGTCATCGCACGGATCGAATCCCGCTGATACCAGCTTGGCGGCTTCTGCTGCGACATCGGCTGGGTCGCCCTCGAGCAGGATCCAGGCATGCGAACCGTTCCACAGAATGCTGCTTGGCCGGTACAGCAGGTCAAACGCTGCGAACGGGTCGCCGTCGCCCTCCAGCCACTGCGCAGCGGGCGGTACGGGCAAAGTCCGCAGGATCACCTCCGCCAACAATCCGAGCTTTCCCAGCGAGCCCACCAGCAGGCGAGGCAGGTCGTATCCGGAGACGTTCTTGACCGTGGGGCCACCAGCGGTGACCACCTTGCCGGCGGCGTCGACGTGGCGGGTCTGCAGCACGAGATCGCGCACATGCCCGTAGCGGAGCCTCCGGTGCCCGCTGAAGCCGCACGCCAGCACCCCGCCCACGGTGGCTGCGGCGTCGACCGGGTCGAGCGGCACCATCTGGCAGGTTCGAGCGAGATGCGCGTCCAATTCGGCCACCGTCGTGCCGGCACCGCAGCGAACCGTCATCTCCGACGGCTCGTGCTCCCAGATGCCGGACGGTGCCCGCACTTCACGCGCCCCAGCATCAGCCGTGCCGCCCACATGCCAATGAGTACGCGCACCCACAACCGCGACCGGACCGCTGTCGCCGACGACGCCGGCGAACTCGGCCATCTCAGGTCCGATCCGACTCGCCAAGCTCGCGGTGACCTGGTCGCTCATGCTGCGCGTCTGTTCATGTCGCCGGCGCGCTTCGTGGCGCTGCTGTGGCCGGTCGGCATCATTGCGGTTGCCTCCCTCACCGGCACGACGGCGCCGATGCCCGGTGCGCCCGGGCGAGGTTGGGATACCGGCGCGGCCTTCACACCCAGGCGCCTTCGGGCACATGCTGGTGGAATGAGTCGCTGCAGCGCGAGCCGGTCGGGATGATCTTGAGGGGGTTGGCGAGGCCGTCGGGATCGAACGTCTCTCGCACCACGTCCTGGGTGTACATGTCGTGGGTGCTGAACAGCATCCCCATGTAGTCGCGCTTCTCCAAGCCGATGCCGTGCTCGCCGCTGAGCACTCCGCCGGCTTCGATGGACGCAGCCACGATGTCACGGCCCGCTGCCTTCACCCGCTCGTCCACGCCGGGTTCACGCCGGTCGAACGCCAGGATCGGGTGCAGGTTCCCGTCGCCGGCGTGGAAGACGTTGACTGCGATCAGCCCGTACGCATCGGCGATCCGGTACACCTTCTCGAGCACCTCGGTGAGCTTCGAGCGGGGCACGACAGTGTCATGGAGGTAGTAGTCGGGCTTGATCCGTGCGACGGCACCGAAGGCGTTCTTGCGTCCCTTCCACAGCAGCGCTCGCTCCTCGTCGTCAGCCGCAACACGCACATGGCCAACGTGGTGCTTCTGAGCCACCTCGCGCACGATGTCCACGCCCGCCTCCACCCCGCCCGGCAGGCCGTCGAGCTCCACCAGCAGCACCGCTGCAGCTCCGGTCGGGTAGCCGGCGTGAGCGAACGCCTCCACGATCTCGATGGCGCGCTGGTCCATCATCTCCAGCGCAGACGGCACCAGCCCCGCCGCGATGATGGCGCTGACCGCGGCTGAGCCCTCGCTGACGTCGTCGAAGTCGAGCAGCAGCGTGCGCACCGACGGAGCGTTCGGGGTGAGGCGCACCGCCGCCTTGGTGGCGATGCCCATGGTGCCTTCCGAGCCCACGAACAGCCCCCGCAGGTCAAGACCGGCCGGCTCGGCCTCCACACCGCCCAAGATGGTGGTCTCGCCGGAGGGAAGCACCACCTCGAGCGCTGCGATGTGCGCCGTTGTGACGCCGTATGCCAGGCAGTGCGGACCGCCGGAGTTGTTGGCGATGTTCCCGCCGATCGAGCACACCTGCTGACTCGAAGGATCCGGGGCGAAGTAGAAGCCCAGCGGCGTCAATGCTCGGGACAGATCCAGGTTCAGCACGCCGGGCTCGACCCACGCCACCCGATTGGCGGTGTCAACCTCAACGACGCGATCCATCTTCGCCGTGGCGACCACCACCGGACTGCCGACGGGCACCGCGCCCCCGGCCAAACCCGTCCCCGAGCCGCGGGCCAGGAACGGCCGGCCGTGGCGCCGGCATATGCGCACGATTTCGGCAACCTCGGCCGCGGTCTCGGGCAAGCACACGATCGCCGGCGAACTGCCTTCGATCGAGCCGTCCCGGCTGTACAGGCCCCGTTCGAAGTCGTTGTCGCGGGCCCGGCTGCCGAGCACCTTGCGCAGGTCGGCAAGCAGGGCAGCATCCGCTGCGGCGTCCTCAGAAACCACGCCGCGACCGTACCCCACGAGCACCGCAGATCGACTTGGCAAAATCATCCCAGCCGATGTCCCCGCTCTTGCGGGCTTCGCTCACGGGCCGCTCGGGCCCCGGCCTCGCAAGCCCGGTCTCGCAAGCCCGGTCTCCTAGGCTCGGCGAGGATGGCGTCTGATATCGGTGTGGGCCCCGATGGCCGGAGCCTGGGCGACGACACCCGAGAGTGGCTGTCGCTGGAAGATCCGCTCGAACACCGCACCTGGCTGTTCGATGTGACGTTCCTCACCAGCGCCTGGACGTGCATCTACGGCGCTGGCTGCCCTGGCATCGACATCGAACCGGCGCCCGAGCTGGCGCTGGGCTGCTGCAGCCACGGTGCCTACCTCAACGGCGACGGCGACCTCGCACACGTCCGGGAGATGATCGCCGAGTTGGACGCCGAGATCTGGCAGCACCACTGCGATCCCGCAGAGGCGCTCTGGCAGGACAGCGAGGGCTGGTGGCGCACCCTCGTCGTGGACGGGGCATGCGTGTTCGCGAACCGGGCCGGACATCCCGCGGGCGCCGGCTGTGCATTCCACCTGCTGGCCGAGCGCACCGGCCGGCGTCCGATGGACACCAAGCCTGAGATCTGCTGGCAGGCGCCGCTGCGCCGCGAAGACCACGAGACCGTCACCGGCCACGTCTACACGATGGTGCGGGAATGGGAACTGCGCGACTGGGGCGGCCCCGACACAGACGTCTCCTGGTGGTGCACATCGGCAAGCGACGCGCACATCGGCAGCCAGCCCGTGTTCAGGGCGCTGCGCGACGAGCTGACGGCGATCTGCGGACCGGCGATCTACGCCGGGCTGCGCACCCAGCTCGACCAGCGCGTCGCCTCAGTCCAGCTGCTCCCCCACCCAGCAGTCCGCCGCCCCCACCACGTCGCCGAGGACTAGCCGATATCGCCGAGAACTAGCCCAGAGGAGAACTAGCCCAGAGGGCCCTGCCGCCTTCGCAGCGGGCTCGACTGTTGCGGCAAGTCAGGCGCTCTCGCGCTGGGGGGCCTCTTCGTCTGCGTCGGCATCGAAGTCGGCGTACTTGTCTGCGAGATCCGAGTAATCGTCGTCGTACTTGTCGGCGAGATGACCGTACTGGTCATCGGGAGCCGATTCCTCGTCGTCGAAATCCACCCCGAAGCGGTCCGAGTTGTCGAAGTCGTAGTCCTCGATGGTGAAACGCTCCGCCGTGGCCCGCTGGAACTTGCGAGCCTCCTCATATCGGCGATGTCGACCCTTCTTCACCGGCTGGCTCCTCGTGCTCGACTGCGAGGCCTTGCTTGCCTGCGTCCGGACATGCCCCTATCCGCGCACGGACAGAGCACCTGCGTTCAACGAAGTGCGCTGTCACCCTACCGTTTGGGGCGCAGCGCTGCGTGTCATTCGCACTGATCAGGCGCCCCGCCGGGCCGCGACTCGAGCAGCAAGCCGGCCGACGGATCAAACGCAAGCGCGGCCTCCCCCGCCAGCAGCGATCTGATCCCGTCGCCCACCACTTCGGCCCTCCAGCCCGAACTCAGCCTCGACGCCGGATCGCCCGCGAGCAGCGCAGCTATGTCGGAGCGAGTCGCCAGCAAGCTGCGGTCGAGACCCTCGGTTCGAGCCACCTCGTCCACCCAGGCGCCCACGAGAGGGACTGCGGGCTGCAGCGTCGCGTCCACATTCGGCCCTGCCGACAACGCACTGGCCGGGATCTCGCCCGCTGCCATGTCGAGACCGCGCTTTACCTCGGCGATGATCCGATCGCCGGCCGCGCCGCGGAACTGGTTCGCGTCCACTCCCCGCAAGCCCCCGAACTCATCGATGCTGCGGGGCCGACGCTGAGCGATCGACAGCAGCGCCATGTCCGACAGCACGAATCGCACCGGGATGTCCCGCTCGCTGGCCGTTCGCTCGCGCCAGGCTGCCAGCCGGTACGCGACCGCTCGTTGGGGCCCGCGCAGCTGTCGCGCTCCTTTGATGCGGGTCCATGCTTGGGCAGGGTCCGGCGGCGGACCGGGAGGTCGACGCCACTGCTCGCACTCGTCGAGCGCCCACTGCCAACGGTTCCGCGCCCTCAGGCGGGAACGCAGCTCGTCGTGCAGCGGGATCAGGTACGCCACGTCATCGGCTGCGTAGCGTTGCTGGGCCGTCTGCAGCGGCCGCTCGAACCAGTCGGTCAGGCGGTTGCCCTTGGCCAGCCGCACACCGAGCAAGCGTTCGGCGAGCGACGCCAGCGACGGTGTGCTCATGCCCAGAAATCCGGCAGCCACCTGCGTGTCGAAGAGTCTCGACGGGATGGCGTCGCACTCTTGGGACAGCACCTCGATGTCCTGAGCGCACGCGTGCATGACCACGAGGACATCCGCCGCCAGCACAGCACCCAGCACCGCGACATCGGTCGTGGTGGGATCGACCAGCGCGATCCGCTCGCCGAAGGCAACCTGCACCAGGGCCAGCTGCGGCCGGTAGCTGCGCTCGCGGTGGAACTCGGTGTCCACAGCCACGCAGTCAGCGGCCAGCAGATCGGCGACCAGCGCCTCAAGGTCCGCCTGGGTGTCGACCCATTCGTGCTGGGAAGCACTCCGGCGAGACGAGTCGCCGAGGCGCCGTTGCCGACGGGCCATGCGTGTCACCTCGCTCCGGGCTGGCCAGCTTGACGAGCCGCCAGAATGGCCTCGGCGGCAGCAAGATCAGCAGGCGTGTTCACGTTCAGCACATCGGATGCATCCACAGGCACGGTCGGGACGCTCTCGACGTCGAAGGCTGCCTTCGGTCCGTGCGCACCGGCCTGCAGTCCGGCCCGGAGCATCGGGAGCGATCCGCGGGCGTAGTGGCCGATGAGTGGCTCGGGACGGTCGCTGTGTGCCAGCACCACCAGCGCGCCGGTGCTGCGAGCCTGCTCAACCACGGCAGCGAGCACCTCGGCAGGCACCGTCGGTACATCGGTCGGGCACACAAGCACATCGCCATGGCGCTCCACCGCATCGATCAGGGCCGCGAGCGGCCCGGCCCCCGGCGAGCTGTCAGCTTGCGTCACGAGCGGCGGGGGCGGATTGCCGCCCTGTGCCACCACGGGGTCCGCGCCTGCGGCCCTCAGCGCATCGGCGACCCACAGCGCCAGCGGCCGGCCGGCCAGCTCCAGGCCGGCCTTGTCGCTGCCCATACGCGTGGATGCACCGCCGCACAGCACGACACCGGCGGGCTTCACGCCGGGGGACACTCACCCGCTGGCAGATCGCTGCTGGCAGATGTCATTGATGCGCGGTGCCCGTGCCGTCTCACTGTTGGGGCCACTCGCCTGTCGGGGGCTCGCCCCCGGGGTCGAGCTGCATCAGGAAACGGGCGCACCGGTCGGCCTCGTCGTGCTCGCCGATGGCCGCAGCGCAGCGGCCCAGGCCCAGCAACGACCACAGGAAGCCGCCATTGGTGTGCTCCGCCCAGCGGACGTAGCCGCTCCCGCGCCAGCCGGCGGCGCGCAGCGCGTCAAGTCCGCGGTGGTATCCCACCCGGCAGTAGGCGTAGGCCTCGATGTGGCGGCCCTCGCTCGCCGCCCAGCGCCCCAGTTCCGCCCACGCCTCCAGCAGCCGCGGCCAGCGGGCTGCCACGTCCCACAGCGCGGCGCCCCGTTCCGCCGCTGGCTGGGCCATCGCCGCTTGCCATGCGGCGACGGCGGCGGGAGCAGCCGGATCCAGCACCGTCTCGGGCAGTCCGCCCGGACGCAGGTCTATGGGTGTGGCCGCCATGTGTGGAACCTCGGGAAGCGTCGTATCAGCCACTTGGACTCTAGTGAGCGCCTTGCCGCCGGCCCGGGAGCGGTCCACGGGCACTGCGGGGATGCTGCGTACTCTCTGCTGGAGTGCTGCCCGAATGGCTTGATGCCGATCGCCTGAGCATCGCTCTGGTCGGTGGGATCGCCGCGTTGGCTGTAGCGGCCTTCGTTGTGGTCCGGTTGATCCGCCGGCTGGTGCTGGCCGTGCTCATCTCGCTGGTGCTGGTGGGCGGCGCAGCAATGCTGGCCGTGCAATGGACCGGGCTGCGCGACTGCCAGGAGACGTGCTCGTGCGAGGTCTTCGGCCGCACGGTGCAGGTTCCCCAGAACCCGCTGTGCGGGCCAGACCGCATCGACCCGTCCCGCATCGATGTCGATATCGACATCGGCACCGGCTAGCTCAGCGCTGCATTTCCCGCTCTTGTTCCCAGTCCCCGACAGACACGGTCCCACGGGCCGCTCGGGCCCGCGGCTCCGCCTTCTAGGGCACGCGCATGGCGCGCAGGTTGTCGGTGGCATGCGACTCGGGGCTCGAGCCCGACACCACCACCACCATGTCGCCGCTTCGCACCATGCCGGTGCGTGTCGCCGCGTGCACGGCCTCGAGTGCCGACTCGGCCGGGGTCAGGCGCTCGCCGAAGACCAGCGGGCGCGTCCCCCACGACAGCGAGAGCTGCATCGCGGTGCGCGGCTCGGGCGTGAGGCCCAGCAGCGGCATCGACGGGCGGAACCGGGCCATGCTGCGGGCAGTGAAACCCGAGCGGCTCAGGCAGATGATGGCTTGGGCGCCCAGCTCGGTCGCCAGCCTCGATGCCGACTGGGTGATGCCGTCGGTCACCCGCAGGTAGTCGGCAGCACGATCGTCCAGCCTGCGCACCGACAACAGCCGGTTCCACCACGCCTCGTAGTCGAAGCGCTCGTCGGCTCGCTCGGTGATGCGGGCCATGGTGCGCACGGCGTTCACGGGATCGTGGCCGATGGCCGTCTCGCCGCTCAGCATCACCGCGGACGTGCCGTCGAACACCGCGTTGGCGATGTCGGACGCCTCTGCGCGTGTCGGCACCGGCGAGTGCAGCAGCGATTCCAGCATCTGGGTCGCGGTGATGGCCGGTCGGCCGTGTGCAACACAGGCCTCGATGATCCGCTTCTGCAGATGGGGCAATTCCTCGATGTCGCACTCGGCGCCCAGGTCGCCACGAGCCACCATGACTGCCGAGGAAGACTCGATGATCCCGTCGAGATTCTCCACGGCGGCGTTGGTCTCGATCTTGGCCACCAGCAGCGGGCCGCGGGGGTGAGGCTCGACGCCCAAGCGCCGCATGTCGTGCGCCGAGCGGACGAACGACAGCGCCACCATGTCGGTGCCCAAGTCGATGAAGGTGTCGGCCAGCTTCAGATCCTGCGGTGTGGGCGTGCTGATGCGCAGCTTGGACGAGTCGACATGCAGGCCCGGCCGGCCTTCGAGATGCCCGCCGTGCAAGACGCGGGTCTTGAGGGCGTTGGAGGCACGGTCCTCCACCACCAGCACGACGTTGCCGTCGCCGAACGACAGCTGGTCGCCAGGGCCCACGTCGGTCAGCAGGCCCTCGTAGTCGACCACGATCCGATCCGCCGTGCTGGCGTCGCCGTCGATGCCGAGCGAGAGCACAGCATCCTCAGTGACGTCGCAGCCGCCCTCGGGGAACGGCTTGCAGCGCACTTTGGGGCCCGGCAGGTCCACGAGGATCCCGATGTGCCGCCCGGATTCCTCCGATACGGCGCGCAGCCGCCGGAACGTCTCTACCTGCTCGTCGAGCGTCCCATGAGCCAGCCCCAGACGCCAGACGTCGACGCCTGCTTCGATCATGGCCGTCATGGTCGCCTCGTCGTTGCAGGCTGGTCCGACGCTGGCGATGATCTTGGTCCGTCTTGCCATGTGCTACCACGGTACCGCTCCCGTCAAGGCAATCAGCCATGGATTTCGCCCTCTAGGGTCACCCGCCGTGGAACTCGTCTTCGTCCGCCACGGCCAGCCCGAACGAGTCGTGCGACACGACGGTCAGCCCGCAGACCCGCCCCTGTCGGAGATCGGCCGGCAGCAGGCCGTTGCGGTCGCGGGGTGGCTCGCCGAGATGAACATCGATGCCCTGTACGCCAGCCCGATGCGCCGTGCGCTGCAAACGGCCGAGGCGATCGGTGACATGACCGGACTGCAGCCGACGGTGCGCGACGGGCTCAGCGAATTCGACCGCGACTCCCCCGCCTACGTCCCGATGGAAGTACTGAAGGAAACCGACCGGGAGCGGTGGGACGAGCTGGCGACCGGCTCATTCGGCGACGCAGAGCGCACCGCTCAGTTCATCGCCACGGTCAACGGGGCGGTGGACCAGATCGTCGCCGACCACCGCAGCCAGCGGGTTGCGCTGGCGTGCCACGGCGGCGTGGTGAATGCATACCTGGCGCGCTGCCTGGGCTTCGATGCCGATGCATTCCTGCGTTTCGATGTCGATTACACGTCGGTCACCCGAGTATTCGCGTCCAGCCACGGCCACCGCAGCGTGCTGTCGGTCAACGAGCGCACCCACCTGCGAGGCCGCCCAGACCTGGCCATCGGCCTCTAACCCGCGCCGCACCTACGCGACATCAGCGCCAGCATCAGCGCCAGCCTCGGCGCCCGACGCATCAGCTCGTGAGCGGACTCGTTAGTTGGTCAAGCCCGCTGCCGCGTCGACGAGCGGGGCATCGAAGTCATCCCAGGACAGCGGTTGTGGCAGTGTTTCGCCGTTGCTGTGCAAGTCCGCCACGATGTCGTCCACCAGCGCACGAATGCCACTGAGGCAGTCCGCCTCGGTCGCAGCGATGTGGCTCACCAGTTGGAACCCGTTGCACACGCCGATCCACGCACCGTCTTCATCGGACCACGACGCTCGAAACTGGTACCGAGGTTCACTCATTGCCAATCTCCATCAAGTCGATCGCTCGCAGCACCTGACGCACCTGATACGGCTTCGCTTCTCCGCCTTGGCCCTGCGCTGTCCGAGGTTCCACGCAATCTTGCCTCATCCACTTGGGATTGACGCAGTCCGTTAGGTTGCCGTGATGCTCTCGTGGAACGAGATCAGGGTGCGCGCTGCCCAGTTCGCTGCGGATTGGGCGGATGCTTCCTATGAGAAGGGCGAGACGCAGACGTTCTACAACGAGTTCTTCGAGGTGTTCGGCAAGCGGCGGCGCGATGTGGCGCGCTACGAGGAGCACGTCAAGAAGCTGGACAACCGGAGCGGCTTCATCGACTTGTTCTGGCCGGGTGTGCTGCTGGTGGAGCAGAAGAGCGCCGGGCGCAGCTTGGTAGCGGCTGCGGAGCAGGCGGGTGCCTATTTCGACGCCCTCGCGGAGCGCGAGCGGCCCCGTTACCAGCTGCTGTGCGACTTCAAGACCTTCGAACTGCTCGACCGCGACACGCGCGAGGAAATCCGGTTCCCGCTCGCCGAGCTGGCCGATCAGGTGGAGAACTTCGCGTTCATCGTCGGTCAGCGCCGTCGGGCGCTCCGAGAGGAGGACCCGGTCAACATCGAGGCATCTGAGCTCATGGGCCGTCTGCACGACGCGCTCGACGAGTCCGGCTACCGGGGCGACGATCTCGAGCGCTTCTTGGTGCGGATGGTGTTTTGCATGTTCGCCGACGACTCAGGCATCTTCCCCCGCCAGGACATGTTCCTGCACCTCATCGAGGACCGCACCTCAGTCGACGGCGCTGATCTTGGCTTGTGGCTGACGCAGTTGTTCCAGGTGCTGGACACGCCGACGGAGCAGCGGCAAGCCAAGCTGGACGAGGACTTGGCCAAGTTCCCGTATGTGAACGGTGAGCTGTTCGCGGAGCGTCTGTCGATCGCCGCCTTCGACAGCGAGATGCGCGCGGCGCTGCTCGACGCCTGCCGCTTCAACTGGTCCAAGACGTCACCTGCGATCTTCGGTGCGCTGTTCCAATCGGTGATGGAACCGGTCGAGCGCCGATCCCAGGGAGCCCACTACACCACCGAGCAGAACATCCTTCGGGTAATCGAGCCACTGTTCCTCGACGACCTTCGCGCCGAGTTCGACGCTCTCTCTGCCAAGCACAGCGGCGATGTCGTAGCTGAGCTCTACCGGCTCAGGGACCGCCTCGGCGAGCTGCGCTTCTTCGACCCAGCGTGCGGCTGCGGCAACTTTTTGATCATCGCATACCGCGAACTACGCCTGCTCGAGATCGACATTCTGGACGAGATCGCCGCGCGCACCCGGCTGTCGGCCCAGCAGATGATGCCGTTCGAAGTGAAATCGGTGATCGACGTCGACCAGTTCTACGGCATCGAGATCAGTGAGTTCCCGGCGCGCATCGCTGCCACATCGCTATGGATGATGGACCACCTCATGAACCGGGAACTCGCCACCACATTCGGCGAACCCTATGTGCGCATCCCGCTAGAGAAATCACCCCATATCGAGGTCGGCGACGCGCTGGAACTCGACTGGACAGATTTCCTGCCGCCCGCCGAGTGCTCCTACGTGTTTGGTAACCCGCCGTTCATCGGCGCCAAGTACCAAAGCACCGAGCAGCGGGCGCAGGTGCACCGCATCGCCCAGCTTGGTGGCAGCGGCGGAACACTCGACTACGTCACCGCATGGTTCATCCGAGCCGCCGAATACGTCCGCCAAACCGACACCGCAGCAGGCCTCGGCCAACGGCCTCCGCGGATCGGATTCGTCGCGACCAACTCGATCACCCAAGGCGAGCAGGTCGCACAGTTCTGGCCGGTCATCTTCGAACGGCACGACCTGAACATCGGCAAGCTCTATTGGTGGTTGCGAGTGAGTTGAGTGTAGACGGCTGCTGCTGGTTGCCAGTTGTGTATTCGGCGGGGCATCCAGTTGAGGTTGTCCTCGATGACCGCGAGCCGCAGGGGGCTGAGGTCCAGCGGTGTGC
>JAJDTF010000118.1 GCA_022827265.1 Acidimicrobiia bacterium | reverse complement strand
CCTGCTGGGGGGCGCGCAGGTGCCTCGCAGCGGGGCGGGCGAACGCCGTGGCGGCGAGAGCTTCTTCATTCCCGACTCGAAGTGGGAGCACCTGGCGCGTGCTGCCCGCGTCACCGGCGGCGGCGACTGGGGGGTCCGGCTTGCTGCCTACGCCGACGAACTGGAGGCGCGCGCCGAGCACGAGCGCTCCGGCGACGACCCCAGCGTGCGCCGCATCGAGTGGCTGCGCGGCGAGGCAGCCGAGTGCCGCCGCCTCGCCGAGTTCGTCGGCGAGCTGCGAGACCAGCTCACGACGGGCCGCTCGCGCCGAACCTGGCCGGGCCTGTGCAACTGGCTGCGCGCCGCGTTGCACCGGTACGTGGGCCAGGCCGGGCGGGCGCCGTGGACGATGGATTGGCCCGAGTGGCAGACCAAGGCCGCCGAGCGGGTCGTCGAGGCGCTCGACCGGCTGTCGGAACTGGGCGCTGTGGAGTCACGCGTCGATCTGGCCACCATGACCCGGGCCCTGTCCGATGAGCTGTCCGACCCGCACGGGCACAGCGGCGCTGCCGGCACCGGCGTGTACGTCGGGCCGCTGAGCCGCGCTGTCGACATGGCGCCCCGCAGCGTGTATGTCGTCGGGCTCGTCGAGGGCATCCTGCCCCGGCGGCATGCACCCGACAGCCTCATCGGCGACGACGAGCGCCGGGCCTTGGGCGATGCCATGGCATCGAGCGCCGATGTGTCAGCCGACGAGCACCGCGCCCTGCTCGCTGCTCTGGCCAGTGCGAACGGGCGCTGCACCCTGACGGTGCCGCGGGGCAACCTGCGCCAGAGCGCCGAGTACGTGCCGTCCCGGTGGCTCGCGCCGACCATGAAGGCGCTTGCGGCCGAGTCGGGCCTGTTCAGGGATGGATACGTCAGCGAGGAACGCCTGCGAGCCGCAGCACGTGACGGCGCGGTGAGGGGTGTCGGCGAGTCGCCGTCGCACGTCACCGGCCTGCTGTCGGCGTCGTTTCCGGCCACCGTGCAGGAATACGACTCGGCCGCCGTGTGGTCGATGACGCCGGCCGCTCGGGGCGCGGGAGATCATCCGCTGTTCGGCGATCCGGCCTTCAGCGCCGGCGTCGAGATGACCGCCGCGCGTCACGGCGATCGATTCACCCGCTTCGACGGCAACCTCGCAGGGGTCATCGACGGCGATGCAACGTTCGCCGAGGTCATGTCGGCCTCGCGTCTCGAAGCGTGGGCGGCGTGCCCGCGGCGGTTTCTGTTCGAGCACCTGCTCGGTGTGCGGGTGATCGAGGAGCCTGAGGAGTTGCTGCGGCTGTCGCCCGCCGAGCGCGGCAGGCTCATGCACGAAGCCATCGACGAGTTCTTCCGTTCGTTCGGTGCGCTGCGCGGCGACGCCGGTGCTGGGCCTGCTGGTTCTGCCGGGAAATCGCCCGCGACCAGCCCTGACGACGACCCGCACGCCGGGCGGCCGCACCTGCCGCCGGGACCGCAACGGGCGGCAGACGATGACGACCGCGCCCGTCTGGTCGCGATCGGCCGGCGCCTGGCCGAGCGCGCCGAACGGCACGGGCTGACCGGGCGCACCCTGCTGTGGGAACGCGACCGCGAGGCACTGCTTGCCGACCTTGCCGAACTGCTGGATCGCGACGCGGCGCGAGACGGCGAGACACGCGGGCAGATTCTCAGCTCGGAGTTCCGGTTCGGGCTCGACGGCGGCGCGGGCGCGGTCGCCTACGACCTCCGTGATGGGACCACCGTGCGCTTTCGTGGCGTCGTGGACCGGGTCGAGCGACGGGCCGACGGATCGGTGATCGTCGTGGACTACAAGTCAGGCGGCACGCGCAGCTACAGGAACCTCAACGGCGACGACCCCACGCTCGCCGGCACGAAGCTGCAGCTGCCGGTCTACGCGCTCGCAGCGGGGGCGCACTTCGGGGCCGGCGGCGCGACCGCGGCTGTCGACCACGCCGCCTACTGGTTCGTCACTGCCGAGCCAGGGCGGTGGTCGTGGCTGGGGCTCGGCGTCGGCCCGCGGCTCATGGACCGGTTCGATCAAGTGGTGAACATGATCGTGTCGGGCATACGCAGCGGGGAGTTCCCCGGCCATGCCGAGCCCGGCGACGACCGCACGTCCCACACGGTCTGCCCGTACTGCGATCCCGACGGGCTCGGTACCGCCGATGTCCGTCGGGCATGGCAGCACAAGCGCAACGACAGATCTGTCGCACATTTCGCCGCCCTCGTCGAACCCGAGGCAGCGACATGAGCCGGGACATGAGCGATACCACGAGCCAGGACGTGAGCCAAGCCCTCGGCGACGGCGGCGGCTCGCAGGCCGATGCGACCTCGGCCGATTCGATATCGGCGGGCTCGGCCGGTTCGGTCTCGGCCGGCTCGGCGCGCGAACCCGCGGACGCCGCCGAACGGGCGCGTGTCTCGGCCGAAGCCCGCTCCACGATGTTCGTCGAGGCAGGAGCGGGCACCGGCAAGACCCGCGCGCTCGTCGAGCGCGTCATCGAGCTGGTGAGCGGCACAGATCCGATGCCCATCGACGATCTGGCGGCGATCACCTTCACCGACAAGGCAGCAGCAGAACTGCGCAACCGCATCCGGGCAGGGCTCGGGCAACAGCTTGCCGACAATCCCGACAGCACGAGGGCGAACCTGCTGCGCACGGCGCTCGACGGGCTCGACGCGGCAGCCATCTCCACCCTGCACGGCTTCGCCCGGCGCATCCTCGCCGAGCACTCCATCGAAGCGGGCCTGCCGCCGAGGTTCGAGTCGCTCGACCAGATCGCCAGCGAAGTCGACTTCACCGAACGCTGGGCGCGGTTCACCGACGAGCTGTTCGACGACCCGGCTGCGCGCTGGGCCATCGAGATGCTCGACGCAGCCGGCGTCGACCTCTCCCAGCTCAACGAGGTCGGCGTCGCCTTCAATGCCAACTGGGATCGCATTCGCTGCAGCGCAGAGGTTCCAAAGGCGGGCACCGTCGATGTTGTGGATGTGGTGGCGAAGGGAGGGTCGCTGTCGGATCGACGGCGCGAGTGCAGCAACGACGACGACAAGGCGCTGGCGCGCTTCGGCCAGCTCGACGAGTTCGTCAGGCGGCTCGCCGCGGCACGCGACGACGCGCAGCGGATGGCGGTCTTGACCGACGCTGAGGATTCCGCCGTCGGCGTCCCCAAGATCGGCAACGTCGGCAGCAGCAAGAGCTGGTACGACCTTCCCGGCATCCGGGCGGGCTTCGTCGAGCTGCGCGAGCTGTGCTCGGAGACAGCAGGGACGGCACTCAGCGACGCCATCGCGCTGATCTGCGATCGCATCGCCCGCTTCACGCTCGCTGCGGCCGATCAGCGTCACGCCGCAGGCCGGCTGGAGTTTCATGACCTGCTGGTTCGAGCGCGCAACCTGCTGCGGCATTCGCAGCCCGCTCGATCGTCACTGCATCGGCGCTACCGGCAGATCCTGCTCGACGAGTCCCAGGACACCGACCCGATCCAGATCGAGATCGCGACGCTGATCGCCAGCGGCTTCGGCGACCGCGACGGCGACGATGACGACCGCTGGGGCGAGCCCGACGGCGAGCGCGCCGCGCTCGGCTCGTGGTCCGATGTGCATGTCGCGCCGGGCCGGCTGTTCTTCGTGGGCGATCCGAAGCAGTCCATCTACCGCTTCCGCCGGGCCGACATCGGCCTGTACCTGCGCGCACGCGATCGCTTCGGCGCCCAGCTCGGCACGCTGACGAGGCTGCAGGTCAACTTCCGCTCCGCCGAGCCGATCATCGACTGGGTGAACGCCGTGTTCG
>JAJDTF010000163.1 GCA_022827265.1 Acidimicrobiia bacterium | reverse complement strand
CCACAGCCGCACCGACATAACATCTCTCGCCATCGAGGCCCTCCAGGGTTCGGCGTCTCACGAACACCGATCCCAGCAGGGCCTCGACCCCTACCCAAGGACCCTCAACCCACCGTCATCCCAAAAAAACGCGAAGAGCCCCAAACCTTGCCTCGTCCACAACGAGCCGCACCACGACTGCGGCGCCTCGCCATGTCTCTCGATGTCACGCCCGGATTCGCCTGCCGTGCTGAGTTGAACACGCCGTAGCCACAAGCCCTGCCAGACCGTCAGGCAACGCGGCGGCGCTTGCTCAGATAGCGCCAGTTCTGTCTCGGCGGCGGAGCTTTATGCTCGGCACGCCCTTGAGGCTGGTTGATTCACCCTGGGTTTTGCGCAGGCTGCTTGTTGTGGTTTCCTGTCGTGTCGTGGTCGGTTGTGGCCGCAGCGTAGGCCGCTTCGAATTGGTCAGGGCTGAGGTCGTTGAGGTAGCCGTGGATGCGTTCGGTGTTCCACCAGTGGACCCAGCCGAGGGTGGCGACAGGCGTGTAGGTCCATCCTCCGTTCCGAGCGATGGGTAGACATCGGAGGGCATTTCAATAAGACGTACCTGCTGCGCATCCACGATCTCGATCCGTACCCGGTCGTCTTGCTCGAAGGTCAAAGCGGTCCCGGGCGCCAACCCCAACTCTCCAAAGTCAAGATTCGGACGACGCAGGCGCTTACTGGCTTGCCGGTCAGCGAGGGACCTTGAGACATCAGTCTCTGCTTGCACGTCGTCAGTGATGTCCCGTGCATCGATGAGTTGCAGGACGGCGATCGCTTGCTCTGGGTCGATTTTGAAGAACTCCCGATTCGGGTGCACTCGCTGCGGTCCGAAAGCTACGTGCAGAGCATTCTCCACCTGTTTCGGATCACCGGGGACGGCCGCGGCGTATTCCAGATCGAATGGCACCGGAACGCTTGTGTTGAACAGTTGGCTGATGCGGCTCTCGGGGTCGTCCTGGCTTGTACGACCAATCTTCACAATGCCCGGCATCGCCGGGTTTGTGGCTACATACACGTAACCGGGTGTCTCGGAGGAATCTGCTGATTCGGCGTGGCCCAATTCCTCGTCGGACGATTCGTCGTACATGCTTGGTGCCCTCTTCATGGTCGATGTGAAGCCAAATCAAGATGCGTTGATTCGATCAGCGCCAGTGACCGCGGCGCGCAGTCGGTCGGCGAGATCGCCGCGAGACAGCACCGACACTCCGTCGGCGCCGCACCACGCAGACAGCGCATGCAACTCGGTCGCCAGTGCCTCCAGAGCGTCTGCAGCGGCCGCGGCACCGCTGGGCCACGACCCCGGTTCAGCCCACGAGGCCGGTACCTCCAGCACGTTGCGCTCCCGGTCGAAGCGCACATCGAGGCGCGCCACCAGCGCATCGTCGTGCAGGAACGGCAGCACGAAGTAGCCGTACTGCCGCTTGGCCTTGGGCGTGTAGATCTCGATGCGGTAGTGAAAGCCGAACAGCCGCTCTGCGCGGGGGCGGTGCCATACCAGCGGGTCGAATGGGCTGAGCAGCACCGACCGCGACCGTCGCCGGGCAGCGCGCTGGCCGGCGGGGACATACCCCGGCCGATCCCAGCCCTCCACTGCCACCTCGATGAGATGGTCGTCTTCGACGAGGTCCGCGATGCGGGCGGGCGCGATGCGCTTGGGCAGGCGGTGGTAGTCGATGAGATCGTCGGCAGTGGCCACGCCGAGGCAACGGGCGGCGTCTGCCAGCAGCGCCCGGTGCGCGTCGGGTTCGTCCACAACAGCATCGACCACCTCGCTCGGCAGTACCCGTTCGATCACGTCGTAGCGGCGTACGAAACCGGTGCGGTCGGCCACGCCGACCCGACCCGCCCAGAACAGCCACGCCAGCGCCAGCTTTCCGTTGCTGCGTGTTCCCCAGGGCCCGCGTACGCCGGGTCCCCAGCCCATCGCGGCATCCACTTCGGCAGTCGATGCAGGACCGTTGGCATCCAGCCAGCCGAGTGCTGCTCGAATCCTGGGCTGGTTGGCCTCTCCGAAGCGGGCGTACCCGCTCCACATGTCGCCGGCAGCTCCCCGGCGCATCCGCCAGCCGAACAGCGGCCAGTCGGCCACACGCACGAACGACGCCTCATGGCCCCAGTACTCGGTCAGCTCCCGCTCGCCCGCCCGGCGGGCGTACGCCGCCCGCTCGAGCAACCCCAGCACGGCGTCGTGCATGCCGCCCATCCGGGCCCGCAGAACCAGCAGGTGCGAGCGGGCCAGCACGTTGACGGCGTCGATCTGCAGCAGGCCCATGCAGTCCATGGCCCGCCGCAGATGCCGGACGTCCAGCCGCCCGCCCGGCAGCGGTGAGGCGAGCCCCTGGGCGCCGATGGCGAGCCGGCGCGCCGCCCGCAGGCTCACGCGAGCAGGCCGCGCCGCGGTCATGCGGTGCTCATGGGGCGCCCCCGACGGCGCCGCCGCTCAGCGTTCTTCTTTGAAGATGACGTGTCGGCGCAGCACCGGGTCGTACTTGCGCAGCTCGATCCGGTCGCGGGTGTTCGTCTTGTTCTTGCGCGTCGAGTACGTGTAGCCGCTGCCCTCGGTGGACTTCAGCTTGATGACGGGACGCTTGTCGCTCTTGGGCATCAGACTTTCTCCCCACGACGGCGCAGATCGGCCACCACCGATTCGATGCCGCGCTTGTTGATGGTCTTGATGCCCTTGGCGCTGACAGTGAGCGTGACCCAGCGCCCCTCGTTGGGCACCCAGAACCGCTTCCGCTGGATGTTCGGCTTGAACCAGCGCTTCGTCCGCCGATGCGAGTGCGAGACGTTGAAGCCCGAGTGCGGCCGGCGGCCGGTGACTTGGCAGATGTTGCTCATAGGTGCCAGCTCCGCAGGATGGGCTCAACAGCAGCGCACAAGGCTAGCGAGCAGTCCTCTCAGGTCGCGCGGTGGACTTCGTATAGCTGGCTGCCATGCGAACGGACGGCGGGCCGACCTCGACCGGCGAGTTCAGCCGGCCGCCAGCCGGGGAATGATCTCGCGGCCGACGCGTTCGAGCACCTCATAGCGCGGGTCGAAGTTGGGCAGGATCATGATCTGGTTGAGCCCTCGCTCGCCCAGATCGGCCAGCCGTTCGGTGACGTGGTCGGCAGTGCCCACGATGCAGGTGGCATCGATGAGCTCGTCGGTGAGAAACCGAGCCTCTTCGGGCAGCACCCAGCAGTTGTGGCCGGCGTGGATGCGCTGGTGGATGCGATCAGGATCGGTGTCGTCGAGCATCGCGCAGTACTCGTCCCAGACTGCCTCCAGGCGGGCCCCAGGAGATCGGCCGAACTGCCGGTACTGGTCGTAGGAGTAGTGCAGCGACGCCATCGCGAAGGCACCCGCCTCGTGATGGACCCGCTCGCGCTGGCTGGCGAGGGTCTCCCCGTCGTCGAGGATGACGATCGTGGTGAGCGAGCACATCAGGTACTGGCTGCGATCGATGCTGCGGCCGCCCGCCGCCGCGCCCTCTTCGATGTACTCCCAGACGCGCGCTGTGGCCGAGCCGTCCGGCGGCACCGAGAGCACGGCGCCGTCGCCGTAGCGACCTGCCAGTCCCAGCGAGCGCGGCCCGAAACCCGACACGTACAGCGGGATCTCGTCGTCGAAGTTGACGAACCCGTTGTCCGGCATGATGTGGCGGATCGGCTGCGCGCTGCCGCCGAAATGGTGGACGGCTTCCTCGCCGCGCAGCAGCGGTCGCAGCGCAGCCAGGTACTGGTCGAACTCGGCGATGCGCTGGGGCTTGTGTCCCATGATCCGCATGGCCGTGTTGCCGGTGCCGATGCCGAGGAACGTCCGCCCGGGCGCGAGCGCGTTGATCGTGGCGATCGACGCGGCCGTCACCGGAGCGGGCCGCGTGCCCGAGACCGATACGCCGGTGCCGAGCTGAATGGTGCTGGTGCGCTCAGCAGCGAGCGCCAGGGTGGCGTAGCAGTCCGACCACAGCATGTGGCTGTCCGCGAACCAGGCATGCGTGTAGCCGAGCTCCTCGGCTCGCTCGACGTAGTCGAGATCGCCGATGTGCGATGCGATGCAGATTCCCAAGTCCATGTCTGTCCCCCATTGTCGACCTGGCCGACCCCCGACATGTACATCCCGGCCGGCGTGGACACGCTAGACACGAACCGTGGCGTCCGATGGGGCGAAGTCGTCGAAGAAAGGCCGCAAGCAGGCGGCGCAGGCTCCTGCCGCGCAGGTCACGGTGAAGGCACGCCGGCGCCACATCGAGCGGGGCCGCTATTCCAATGCGCCGGTGGACCGGGCGGCCGGCGGCGTGGTGTGCCACGACGGTGCCGTGCTGGTGGTGCACCGGCCGCGGTACGACGACTGGTCGTTGCCGAAGGGCCACCTCAACCGGGGCGAGTCCTGGGAAGAGGCGGCATTGCGGGAGGTCCGCGAGGAGACGGGCGTGCGGTGCGCGATCACGTCTGCGCCGTACCCGGTCAGCTACCTGATCGCCAGCGGGGTGCCCAAGCTGGTGCTCTTCTATGCGATGGCCCCGACGAAGGTGCCCAAGCGGCTCGCGGGCGACCCGAGCGAGGTCGACGAGGTGGCCTGGTGGGACATCGCCGACGCCGTGCGGGCGCTGAGCTACGAAACCGAACGCGAAGCCTGCGCCGCGCTCACCATCTCCCACCTGCGCCGCCGCACCTCCGCTGCCAGCTAGTCGCCGGGCAGACCGGCTTGGCCTCTCATGGGTTTCTCATGATCCGCGTTCCAGAATGAGGCCATGGGTGCTGATCGGCCGCGCGGTGCCAGCCCCGCGGTAGCCGTCGTCGACGACGACCAGCGCATCCGAGCGGCCTTGCGCCGCGCCTTGCAGCTCGAGGGCTATGAGGTGCTCGAAGGCAGCGATGGTGTCGAGGGCCAATCGCTGGCCGGTCGGGCAGATGTGATGGTGCTGGACGCCACCATGCCGAACCTGGGCGGCTTCGAGCTGTGCCGCCGCCTGCGCGCCGCCGGGAGCCGCCTGCCGATCCTGCTGCTGACGGCGCGGGGCGCCACAGCGGATCGGGTGGAAGGCCTCGATGCTGGCGCCGACGACTACTTGGCCAAACCGTTCGCGCTCGACGAACTGCTGGCTCGACTGCGAGCGCTGCTGCGCAGGAGCGCTGGGGGCTCGTCGCCGGACGAAGGCGAGCGGCTGACGTGCGCGGGAATCGTGCTCGACACCGCCAGCTATGAGGTGACGTGCACGGGCGAGCCTGTCACGCTGACCCACACCGAGCATCGGCTGCTGGAGCTATTCCTGCGCAACCCCGGCCGCGTACTGCACCGCGACGAGATCTACGACACGGTGTGGGGCTACGACGCGTCGCTGGCCTCGAACTCCCTGGAGGTCTACGTCGGCTACCTGCGGCGCAAGCTCGCCGCAGCGACAGTGGGCTCCGACGGTCACAGCCCGATCCGGACCGTGCGCGGCGTGGGCTACGTGCTTCGAGACAACGCCGAGAGCTGAACGTTCTCGTCGTGTCGCCCGTTGCTTCCCGCTCTTGTTCCCGATTCGCATTCAATACGGGCTCACGGGCCGCTCGGGCCACAGCTCCGCCTCTGGGCCCCACATGAGCTTTCGCGCCCGGCTTGGGCTGCTGGTGGCCGCCTCGGTTGCCGTCGCCGTGCTGGCGGTCTCGGGGGTCGCGCTCTGGATTGCCCGAGCCGAGGCCCGGTCGGCACTCGACCGCAAGCTGGACGACCGCGTCGCCGTGCTGGTCGCGAGCGGCGGACGCCTGCCCGAACGCCGGGGCGTGCAGTTCTTCGGACGATTCATCCCTCGCGATGTGCTTGTGCAGATCGTGGCCCCGAACGGCGCAGTGGTGTACGCGTCCGACGAAGTGCTGCCGGTGGCGCCCGCAGACGTTGCCGTGGCCAATGGTCGCGCTCGCCGACATCGAAGCGATGTGTCCGCGGACGGTGTGCGCCTGCGAGTGCTGACCGTGCGGGCAGCGTCCAATGCTGCGCTGATGGTCGCGAGCCCGCTCGACGAGGTGGATGCCAACGTGGCCGGCTTGCGCAACGCGCTGGCCGTCGTGGCAGCCATCGGCGTCGCGGGCGCTGGTTTGCTGGGATTTGTGGTGGCCGGCCGTGCGATCCGGCCGGTTCGGCGGCTTACCGATGCGGCACGAAACGTTGCCCAGACCCAAGACCTGGACCAGCCCATCGAGCTTGAACGCGACGACGAGTTGGGAGAGTTGGCACGCAGCTTCAACGCAATGCTGGAGGCCTTGGCGCTGTCGCGCGCCCAGCAGTATCGACTGGTCACCGACGCAGGCCACGAGCTGCGGACACCGCTCACCAGCATCCGCACCAACATCGAATTGCTGGCGCGAGCCGAACAGGCTTCGGCCCAGCCAGCGACTGCGACGGCTTCCGACGCGCCCGTCGGCGACGCAGTCGTTGCACTCGACAGCAGTGAGCGCCGCCAGATGCTCGACGATGTCCAGTTCGAGCTCGACCAGCTCACCGAACTGGTGAACGAGCTTGTCGAGCTGGCGACCGACCAGCGCTCCCAGGGCGAGCCGGAGCGCGTTGATCTGGCCGAGCTGGCTGCGTCGGTGGTGGATCGGCACCGCCGCCGGACCGAGACGGATTTTGTGACCGCGTTCGAGCCGTGCGAGGCGGTCGTGAATGCAGCGCTGGTCGAGCGGGCGATCGGCAACCTCGTCGACAATGCAGTGAAGTGGTCGCCGCCGGGCGAACCCATCGAGATCAGCGTTGCAGCAGCCGACCGGGAGGCTCATGTCCGGGTGCGCGACCGCGGGCCCGGAATTCCCGCAGCCCTGCGTGAGACCGTCTTCGAGCGCTTCTACCGGGCCCCCGAAGCGCGCTCCCAGCCCGGTTCCGGCCTCGGACTGTCCATCGTCGATTACGTAGCTCGCAGCCACAACGGCTCAGCGTCGGTCATCGACACCGACGGCCCGGGCACAACCATCGAACTCCGCCTCCCCTTGGCCGAACTCGACTGAGGCGGCCGCCAGAGTCCAGCACCCCCAACGGGATTCGAACCCGTGCCGCCGGCGTGAAAGGCCGGTGTCCTAGGCCGCTAGACGATGGGGGCAGGGCGTCTCAGGCTACGCGGTGGTGGCGTCGATGAGTTCTGCGAGCAGCCCGCCGAGGTAGTGGTAGCGCAGCCGTGGTCGCTGTGCGGGATCGTGCGGATCGATCTCGGCAGGATCGTCCTCCTCGGAGATGTCGAGCTGGGTGCCGACCACGAGGCGCAGCTCGTTCAGGCCCTGCATCCAAGCGGTGATCTGCTCGTCGTCGAGGTGGTCGGCAGCGAGCGTGCTGTCGAGCAGATCGAGGTGCTCGAGGCGCTCGGCCAGCAGATCGTCGCGCATCAGCCGCTGGTACTCGGCATCACGGTCGGGATCGCTGAGGTAGGCGGGCGGGAACAAGCGGCGCAACGAGGGGTCCAGCCCGTCGCCGCCGTCGCGCGCGGGCGTGTGGTCGAGCAGGTTGGATCGCAGCTCGCCCACCATCTCGGCCAGCAGCCGCCGCTCCCAGTCGGCCAGGTGCACGCTCACCAGCGAGCCGCGAGCACCGAACCGTGCGCCGCTCACGGGAGCTCCGCCGTCGGACTGCCGCCGCCCAGTCGTCGATGCAGCGCGGCGAGCACAGCTCAGCTGTCCTTCTGCATGGTGGCCCAGAGGCCGTATTCGTGGAGCCTGAAGACGTCGAGCTCGGCCTTCTCACGCGAACCCCACGCGACTGCGGCACGGCCCTTGTTGTGCACATCCAGCATCAGCTCGGTGGCCTTGGCCTCGCTGTAGCCGAACAGCTTCTGGAACACGTACACGACGTAGCTCATCAAGTTGATCGGGTCGTTCCAGACCAGGACCACCCACGGCACGTCAGTGCTGTGCTCGTCCTCGTTGGTCGGATCGCGGACAACTTCGGGGTCGGCAACGGCTGGAGCGGTCGGGCTCACGGGTTCATTCTGCGAAGCCGCGACCCGCGATGCCAACCGATTCGGCGACGCCAGGCTCCGCTGAGGCGCGTCGGCCGGTCTCTGCTGCAAGCACTAAGCGGGTCATCGTGATCGTGAGCAGCGTTGCGCCGACGACATGCAGAGCCACGAGCAGCACCGGCAGCTCATTGAAGTACTGCACGTATCCGATCGCCGCCTGCACGGCCATGACGCCGATCACCATCCGAATGCGCCGGTCAAGCTCGGTTGTTGTCTCGCCCCCGGTTGTCGCCGCCATCCGCCGCACCCGGAAAGCGAGCAACAGGGCGGCCGCAGCCAGCACCGCCACCGTGATGCCGTGAATGCGGGCTACCGACGGCAGGGCGTACTGCAGGCGCTCGACTTGCTCGTCACCGCCGTGGGGCCCGGTGCCGGTAACCACCGTCCCGGTCCACAGGGCCGCAGCCGTGAGCGTCGCGGCCAGCCATGCGAGTGTCCGGACCTGGGTCGGCAGCCGGGCAGCGCTGTTGCCGCCGGGCGGCGGCTCGGGCGAGGCCCGATGTGCCAAGACGACTGCAGCCGATACCAGCACCTGTGACGCCAGGAAGTGCGACATCACAATCGGCGGCGACAGGTGGGTCAGCACGGTCACGGCGCCGAGGCCGATCTGGAAGATCACGCCGGCCACCAGGCCCAGCGACCACCACACCAAGTCGCCCCGGCGCGGTCGCCGCCACCATGACGCAGCGACAGCTACAACAACAGCCGCCGACACCAGGCCGGTCACGATGCGATTGCCGAATTCCACCCAGCCATGGAAATCGGCCGCGGGCACGAACTCGCCGGGCTCGCAGGTCGGCCAGTCGCTGCATCCCAGGCCGCTGCCCGTGAGACGCACAAGCGAGCCGGTGACGACGATCGCCACGAGCGACCAGAGGGCCCAGCGCGCGATCACGGCGAAGCGCTCGGGCCTGACGTACCGCATGCGCCCCCGCAGGCGCAATGGACTCAGCCGTCGCGATTGCGGCGGCGACGGGTCCGGCAAGTTCACGCTGAAACGTTAGGGGCGACTCGTAGCCTCACAGCGATGCCGGCGGCGCTGCGCCCAACACTGCGTGGATCAACCCTGCGGGGATACGTCGCGCTCACCAAGCCGCGCATCATCGAATTGCTGCTGGTGACGACGGTGCCGCCGATGTTCGTGGCTGAACGTGGCGTGCCGTCGGTGGCGCTGATGCTGTTCACCGTGGTCGGCGGCACGCTGTCGGCGGCCGGCGCCAACACCTTCAACATGTACATCGATCGCGACATCGACGCGACGATGGCTCGCACGGCCCACCGCCCTTTGGTGGTCGGCACGGTGACACCGCGCGCTGCGTTGATCTACGCCATGGTGCTCGAAGCGGCGGCGTTCGGGATTCTGTGGTGGGGCGCCAATCTGCTCGCAGCCCTGCTCGCGCTGGCCGCGTGCCTGTTCTACGTATTCGTGTACACGCTGTGGCTGAAGCGGTCGTCGGCCCAGAACATCGTCATCGGCGGTGCGGCGGGCGCAGCGCCGGTGCTTGTCGGCTGGGCGGCCGTCACCGGCACGCTGTCGCTCGAGGCTTGGATCGCGTTCGCGATCGTCTTCTTCTGGACGCCGCCGCATTTCTGGGCGCTGGCCATCCGCTATGCCGACGACTACGACACCGCCGAGGTGCCGATGCTGCCGTCGGTGGCCAGCGAGCGCTCGGTGCTGGTCCAGATGACGCTGCACACCCTTGCGGTGATCGCGCTGTCGCTGTGGTTTTCCGTGGCCGCCGGCGCCGGAGGCCTGTACTGGGCAGTCGCGTTGGCTGGCGGCGCTGCGTTCGGATGGCAGCTCGTGGCGCTGTGGCGCGCACTGACACCCCAGACCGCGATGCGCGTCTTCCACACCTCGATCGCCTACCTGGGGCTGCTGTTCGCGGCGATGGCAGTCGACGTGGTCGTTCGGCTCAGCTGGTGACGCAGTCGTGCTGGGAACAATCTGGTTGAGGGGGCCGCGGGTCGCTAGAGTGCCCCGTTGGTGTCGCCCCAAAGCGGCGCTGCCAGCCGAGTTCGGGAACCACTTCGCCGCATGACCGACGCCACTACCGAAGCGACGTATTCGGGAGGATCTGCCGGGCCCGTCCCGGCAGAAGACCCGACGGCGTTCGGCTGGCTCAACACCGCCGACCACAAGCGCATCGGCCGGCTGTTCATCGCCTGCTCGTTGTTGTTCGCCCTGGCCGGCGCGGTCGCAGATCTGCTCGTGCGCTTCGACCTGGCTTCGTCCGACGGGCACACCGTCCTGAACGGCGATTCGTTTGTGCAGGTCTTCACGTTCACCCGGGACTCCTTGGTGCTCGGCATGCTCATCCCGCTGTTCCTGGGCATCGCCATCTATGTGGTCCCGCTGCAGGTAGGAGCGCCGAACATCGCCTTCGGGCGGGCGGCGGCCCTGTCGTTCTGGGGCTGGCTGGTGTCGGCGGGCGTGCTCGTGGGGGCGTACATCGCCAACGGCGGTCCCGCCGGCGGTTTCTCGGACGGGGTGGATCTGCACCTGCTGGCCCTCGCAGGGCTCGTGATCTCACTGCTCACCGGAGCGATCTGTGTTGCGGTCACCACGCTCACCATGCGCGCGCCGGGCATGTACATGGACCGCACCCCGCCGTTCGCCTGGTCGGCGCTCGTCACGGCGTCGATGCTCGTGGTGAGCCTCGGCGTGGTGCTCGGCCAGATCGTCATTCTCTATATCGAGCACCGCTACGGCCCCCGCTTTCTCGGCGGCAACTACGGCATCTGGTCGCGCATCGATTGGATGTACCGCACGCCGCAGCTGTTCATCTACGTGGTACCGGTGCTCGGCGTGGTCGCCGAGATCATGCTGGCCGCCGCCCGCCGCTGGGTCTTCGAGCCGCTGGCGCTCTACTTCACGATGGGGCTCGTCGGGCTCTTCGGCTTCGGCGCGTGGGCCAACTTCGGCATCACCAACGAGGGCGCCGACATCGTCGACGGCCTCGAGGGCATCGTGCTGGTCGGCCTGTATGCGGGCGCCCTCGCAGGAGTCGCAGGATTGCTGGCGCTGCTGGGCTTCACGCTGTGGCAGAGCCGCAACCGGCCGCGGCCTCGCAGCGGCGCGGTGTCATTGACGCGGCCCAACACGGCGGTGGTCGCTGCGTTCGGCGCCGGAACGCTCATCGCTGTTGCCGCATTGGTGGGCCTGATCGGCGCCGGCGTGGACTGGCTGCAGATCGCGGGACGCGGCACCGATGGGAACGCCCCGCTGCGATTCACCACCTGGGTCACCGGCCAGCAGAGCCTGCTGATCTACGGCGCAGGGCTGCTGGGCGGGCTGGCTGCGCTGCACTGGTGGGCACCCAAGATCTGGGGCCGGCGGCTGTCGGAGCCTGCCGGCTTCGCGAGCCTGCTGGCGATCGGCGGCGGTGCCCTGGTGGCATGGCTGGGCCCGACGCTGTCAGGCGTCTTCACCGAGCAGCCGCAGTTCGTCTATGGCGCGCCGCTGCTCACTACTCGCTATGCCAGTCAGGTCGACGATTCGGGCGCTGAAGGCCTGTCGGCGCTCGGCGCAGTCGGAGTCGTCATCGTGCTGGTCGGCGCGGCGCTTGTGGTGCTGAACCTGCTCGTGAGCGTGGCCATGCGCAAGGGCGCCGAAACCGAGGCCGACCCATGGGACGGACTGACACCCGAGTGGCTGCTGCCCTCGCCGCCCCCGCTTGGTGCCGCTGCGGCTCTGCCGGAACTCACCTCGGGAACCCCCTTGCTCGATGCTGAGCTCAATGGCAACGGGCTCAACGGGACCGGTGCCGCAGCCGAACGCGACGCAGACGAGGTGCCAGCCTGATGTCGGACACGACGAGCACCGTCGAAGCTCCGCAACCGGGGCGCTACAGCGTTCCCGGCCCGCCGCCGCGTCCCCGCAGCCAGCTCGTCGGCACTGGCTTCGCCGTCGCGGCCGGGGCCATGGCGGTCGCCGGGGCACTGGGTCACTACATGGCGCGCCGTCATGCGTCGGGCGTCGACCCCGGCCACGACTGGCTCGCCGGTCAATCGGTGCCGAATCCGCAGCTCGTCTACGCGCTCATCACTCTGCTGGTCTCCGTCGTCACGGCGCACTGGGCGGTGTGGGCAAGCGGCCGCGGCGAGCGCGGTCACACCTGGGTTGGCATGGCGCTCACCTTGGTGATGGGGCTCGCCTTCTTCAACATGGTGATGTTCAGCCTGAACCGCATGGAGTTCGAGGTCGGCTCGGGCGAATGGGCGACCTTGGCATACGCGGTCACCGGGCTCTCACTGGCCATCCTGATTGTCGGGATGTTCTATCTGGGCTTGATGACGCTTCGATCGCTGGGCGGCAGCGTGGGCCGCGACCGTTCGACGCCGCTTGGTGCGGCGGTCTTCTTCTGGGATTTCGCCGTGCTTGCGTGGGCCGCCACCTGGTACGTCGTGTACGTGGTGAAGTAGGGGATCGATGGTCGGCATCGCCAGCAGGTACTTCGCCGGGCGCATCGCGCTGGCTGCCGCGGCCGCAGTCGTGGTCGGCGTGCTCACGGGCATGGACGGCACCGGTCATGTGGTCATGTACGCCACGATCGTGCTGGGTGTGGCCGCCGGGGCCTTCGCCCTGTTGTTCGCCCTGGCGCTGACGGTGGGCGACGGCGACTCGCTCGACCGGGAGCACTCGCACGTCCATCGCGCCACCCCGGCGTACTGGCCGATCATGGCAGCGGTCGGCATGGGCGTGCTCATGGTGGGGCTGGTGACCGACTCCCTGCTCACGATCGCAGGCGTGGCCTTGCTGCTGATCTCCGCCATCGAGTGGACCATGAGCGCATGGGCGGAGCACCTGTCCACCGATGCAGAGTCGAACGCGGTCGAGCGCGCGCGATTGCTGCGACCGTTCGAGATCTCGCTCTACGGCGCGCTGGGCATCGCCATACCGGTGGTGCTCGCTTCTCGCATCTTCCTGACCGTCAGCAAGACGGCGGCGAGCTATGCAGCCATCGTGATCGCGGCGGTGATCCTGGCGTTCGCCTTCTTGCTGTACGCGAAACCGCAGCTGCGTCGCGCCGTCACGGCCTCGATGCTGGTGCTGGGCGGCGTTGCGCTCATCGTTGCGGGCATCACCTCAGCCGTGATCGGCGAGCGTGAGTTCCATCACGTCGGCGGCCACGCCGAAGCTGGCGATCACAGTGAATCCGACGATCACGGTGCCGACGGATCGGGCGAGATGAGCGAGTCCGACGGAGGGCACGAGTGATGAGCACTCGGTTTGCTCGACGCTGTTACCTTGCCGTACTGGCGCTGCTCGGTTTGCTGCTGACGGGTTGCGCCACTGGCCGCCTCGATGCCACCAAGCCGATCGGGGAGGAAGCCCGCGACATCGACGGCCTCATGCGTCTGTCGGGCTGGATGGCGGTCGGCGTCGGCATCTTCGTGGCCGCTGCAGTTGTCACGATCATCGTGAAGTTTCGGGCCAAGCCCACCGACGATCCAGACGACCTGCCGCCGCAGATCCACGGCAATCGCAAGGCCGAGCTGACCTGGACGCTCATCCCGACAGCGATGCTGGTGTTCCTCACGATCTACACGCTGCCGACGGTGTTTGCGCTCGCCTCCGAGGGCGACGGGCGGACGATCAAGGTCGAGGGCCAGCAGTGGTGGTGGCAGTTCACCTACGAGCTCGACGAAGACGAGATCGATAAATACAACCTTGACCCTGACGGCCGCTACGAGATCGTCACGGCCAACGACTTGGTCATCCGAACCGGGGAAGAGGTCAACCTCGAAATCCTCTCCAACGACGTCATCCACTCGTTCTGGATTCCACAGCTGAACGGCAAGAAAGACGCGGTGCCCGGCCGGGTTCACCACTGGCGGATCAGCTCCGACGAACCGGGCATCTTCTACGGCGAGTGCGTGGAGTTCTGCGGGCTGAGCCACGCCAACATGCAGATGCGTGCCATCGTGCTCACTCCCGAGGACTTCGATCGCTGGATGCGAGAACAGCTCGACGGGCAGGCGGCGGCGCAGGAAGCGCCTGCCGATGAATCACCCGAAGCGGCCGGCGCAGCGCTGTTCGAGACTCACTGCATCAGCTGCCACGTCGTCGACGGGGTCTACGAGAGCGCGGCCGGGGGCAACGCGAACCTGCTCGCGGGCATCGCGCCGAATCTCACCAACCTGATGAGTCGCACGGCCTTCGCCGGAGCGCTGTATGAGACCTACCAGACCGGGCCCGACGGGGAATACCTGCGCAATCCCGACGGAAGTCTCAAGCTCAACGTTGCCGAGCTGCGCGAGTGGGTGCGCAACGCGCCCGACATGAAGCCGGCTCGTGCCGACAACCAGCAAGGCATGCTGGACTTCTCCGAGGTGCTGACCGATCAAGACCTCGACAATCTGATGGCCTACCTGAAGACCCTCGGCAGCCCGCCGGTGCTGCCCTGATGAGCAGGGCCTAGGAGAACGACCTGATGGCAATCATCACCGATCAGCCGGAAAGTCCTGATCTTCCGGACAGCTCTGGACCGGGCACCGATCTCGAGGTGGCCGCGCCGGACGCGCGCGGAGACGACTCACCGCGCACCGGCGTCTTCGCCCGTCCCACGCACGCGACCGGCTGGCGCGAGTGGCTCTTCACGGTGGACCACAAGAAGATCGGGATCATGTACGGCGCCCTCGCGCTGTTCTGGTTCCTGATCGGCGGCCTCGAGATCGGGCTGGTGCGCCTGCAGCTATGGGCGCCCGACGGCGAGGTGATCAGCGCCGACTTCTACAACCAGCTGTTCACCATGCACGGCGTCACCATGGTCTTCCTGGTGATCATGCCGCTGGCGAACGCGTTCGCGAACTATCTCATACCGCTGCAGATCGGCGCCAGGGACGTGGCCTTCCCGCGCATGAACGCGCTGGGCCTGTGGGTCTTCTTCTTCGGCGGCATTTTCCTGAATCTCAGCTGGTTCCTGGGCGGTGGCGCCGACGGCGGCTGGTTCGCCTATGCGCCCAACACCGGCATGTCCTTCAGCCCCGGCCACGGCATGGACTTCTACGCCCTGGGCCTGCAGATCGCCGGCATCGCCTCGCTGCTCGGTGCCATCAACCTGCTGGTGACCATCATCAACATGCGCTGCCCGGGCATGAGCCTGCTGCGCATGCCGGTGTTCACCTGGATGATCCTGGTGGTGCAGTTCCTGCTGGTCTTCGCCCTGCCGGTCATCACGGTGGCGCTGATCCTGCTGACGTTCGATCGGACCTTCGACGCCAACTTCTTCAATGTCGACGCGGGCGCCGACCCGCTGCTCTGGCAGCACCTGTTCTGGATATTCGGCCATCCGGAGGTCTACATCCTGATCCTGCCGGCATTCGGCGTGGTGTCCGAGACGCTGCCGGTGTTCAGCCGCAAGCCGCTGTTCGGCTACCCGATCGTGGTGCTGTCGGGTGCGGCCATCGGCTTCATGGGATGGGGCGTGTGGGCGCACCACATGTTCACCTCGGGCATGGGGCCGGTCTCGGTGGCGGCGTTCTCGGCGACCACCATGTTCATTGCGGTACCGACGGGTGTGAAGATCCTGAACTGGATCGCGACCATGTGGGCGGGCAAGGTCCGCTTCACCGTGCCGATGATGTTCTCGGTGTCGCTCGTGGCCATGTTCACGATCGGCGGATTGTCCGGCGTCATGCATGCGATCGCGCCTGCCGACACCCAGCAGACCGACACGTACTTCATCGTGGCGCACTTCCACTACGTGCTCGTGGGCGGCGCCCTCATGGGCATGTTCGCCGGCATGTACTACTGGTGGCCCAAGGCGTTCGGCTACCACCTGAACGACCGGCTCGGCCGCTGGCACTTCTGGCTGATGCTCCTGGGCTTCAACGTCACCTTCGGGCCCATGCACATCGTGGGCTTGCAGGGCATGGCCCGGCGCCACAGCGTCTATGGCGAATTCGACGGATTCGAGTTCTGGAACAAGATCGCCACCATTGGCTACTTCTTCATGCTCATCGCCATGGTGATTCTGGCCGTCAACATCTTCCGCACGTGGGGCCGCTACCGCCGGGGCCTGGAGCCGGGAGCCGGAGCCGACCCGTGGGACGGCCGCACGTTGGAATGGGCCATTCCCTCGCCGACGCCCGAGCACAACTTCGACTACGTGCCCGTGGTCAGCGACGTCGACGACTTCTGGCACAAGAAGTACCAGCCCGACGAGACCGGCAAGCTGCGACGGATTGCCTACGGTAACGACATCGCCCAACTCGGCGATCAGCACCCGCACCTGCCGTCGCCGTCGTACTGGCCGATCGTGCTGGCAGCGGGCATGCCGCTCATCGGGTTCGGGCTGATCTACAACCTGTGGATCGCCGGCATCGGGCTGCTGCTGCTGGTCGGTTCCATGTTCGGCTGGACCCTTGAGCCAGCCACCGATCCCGACGCGGGCCACGGTCACGGCCACGACGGGCATGGCGACCACGACGATGACCGCGGCGCCGAGAAACATGACGACAGTCCCGACGGCCACGATGACCACAACGGCGTGCTGGCCGCCGGCACAGCGAACGGGGAGGCCGCCGGTGACTGACACCTCCACGCCCGCCGGCACGGCAGCCGCCGTCGATCCGGCTGAAGGCGACGAACCGCAGATCGCCTACCCCCGCACCGAGTGGGATGACTACGAGATCATCCCGCCCACCACAAGCTTGTCCAACGAGAAGCTGACGATGTGGACCTTCCTGGGTTCGGATTGCCTGCTCTTCGGGGCGCTGATCTCCACATACCTGCTGCTGCGCAATCGCCAGCCGCTGTCGGGTGAGGGGTCGCTGAAAGCGGCCGACCTGTTCGACATCCCCTTCACTTCGGTGAGCTCGTTCGTGCTGTTGATGAGCTCGCTCACCATGGTGCTCGCAGTGTCGGCGATCGCCAGGGGCGAGATGGAGCGCTGCAAGCTGTGGCTGCTGACCACTGCGGCGCAGGGTGCAGTGTTCATCGCCGGTCAGGTGTACGAGTTCACGAGCTTCTACCGGGAAGGCCTCGGGTACACCGTCAGCATCTCGTCGTCGGCCTTCTACACATTGACCGGCTTCCACGGTGTCCACGTGTCGCTGGGCATCATCATGCTGGTCTCGCTGTGGGCGATGATCAATCGAGGGATCATCGGCCCTGAGCGGGCAGAGACCGTCGAGATCATTGGCCTCTACTGGCACTTCGTCGACATCGTCTGGATCGTGATCTTCGCGGTCGTCTACCTGATCCCGTGAGCGTGGGGGGAAAGCGATGAGCACCGCCACTGAGGCCGCACCCGAAGAGGTCCATCCCTCCGACGAGGCTCACGACGATCATGACCACGGCCTGAGCGACTTCGGCTACATCAAGGTCGCCCTGCTGCTCGCCGCGCTCACGGCGGCCGAGGTGCTGATCTACTTCGCGCCCCCGGGCCCGCTCGAGGTCCCGTTGCTGCTCATCCTGATGGTCGTCAAGTTCGAGATCGTCGTCGCCTACTTCATGCACTTGCGCTTCGACAACAAGCTGTTCACGTGGATGTTCGTCGGAGGGCTGGTGCTCGCCATCGCGGTCTACGCGGCGATGGGCACTTCAATGCTGTTCTGGACCGACCCAGCCGGCTGCGACCTCAGTCCCAACCTCGACTGCTGAGCTGCGCTGTGCGTGGCGGCGCGCCGACTGCCGCGCTCTACGGCACAAGAGGAGGAGCGCAGCTAGCGTTTCCCGAATGAGGCGTATGAGCCGGACGAATGCGGTGCGCGCCGTCTGCTCGGCTCTGTTGGTGAGTACGGCTGCTCTCGTGGCCGTGCCTGGTGCGGCCGCCCGGTCCAGTGAGTCTGAGCTTGCCGTCGTCGAGCTCATTCGCTACGGCGGCGCGGACCGTTATGCGACGTCGCTGCTCGTGGCGGAAGCGTTCGCCGCAGACGCGGGCGACTCGCTCGACTGGGCAGTGATGGTGTCGGGACGGAGTTGGCACGAGGCCGTCGCGGCAGCATCGGTGGCTGGGAGCCTCGAAGCACCTGTTCTGATGACGCCTCCCGAGCGCGTGCGCGACGACGCTCTGGAGTTCCTGGATCGTGTCGGCGTATCGAACGTGCTGCTCGTCAGCACCGACTCAGAGTGGACTCGTTCGATTGATGCAGCGGTAGACGAGCAGTTGCAAAAGGCAGGATTGGCCGTTGAACGCATCGGCGGCAGCGATCAGTATCTCACCAGCGTCGCGGTGGCGGAGCGCCTTGACGGCGCTGGCATGCTGGGCGACAGCGGCGCCACGGCAGTCATCGCGAGCGGCGAGGTCTTCGCAGATGCGCTCGTGGCCGGGCCACTCGCCGCGCGCGGCGCTCACCCGGTGCTTCTCACGCCTCAGGACAGCCTGCACAGCGCTGTCGCCGGCTACCTGCAGGACGCCGGAATTTCGAGCGTTGTCGTGATGGGCGGCACCGCAGCACTCTCGGGCGCCGTCGAGACGTCGATCAGCGAGATGGGCATTGCAGTGAATCGCATGGCGGGCGCGACTCGCTTCGAGACGGCGATTCTGACGGGACAGTTCGCCGCGCAGCACAGCAGTGACGGGTGCTTCAGCAGCGGCCGCGTCGGGTTGGCGCGCGCTCGGGTCCCGTTCGACTCCTTCAGTGCTGCGCCGCTGATGGCCCGTCAGTGCGCCCCGCTGGTACTCACTGATCCAAAGAAAATCCCGGAGAGCACAGCGGCATATCTTGACGGCGTTCGCCGTTCCGTTGACAGTGGCGCTGTCAGTGTGATCGTGTTCGGTGGGGACGCAGCCGTCTCACAGGCCGCCATTGACGCCTATGTGATGCGAGGCGGCGCATCGGAAGCCGAAGCAAGCGAAGCCGCGGTCCAACGCTGCGGCGGCAGATCCACGGATCCGCCCCGTGAAATCGGGGCCCGAAGAACCAGCATTTCCAGAGAGCCGGACTGGTCGCCGGATTGCCAGCAGATCGCGTTGTCGTTTGGAGGCTCCGTGATTGTGACGGACCAAGATGGCTCGAACGCACGGGTCGTGTTCGGTCAGTCTGGAGGCTCCGCTGTCGAACCGACCTGGTCGCCTGATGGCTCGAAGATTGCATTTGTCGTGTGGACGGACGAACACTCACAGGGCCGACGCTTCAGTCGGAGGCACATCTTCGCTGTGGGAGCAGACGGCACTGGCGCACGGCAGTTGACCAGCGGTGCCGTCGAGGACAGCAGGCCAACGTGGTCGCCGGATGGGCGCAAGCTGGCCTTCGGCCGGCAGACGTGGACCGCAGAGTCCGCCGAGGGCAGGCGGGGATCCGAGTGGTTCATCGCGACGATGGATGCCGATGGCGGGAACCTTCGGGAAATCACCCGAGGTCCATTCAGCGAAACCCACCCATCGTGGTCGCCCGACGGATCCCGGATTGCGGTGAAGCGGGGGCGACAATTGGCCATCATGAATCCTGATGGCAGCGACATCGAGCTGCTGCCGGTGGATCATGCACTCAATGGCTGGAGCAAGCTCTCGTGGTCGCCCGACGGCACACAGTTGGCATTCAGCGGCTCCAAGAGACAGAACGGTCAAGCAGTGCCAGGCCAATCGAATATCGCTGTCTTCGACTTCGGCACCGAACAGGTCACCGAGATCACAGACTTGGACGGCGATGAGATCAACCCTGACTGGTCGCCCGACGGACAGCTGATTCTGTTCAACACCTTCGAGATGGGCTACGAACGGAGCCGAATCTTCGTCACCGGTGCCGGGGGTACCTAAAGCACTCAACCGGGGCGGTGGTGTAGTCGCCCTGGAGGCCGTCGTGGCCTGCTTCATGCACCTGTGCTTCGACAGCGAGCTCTTCACCTACTTGTTCGTGGGCGGCTTGGTGCTCACTCTGGGCGTCTACGCGGTGATGGGCGCCTCGATGGAGTTCTGGACAGACCCAGTTGGTTGCTACGTCTGCCCCAGCCGCTAGCTGAGCTCCTATGTCAAGGCGGCGGTGTGCAGGTGGGTCCAGATGCGGGTGTGCCGCCGCCGTCGGTGAGCAGGGGCGGCACCTCGCAAGGTCTGCCTTCGATCACCTCGGTCAACGATGTGCCGAAGTCGACCGGCAAACCGGCGCCGCTGGCGATACACGAAACTGAGGCATTCACATTCGCCCGTTCATTGCTGCCGATCTGACCGCTCCGCGGATTCGGCGTAGAGGTAGTGAAACCCTGGCCCTCGGCCGGATGGCCGGCTCGGCACGAGTCCTTCGGCCTCAGCAAGGCCGCGTAGATGGTTATTCGCGGTCGGTTGACTGACGCCGGCGATGGCCGAGTACTCGGCTGAAGATATGCGTCTACGTTCCCGTACCCAAGCTGTCGCTGTCGCCGGCCGCACTCGCGGAGCATTGAGCCCGCGACGCGCGCGGCGTGAGAGGTGCCACGCAGGAGGTGTCCCGTCGGGCACAGGCACACGTGAGAGCAGCAGCCAGTCGTCGGCAGTTCGGTAGCTGGCCACCCGTCGAAGTGCCTGAGTGGTGTCAGCCGGTGTTCGTTGCAGTAGCGGAGCGCATGAGTGCGCAGTCAGGAACGCGGTCTCGGGATTCACTGCGCGCCAGATCAGCAGCGCCGCGTCGACATCATCGGAGGCTGGTTCGGGAGGCGTCCCTTGGACCTCCGACGGCATGCGAAGGCCAGCAAAGAACTGGAAGCGGCCAACATGGACCGGGCGTCCACGCAGCACGACTCGAACAGCAGGCTGCTCAGTCGCCTCAATGAGAGGTGGTTCACTGCCGATTCGAATGAGGTCGGCGACCATCCGGTCGATACCGGTGCCTTCCTGCTCGACGAGTCCGAGTTGGCGAACCGCGTTCATCAGTGTCCGATAACGAGGCAGCGACGGGTGAGTGATGATGTTGTCGGCACTCACGTCGCCCATGAGTCCTCCCGGTGAGGTCACGCGCAGCTCGTGCCCAATATGTTCGACGACAGTCGGCTCGGGTTGGTGCCAGTCGCGATGGCAAACGCCGTTGAGGATGGCTTCGCGCAGCGTGCGTTCAGGTATCGCATGCACCCGGACTACGGCGAGTCCCAAGGTGACTTCTCGAAATGGGTTCCTCCGTGTGTACTCGGCTTCAATGAGATCCAGCTCTTCGAGCAGTGACAGCCCGCCCTCGCAGACGCGCGCAAGTGAGGGTCCACCAGGTACCCGCCGATACGTGTAGTCAAGCGCGGGGAAGGCTCGGCTGCCGAGCAGAATCTCACCTGCG
Organism: Acidimicrobiia bacterium; assembly: GCA_022827265.1. Lineage (GTDB taxonomy): Bacteria > Actinomycetota > Acidimicrobiia > Acidimicrobiales > Poriferisodalaceae > Poriferisodalis. Next base: position 14,755 of record JAJDTF010000163.1, on the reverse strand, counting down.
TGGTTGAGCGAGTCGGTGTCGCCGTAGAGAAGGCCCAGCCGCGCCAGCAAGTCGCGGCGGCTGAGCGACGACCTGCGCGAGTCGAGCACTGCGGCTCTACGCAGCAGTGACCTGAATGCGCTCTCGGAGGCCTCGTCGGCCTTCATCCCCGATTCGCGGTGCGACGGGTCTGCAGCTACGCCGGCAAACAACCCCTGGAGCAATTGCGTTGAAGTGACGGGCACGCAGGCAGCGCCTCGCCGGTGCTGGTACTTGCGCTCGAACGGGACCGGCTCGACTGCCTGGGGTACCACGATGACGAGAAGTCGCGAACCCTTGACCTCAGCTTCGCGGATGTCGACCGTGACCTTGCTGTCAGTGAGCTGGTACAGACGGGTACGCAGCCAGTCAGTGTCGCTGGCGGCACCGATGAGTTCTCCGGTGCGATCGTCGACGCCGACAATGATGACGCCGCCGCCGCGGGTATTGGCGAAGCACGCAGCCTCGGCGGCGAGCTGCTTGGCCACGTGTTCATCGCGCGGCTGCCCAGGCAAGACCTCGGAGCCAGCACGACGGCCGGCTTCCTCCTTGAGATCGACCCCTTCGGTCTCCAACTCAGCCGGGTTTGTCGTCCCAGCGACGAGCGCGTTCAGGACGCGTTCGATCTCAGCGTCGTGCGAGAGTGGCGGAAGGAAGGAAAAGGTACGGTCCGGCACAGGGCATAGTTTATCTTTTTGGCACCAAATACATGCGTTGTGCGGCCGAATGTTCTTTAGTTTATTTATTTAGCCAAAAAGAAAATAAGTTTGAAGGGTGATGGTGCTGCGGCTTTTGCTTTCTCAGCCAGCGCCGAGCTCTTCCGGCTCTCGATCGAACGCCGACAAGCGCTCTCGGTAGTTGCAACAGCATCGAGTACAGATGTCGGAAGGGCATCCGGTCGGGGTTGGCCTCAACAATCGACCGCTTTGGCGGTGTAGTCGCCGTGGGGGCCGTCGTGGCTGAACACGTAGGCATTAGTGCGGTTCGCGTCGCCTGCCACCGCGATCACGAACTTCGCAGGTTCTGAGACGATCGGCACCAAGCGTTCCGGATCGTCTGATTCGGCGAACTCCGACGGCAGATCGCCGGCGGCGACGACATCGGTGAGCCGGGGGCGGCCTGCAGCCAGGTTGGTCCACTCGCCGATGAGCTTCTCGAATCGCCACGCCGGGATGCGAGCGTGCTCGAAGAGCGCCTCGGCCAGCTTCGCTTTGCTCCAGCCGGCTGCTGCGCAGGTGCGCGCCAGGATGGGCGACAGCACCAGCAGCGGCCGGTAGTGCATCCGCCCGAGCCCGTACAGGTGCCCCAGGTCCCAGCCGGTGATCCGCGCCAGGCCGTCGGCGAGGTACGGCACGATCTCGTCGGGGGTGGAGCCGAAGGCGCTGCCGACAATGGCGCCACTGTTGAAACGGGCCATGGTCAGCACGTCGTCGTCGGGGCCGAATCCGAACTCTGCGCTGACTGGGTCCCAGCCGATGTCGGCGAGGACGGCGGCGTCCTCGCACAGCACCACACGGAACGAGTTCCCGAAGGTGGACTTGTCGTGCTCGGCCGCGGTGAAGCCGAACACGTTGCGCTGGTAGAGCCGCAGCCAGCGGCCGACGCTGGTGTTGGCGCGCACCCCGTCGCGCAGTGCCCCCACGCCGGAGTTGAAGCCGAGACCGGCAGCGCTCGGGCCGTCGAGGATCATCAGCGCGTCGGCGCCGGTGGTGTTGCCCGAGTGCTCTGCGCCGTAGTGCGGGTCGGCCAGGATGCGCGCTGCGGCGAGCAGCACCGGCAGGTGTGCCGGTTCGCACCCTGCCATGACTGCGTTGGTGGCCACTGACCACACGGTCAGGTTGTTGCCGGTGGTGCGGGCCAGGCCGAGCGACTGCTGCGGCTCCAAGCCCGTGCTGGCCAGGAATCTCTCAACACGATCCACAGTCGGCGGCACGATCGGCAGCCCGTCCGACCAACCCCGTTCGGCGAAGGCATCGTTGATCTCGTCGATCGAACCGCTGAGCACTGTGACGTAAGGCGCGGGGTTCGAGGGCGACGGGTCGACCGAAGCCGGACCGACAGGCGTCGGGTCTGAGCGAGCAGGCTCACTGCAGGCCGTGTCAGCAGCCGCGGCGTCGTCCGCGGAGCGGCCGTCCGGCGCGGCGGCACCGTTCGTGCCGCTGCGTGCAGCAGATGCTCCGGTCAGCCCTTCGACGATGGCGTCCACGGTGTGATCGAGGAAGTTGGATGTCATCTCAGCAGCGGACTGGGCATCCACGTGGCCCACGGTGATCGCCAGCGGAAGCTGCCCGAATCCGTGCCCCTTTGCGGTCGCGACGGCCTGGCCGTCGAAGCTCTCGCACACGATGGAGACCGACGGAACCCCGGCGGCTTCGGCGGCGACTGCTGCCCGCGCCACGGCGGGCGTGCAGCTGCCTCAGCAGCCCATCCCCGACACGACGGCGTCGACAGCTCGTGAACGCAGCGAGTCGGGCAGGCGGTCGATGACGGCGGCCTCGTCGCCGCCGTGGGTGTTGCCGAATGTCTCGTAGCCGACGAACGTCACGCCTTCGTAGCGGGCGGCGAGCTCGCGCTCGAGAATCGGGAACAGCTCATCGCCGCGGAACAGGTAGTCCCACAGGAACCCGATCCGCTTGCCGGCCAGCGTGTCGAGCCTCGGCGCCAGCTCCCGCTGCTCGATGCCTGACGGCGCTCCGGGCCAGACGACGTCATACGACGGTTCAGTCATGGGAGCGTCCCCCTGCGGTGCCTGCGCGGGCCCGGGGCTCAGCCTCTTGGATCGGGCACGTCAACGTGGACGGTCACGATATCCACCTCGTGATACTGCTGATGATTCACCGATGCTGCGTGATGTCGGAGCATGCGCAAGGACAGGTCTCGTTCGACTGGCCTCTCGACGCTGTGCGAATCCAGCACAGCGAGCCGGTCCTCGATGTTCTCTTCGCTCGCCGCGGCCACGAACTCGAGTACGGCACCGCCGTCTTGCTTGCTGGCTGTCAACCGCAATGTGCGGCCCTGGTCTGCACCCGCAGGCCGTTCGGCGTCGATCAGTGTCAGCAGCGCCTCCTCGGCCACTGCGTCGAGGCGGTCTGACATCGCCCGGTTCCAGCCGTTGCGGTCTGCAAAGCGGCCCAGGAACACCCGAACCTGCGGCAACGATTGGGTCGTCAGCTCGCAGCGCAACCGCTGGGGGCGAACTTGGGCGATCTCGGTGAACAGCGTCAGGACGATGGCAGTGAGTCCGCCGGCCGTCATGCCGTTCTCGAGGAAGCCGCCGGCAAAGCCCGACAGGTACTCGGGGAAGATCACGCCGTTCTGGAAGCCCACGCCGATCCAGAACGAGAATCCCGCGATCAGCCCCTTGCGGTAGTCGGTGGCGTCGGCAATGACGATCTGCATACCGGTCACGAACAGCATCGCCAGCAGGATCGTTGCGTATGCCGCGACGACGGCGTCGGGCACCGCCATCACTGTGGCCAGCGCCTTCGGCACGAACGCCATCACGATGAACGCGGCGCCGATGGCCACGCCCACCCGGCGCGCCGCCACTCCGGTCAGCTCGGTGACGGAGATGCTCATGGAATAGGTGGTGTTCGGCACCGTGCCAGCCAGTCCCGACAGCAGATTGCCGGTGCCATCGGCGGCGACGGCGCCCTGCACTGCCCGGTAGTCGACGGCCCGCGGCCGTCGCCAGGACACCCGCTGGATGGCCACCGAGTCGCCGATGGTCTCGATTGCGCCGATGAGGGTGGCGAACACGAAACCCGGCAGGAGAATCCAGAACTCGGATCCGAACGTGAAGTCGAACCCGGGCCATCCGCCGTCGGGCAGTCCGATCCAGCCCGCGTCGGCGATCCGATCGAAGTCGTACAACCCGAAGAATGCCGCGACGATCGATCCGGCCACGATGCCGATGACCGGTGCCCACAAGCGAAGGCTCCCGCGGGCCTTCAGTGCGATCACGACAATGACGCAGACGGCCATGAGAGCGCTGACGGGCGCACTCGCCGCGGCAGCGCCCTCGGGCGAGGCAGCCACCATGTCGAAGATGAGCGGCATCACCGAGACCGCGATGAGCATGACCACGGTCCCGGCCACGGTCGGTGTGAACAGTCGTCGGAACAGCGAGAGCTTCGCAGCCAGCAGGAACTGGAACAGCGACGAGGCCACGACCAGGGTGGCCAACAGCCCCGGTCCGCCGTCGACGAGCGCCGTCACGCAGACCGCGATGAAGGCGCCGGAGGTGCCCATCAGCAGCACGTACCCGGCACCGATGCGTCCGAACCGCACGGCTTGGAGGATGGTGCTGACGCCGCTGATCGCTGCGGCGGCGAACACCGCCCACGCTAGATAGGCATCCGATCCGTCGGCGGCCCGGACAACGATGGCAGGTGTCAGCACGATGCCGGCGATGGCAAGGATGGCGAACTGCAGGCCGAGCCCGGCCGTGAGCGGCAGTGGCGGCGTGTCGGAGGCTTCGAATCGAATGTGACGACCGGGGACTGCTGCGGACTCCTGCATCGAACGATGCTCGCAAGTCATGTCCTGGTGCGCAAGTACTCCAAGCCCATCGCGAGCATGCGAGGCCGGTAGCTTCAGCCGGCGTGATCGACCTCCGCCGGCTTCGGGATGACGCCGCCTATCGAGATGGCGCAGCCCGCAAGGGCGCCTCGTCGGAGTTCACCGACGACGTGCTCGCGGCCGACGAGGCGTGGCGGGCAGTCACCCATCGGGCTGAGCAGGCGCGGGCGGCGCAGAACGCCGCATCGCGCGAGATCGGGCGGGCGGCCCCCGACGAACGTCCGGCGAAGATCGCCGAGGCGGCGCGTCTCAAGGAAGAGGTGGAACGCCTTGAGGTGTCCGAGCGGGAAGCCGCTGAGCGGCGAACCGATCTGGCGCTGCAGGTTCCCAACCCCGCCGCAGCCGATGTGCCGTCCGGCGGGGAAGACCACTTCGAGACGGTGCGTGAGGTGGGCGAGTGCGGCGAGCCGCCTGCTCACGACCATGCCGAGATCGGTGCGCTGGCCGGCCTGGTCGACTCCGAGAGCGGCGCCCGCAACAGCGGCTCGCGGTTCGCGTACCTCAAGGGTGCGGCGGTGCGGCTGGAGTTCGCCCTCGTGCAGTGGACGATGGACCTGCTGGAGCGCAACGGCTTTGTGCCTGTTGTGCCGCCCGTGCTCGTGCGCGAGGAGATGATGGTCGAGGCCGGGTTCTTTCCCGCCGACCGCCACCAGGTGTACGAGATCGACGGTGATGATCTGTTCCTGATCGGCACGTCGGAGGTGGCGCTGGCGGGCCTGCACCGGGGCGAGCGACTGGACCGGGCCGGGCTGCCGCTGCGCTATGCCGGGTTCTCATCGTGCTTCCGGCGCGAGGCCGGCACGTACGGCAAGGACACCCGCGGCATCTTTCGGGTGCATCAATTCGACAAGGTCGAGATGTTCTCATTCTGCGACTCCGAGACGAGCTGGGATGAGCTCGAGGCGTTGCGCGCCATCCAAGAGGAGATCGTCGGTTCACTCGACCTGCCCTACCGGGTCATCAACGTGGCGGCCGGCGACCTGGGTGCTGCGGCGGCCAAGAAGTACGACCTCGAGGTGTGGCTGCCTTCTGAGCGCGCCTACCGCGAGGTCACCTCGTGCTCGAACTACACCGATTACTCGGCCCGGCGCCTCGGCACCCGCTGGTTCGACGAGGACGGCCAAGGGCTGGTCCACACGCTGAACGGCACCGCCTGCGCCGTCGGCCGCACGCTCGTGTTCATCATGGAGAACCACCAGCGGCCCGACGGCTCCATCGCCGTGCCAGCAGCGCTCCACCCCTGGCTCAACTTCACCGAGATTCCCGCCCCCGCCTGAACCGTTCCGGCTGGCTGACTGGCGTTAGACGAGCCGGAGGCCGACGGCGGCGGCGGCGGTTGCGCCGGCAATGGTGAGCGAGACGTAGCCGAGTGCCAGCAACGGGCTGGCTCGCATGAGACGTGCGCTCTCGGGGAAGATGCCCGACACGGTGGTGAGGGCCCCGAGGCCCGCCGTGCCCACGATGGTGGCGGCTGCGCCTGACGTGTTCGCGAGCAGGCCGAGCGCGAAGGCGCCGGCGATGTTGATGAGCAGCGTCCCGCCGGGCCCGAGCGCGGTGCTCGCTCGCCAGCGGAGCAACGTGCCGACCGCGGCCGCGACGCCGAACCCGACTGCCGTTGCGAACACTGTCATGGCCGTCTTCCGTGGCCGAGCACGACGGTCATGCGGCTCAACACAAACGCCGCAGTGCACGCCGCAGCCGTCAGGCCGAGCCATGCAGCCGCCGTCGTGATGCGGCCGTCGTCGAGGTGTCTCGCGAGCTGCAGCGCGAGCGCCGACATGCTGGTGAGTGCGCCGCAGAAGCCAGCCGTCAGCCCGGGCGACGGCCCCGCAACACTTCGGCCGCTGCTGTCGATGCCATGTCGAACCGGACCGCGGCGGCGCGCCTGTTCGTGGCGAGCGGTTGCCCAGCCCACGATGCCGCAGCCGATCACGTTGACGATGAGCAGCGCCCAGTTGTCGTCGATCTGCGTGGCGACGCTCCAGCGAACAGCGGCACCGACGATTCCTGCTGCCGCAACCGTGGCTGCGACACGCAACGACATCGAGGGCGTCTCAGTCGGCCAGAGCAGGCTCGGGCATCAGCTCGCTGCCGGTGCCGTGTGAATCCTCCGAGGCCGTCCATGCACGAGCCGCCGCAGCCAAGCCTTCGATGAGTGCCTCGTGATGGGGCACCCGTCCGGGACCGCGGAAACCTGTCCACATCGGGCTCTTGCCGCGGATGCGCGGCGGCAGCTCGATCTGGACGCCGCCGCCGCGTGGCAGGTTGCAGGGGTTGCGCGGGTGCTGGCCGGCCAGCGTCTTGGGGACCTCGTCGAGACGATGAAGCACCTCGTAGTGCGGCAGCCGCCCGATCAGGTGCACCGCGACGTGAGCCGCGAGCGTCCGGTTGCGGCCGCCCAGCAGCACTGCCCGCAGCAAGCGGGGGCTGCCGAAACCGTGAACTGCCACCACGACATCCACGTGGTCGAGGAACTCGCGCAGCACCGGCGAGTCGGCGGGATCGAAGCAGTGGCTGGGCAGGTGCCACTGATCGTCGGGGCCTTGCAGACACGCATACACCGAGGCGCCGCTGCGCTCGGCGGCCGCCGAGGCGATGTCGTCGGTGACCTCTTCGAGCCATCCGCCGTGAAACGCCATGAAGCCGAATCGCGAACGGAGTTGCAGCATTTCGGTCACACCCGGCCGGCCGAGCAGCTCGGCAAATGGCCGCTCCGCGTCGAGAAGCGTGCGGTCCTTCAGGTGCAGTGCCACAGTGGCTTAGTTCAGCACCTCAGCGGCACTGCCCGCTTGGTCCGGCCCGGAGTACTCATCGGCGAGGTCCGACGCCGTCGAGTCGTCGCCGCCGCGTCCCGACACGAGCATGGCCATGCCGCCGATCGCGAGCACGATGCTCATCACGAGACCCAGGCGCAGCCCGCCGACCGAGGCGACCCAGTTGCTCAGGCTGCTGCTCCACCGTTCGACCGTCACCACCAGTCCGTCGCCGCCACGGTCGGTCAGGTCGATGAACCAGTACCAGATGGTGAACGCACCGGCGGCGATCATCAGCACTGCCGCGATCGTGTCGGTGTAGCGCATGAGTACGCGGAGCTTGCTCAGCAGCCAGCCGCGCGCCAGTGCCAGGCTGACGGCCAGCGACGTGAGCACGAGGCCCATGCCGAGCGCATACAGCACGAATGACACGATGCCGCCGACGAAGCTGTCGTCGCCGGCCGAAGCGGTGACCACCACCAGGAAGGTCGCCAGCCCGCATGACACCGACGCCACCGCATAACTGACGCCGAACAGGAACAGCGACCGGATGTCGCGTCCCGAGGCGCCCCGCTCGAACTTGGGCAAGTACGCCGTCAGGCGGAAGCCGGCGAGGATGGCGACACCGAGTGCGATGAGGCCGACACCGATCACCATGGCTGCCCACGGCACGTAGTCGCGCAGGGCGCTCAGGCCCGCCGACAGCGCAATGCCGACGATGCCGAAGACCACCACGATGCCGGTGGTGACGACGGCGCCGGTGGCCAGCGCCCGCCCGACGCCGGCGCGGGAGCTGCCCTCGCTCGCGCGGCGGTCGATGCCCAAGAAGAACGACAGGTACGCGGGCAGCATGGCGAACCCGCACGGGTTCACCGTGGCCACGATGCCGGCGGTGAAGGCGAAGGTGAGTCGAGCGCTGTTCATAGGCCGCTGTGTCCTTTCTTCGGCCTAACGGCCGCTGTGCTGGTTGCTTCGGCCTAACGGCCGCTGTGTTGTTGCTTCGGGCTACAGCCCGAAGTGCTCCTCTGCTCGGGAGGTGATGTCTTCGAGGGTGAGCAGGCCGCTGTGGGTTTCGACAATCTGGCCTTCGGGCGACACGAACACCGTGGTGGGCATGCCCAGCCCGCCGAAGTCGATGAACAGCTCACCCTCGTCGAGCCCGGTGGGGTAGGTCACGCCGCGGTCGATCACCGTCGCAATGGCGTCTTCCAGCCGATCATTGGCCGCCAGGCCCAGTACCGCCACCTGCGTGCCGTGGGCGTTCCAGAAGCGCTCGAAGTCGGGCATCTCGGTGACACACGGCACGCACCACGATGCGAAGAAATTCACGATGAGGGGGCAGCCTGCGTAGCCGGCGAATGCTGCGGGTTGTTCTTCGAGCGTCACGAAGCCGAGCGCGTGCACGCCGGTCAAGCCAGGATCCACGTCGTGCTCGACGGGGTCGATGTCGTTGCACGCCGGTGGTGGTTCGGGCGCTGCGGTCGCTGCGGAATCCGATCCGGCCGTATCGGGTGCAGCCCGCTCGACACTGGTCGAGTCGGCTGAGCTGGCCTGGCCGGCATCCGCTGCAGCATCGCCGCCTTCGACCTCGGCTTCCATCGCCACCAGCGAGGTCATGGCGGGTTGACCGCCGCCTGTCAGCAGGAACACGGTCGCACCGAGAGCGTAGAGGCCGAGCAAGGCGAACAGACCGCCGCGCCAGCCCCTGAGCTGTGCTCGCCAGCGTGCGCCGTCCGGTGATTCCATGCACGGGCGAGGCTACTTGTGCCCCTTGCGGCGATTGGCTCACGACGGCAGCGGCAGCACGAAGGACCGACGAGCGCCGAGGGCCGCATCGCATCACCGCTCGACGGCCCGCCCCGGGGCTGTCAGCCGCCCATTTCGGGCAGCCTCAGTCCGCCGGGGCGGGCCGTGGAGATAAGGCCTGCGGGGGCAGTGCAGGCCTTGGGCGCCGGGTTTGCCGGAGGGGGGTCGGCAAACCCAGCGGAGGGACCCGTCGCAGAAGCTGGGTCCACTCGGAGGACGCGCCTGAGCAGGGGAAGACTCAGGCGCGGGCCAAGTCGGGAGGCAGCGGCACCTCCTCGATCATGAGTTGCGGATGGCCGCCTCTGGGCGGCCGGCCGCGCGGGCGCTTGTCGCCGCAGACGCGCCCGTTCTCGAAGAGCTCGCCGCCCCACACGCCCCATGGCTCGTGGCGTGCCTTGGCGGCGTCGAAGCACTCGCTCATCACCGGGCAGGCCGAGCAGATGGCCTTGGCGCGAGCGATCTCGTAGAAGTTCTCCGAGAAGAACAGCGGCGTCAGGGTTCCCACGAGGTCGCGGCAGCGACCCCGTGCGCGCCAGCCCTCATGGGCGAGGGCCGCTGTGTTGTCGGTGTTGTCGATGACCAGTTCCAGCATGAGTTTTCTCCTGTGTCGTGTGAAGCAGTCCTGGTTCAGGGGCAGCGGTGTCGGTGCGTGCACCGGAAACGCAAAACGGCCGCCGGGTTGTCCCAGCGGCCGTTCGGAGAGTTCTGGTGTCTCAGTGGACTACATCAGATACTCCGAAGGCCGCAGGCGGTGATGCTTGGTCGTTGGCGTCGGGTTGGCACCGTGACCGCGCACCGCATGCTGGAACATGGCCGGCACCCGACCCACTGCCGCGAGTTGGCCGATGGCCGTGCCGCGCCCCCGCATGCGCGTGACGGGCCGCCAACAGCGCACGCCAGTTGCCGACACCCGTACGCAATACCCGCAGGCACGCGCTGTGGTGTAGGCGCCGTAGTCGAACATTGGGGACCCAATCGGGCGAAAGGTCGGGGCTGGTGGCCAGCTGCGGATTCCCGACGATAGGCCGCAGCGGCGCCTACAGCACCACGTCACGGCAAGCCGTGTCAAATTATTTTCACTCGAACTCGTATTCGAGGACGTCATCGGCGCGCCGGGAGACGCTGACTTCGCCGATGTAGCGCAGATGCTCCAAGTGAGCGAACGTCTCCGACTCGGCCATCGGGCCCCACGAGCGCTCCTTGAACAGCTGCTTCATGTAGTCCTGCACGGGTGCTCGGCCGAGCCGGTCCGAAGAGGTGCGAAGCAGGTCGAGGCGCTCGTTGTGGTGACGCTTGATGTCCTCCGCCCGTCCTGACAGGTCGGTGAACGGCTGGCCGTGGGCCGGCAGGCCCATCGTCACGCCGTCGAAGCTGGCGACGCGGTCGAGGCTGGTGAAGAAGTCCTTGAGCGGGTCGCGCGCCGTGGTGATGCCCGAGATGTGCGGCGTGATCGTGGGCAGGACATGGTCGCCGCAGATCATCAGCCCGCCCTCGGGATCGAACAGGCACAGGTGGTCGATGGTGTGCCCGGGTGTGTGCACCGCCACGAATTCGCGCCGCGCCAGCTTGATCCGGTCGGCATCTTCGACGTGATGTGTTGGGTGCGGCGTGGCGAACCAGCGCCCGCCCCACCCGTTGCGCATCGCCCAGTAGCCGAGCTTGGCCCGGATGGGCATCTTGTAGCGCTGACCGCCCCACGGCGTGGGGCCGCCCGGTCCGGTGTCGCGCCCGCCGTAGACCGGATCGGCAACGAGTTCGTTGTTCTCGCCGTCGGACGACACCTGCTCGAGGGCTTCCTCGTCTTCGTCGGCAGTGTCCCACCACAGCCGGAAATGCCTGTGGGTCACAACATCGGCGCCGTACTCGCGGTGGAAGCGCCCAGCGGCGCCGAAGTGATCCGGATGGCTGTGGGTGACGATGATCGAGTGGATGCGCTCTGGCGGCACCTCGGCTTCGGCCAGCCCTGCCATCAGCGCCTTCCAGTTGGCCGGCCCCGGCAGACCGGGATCGACGAGGGCGGCGCCACGATCGTCGTCGAGGATGTAGCAGTTCACGTGCCCGAGACCGGGCATCGACATCGGCAGCTGCAGCCGGCGCACGTCCGGCGCGAGTTCAGTGATCTTGCCGTCGGGCGGCATCTGCTCCTCGCGAGTCGGACCTGACACGGGGTGCAGACTAGCGAGCCGCCCCAACCTTCTAAGGAGCGTTCGATTCTGCGCCGGCATGATCGCAGCGCCGACGGCTGCGAGAGTGGTGGTCAAGTCGCCGGTGAGGTCAGCATGTCGACACGGACATCGTCACGCTCGTGGTTGTGAGCGGTGCCGCGTGAGTTGTAAAGGCGCGCGTCGGCGCGTCGGCGTCGCTTTCAGGCGCCGTGCCTGGTTCACGCCCGCGCTGTTGATCCTCATTGTGAGCAGCTGTGTCACCGACTCGGAACCGAACCGGTCCCTCGATCCTGTCCTCACGACGACGACGGATGCCACTCCCCTCGGCATCGCAACCACCACGACCGTTGCGGGCCTCAGCACGCCGACCACCACCGTGACGGTCGTCGACAGGCCGCTGCGTGACCCGTCGAGCTGGCCAATTGTCGATCCGCGTGATGTCGCGGACGAATCCAGGTACAAGGACATCATTCGACCGGGCCGCGTGACTGCGCGCCGAGGGGCTGAAGAGGTTCAACCATTCGAGGAGTCGGTGAGCAACGAGGCCTCTGCGAGGGGCGTTGTGCTGCCCGATGGCACCAGAAGCAGACGCAGCAAGCAACAGTTCATCGCCGTCGCCGCCGGCGGTGATCACACCTGCGCGATCAGAGTTGACGGCACGCTTCTGTGCTGGGGCAACAACTGGCACAATCAACTTGAGGTGCCCACCGGCGAGTTCACCCAGATCGCTGCAGGGGAAGACCACACCTGCGCGATCGATATCGAAGGCAGAGCGGCGTGCTGGGGTTCGAATACGTATGGCCGCGCCGATGCTCCAACTGGCAACTTCCTCGCTGTATCAGCGGCAGACGATCACTCGTGCGCACTGCGAGCGAGCGGGACCATCGAATGTTGGGGATGGAACGTCTTGGACCGGATGGATCCTCCACTGGGTGCATTCACGGCGCTCGACACCGGGTCATTGACCTCGTGTGGATTGCGCAGCGACGGCACTGTCGCGTGCTGGGGAGCCAACTGGTGGGGTCTCGATGAGCCGCCATCGGGACGCATTACCCAAATCAGCGTCTCAGACACTCACGCCTGTGGGATTCGCGACGGCGGCGAGATTGACTGCTGGGGCCTTAAGCGATGCTCAGAATCTGCGAAGTCGTGGGAGGGCGTCGATCCCCAGTCGCATTACGACCGAAAGTGGCTCGGCCACGTCGTAATGGCTTGCGAGGTCGGTGAGGCACCGGACAACCATGGCCAAGCAAACCCACCACGCGGGGCATTCACTTCGGTGTCGGTTGAGACGTGGCACTCCTGCGGGGTGCGTGCCGACGGTTCGGCCGAATGCTGGGGCAACGGTCGCTACTTGGCTTCACGAGGTGCCGCTGGGACCTATACCGAAGAGCGAAATGGCATCACATACTTCTGCCATGTCGGCCTCGTCCGCGACGGTTGCTCTCGCGACGGCGATTACACCCAGACCGATGTGCCTTCGGGCCGCTATTCGCAGATCTCCATCGGGGCAGGACATTCCTGCGGGCTTCATGTCGACGGCACGGTCGAGTGCTGGGGAGACAATCTGTACGGCGAGATCGATATCCCCGAGCCGGTCCTCGCTGCCGTCGCCGGTGATGCCCCTGCGGAGCCGTTCGTTCCCTACGTAGACGTCTCGGTAAGCGGCAGCCATGGCTGCGGGTTGCGCGCTGACGGGCACATCCGCTGCTGGGGCAGCAACAGTCACGGCCAGCTCGATGCACCTGGTGAGATCTTCATGTCCGTGGCCGCAGGCCCGGGCTACACCTGCGGCACCTGGGTCGACGGAACGCCGCGATGCTGGGGACGGAATGATGACCAGCAAGCCGATCCGCTGCCAGGGTCGTACGCCAAGCTGAGCGCCGCTCCCGAGTACGCATGCGGTCTGCTGCGCGATGGCTTCATCGAGTGCTGGGGCAGCAACTGGACGAATCAGGCCAATGCGCCGTTTGGCATCTTCACTGACGTAGCTGCCGGTGGCCGTCACAGCTGCGGCTTGCGGTTCGATGGCTCGGTCGAGTGCTGGGGAGGCGAGTACGTCAACTATCCGGTGTACGCCGCGGACTCACCGGACGGGACATTCAGTTCAATTGCCGCCGCAGACCAGTTGAGCTGTGGATTGCGGACCGCTGGCATGGTGGAGTGCTGGGGCTGGAACAGCCCCGTGTTCGAATACGAGCCTGGCCGCCCGTACGTGGACATCACTGCAGGAATCCAGTTCTTCTGCGGCTTACACGACGACGGAACGATCTCGTGCGTGGGCGAGAACGACCGCTGGCAGACAGATGCCCCCGAAGGCACCTTCGCAGCGGTGTCCTCTGCGGGGTCACATTCGTGTGCTGTACGTACGGATGGAACAATTGCCTGCTGGGGTTCCAACAGCGTCGGCCAGTCGGACGCGCCATGAGGAATGCAGCGCCGCCGAGGCGTTCGCGAACCTGCCGCCGACCGATGCGTCGTCCGATGCTGGCTGTCCTCGTGATGCTTGCGGCGGCGAGCGCTTGTGCTCCCGACCCATATGACGGACCACCGGAGATCGCGGCGGCGCACGCCGCGGACTCAGCGCCCTCCGACGTGGATTCGTCGCCCGACGCTCTTGACGCGGCAGAGGACTCACGTGAAGACATGTCATCTGCCGATGTCTCGCGAACTGAGGACCGGGGTGTGATGACCGGAGTCGACTCGGCTGAACCGCAGCTCACATCAGGACCTGCATACGTCAAGGTGACCGTGGGTTGGGACTTCGGCTGTGCATTACGAGACGACGCGATCATCGAGTGCTGGGGTTCTGACGCGCAAGGCGGTGCATCTGCGCCGAGCGGGAGGTTTCGGGCGCTTGATGTCGGCACCGAGCACGCCTGTGCGATTCGCACGAGCGGATCGGTGGTGTGTTGGGGTTCTGACTATCTCGGCAAAACCGAAGCCCCTCGGGGGAAATTCACCCAGCTCTCGTCGAGCAGCGGGCACACCTGTGCGCTGGACACCGAGGGCGAAGCGCTCTGCTGGGGGGACAACGAGTACGGCCAGTCGGACGCCCTGCCGGGTCCGTTCGTCGCCATCGAGGCCGGGGGCTACCACACGTGTGCGCTTCGGCCCGACCGTGAACTGACGTGCTGGCCAGACAGCTACACCGACCGCAATGAGCTTCCCGCTGGACCGTTCGAGGTCATCTCCTCAGGAACTTGGGGAGCGTGCGGCATCCGCACAAAGGGTGATCTGGTCTGCTGGTCAGGCCGGAACATTCCACATCGAGATGACGACAAGTATGAGTCGGCGAACTCCACTGGTGGTTGCGAGTGATCGGTCATGATGGCCGGTCTTGGTACGGAGCAACCACCAGTGGAGGTGTCCAGTATGGCAGCACGGCTGAGCGCGTTGGAGCGCGCTCGTATTGAGGCGTTGAGATCGGAA